>NZ_CP082273.1:961945-1282593 GCF_019880385.1 Nocardioides coralli
CGTGCGGGTCCGAGACGGGCCGCACCGCGGGTGAGCCCCCCTGGCCCGGCGAGCTGCCCTCGGGCGAGTTCGTCGTCGCGTCGCTGCCCGCCCCGTTCCAGTCGGGGGACCGGGCCCGGGTCGACTTCCGCGAGGGCGAGGTCTCCTTCTCCGCCACCTGCAACACCATGACGGGCACGGCCCGCGTCGTCGACGGGGTGCTCGAGGTCGACGGGGTCGGCGGGACGGAGATGGGGTGCCCCGGGGCCGGGCACGACCAGGACGCCTGGCTCGTCGACTTCTTCACCGGCCGGCCGCAGCTGAGCGCGACGGACGACACCTGGTCCCTCACCGGTCCTGACGCCGAGCTGCAGCTCCTGCGCCCGGATACGGTTCCGGACATGGCTCCTGCCGCCCCGCTCGAGGGCACCCGGTGGCGACTCACCGGCATCGAGCGCGTCGACGGCGACGCTGTGTCCCTGCGGGGAGTCGGGTCCGTCGAGGCGGACCTGACGATCGAGGAGGGCGGGATCCGGTTCCGCACCGGGTGCAACGGCGGCGGGGGAGACGTGACGGTCGAGGACGACCAGCTGGTCCTCTCCGAGGTCGTGACCACGCTGCGTGCCTGCCCGGGGGAGCGTGGCGAGGTCGAGGCGGGCGTGATGGCGGTGCTCGGCGCCGAGCGCGTCGACTGGGTCATCACGGGCCAGGAGCTGCGGCTCGGTGCCGGCGACGTGGCGCTGCTCTACGAGGCCGGCTGAGCGTGTCGGTGGCCCCGCCCTGTGCTGGGCGGGGTGTGGGGCGGCGTCAATGTCGCGTGGGTGGGCCGGGCTCGGGCGGATTGTCGTCCGCGGGATCGATGGCGGTGATGCCGGTGTGGTCGCGGAGGTAGCGGTAGCCGTGGGGTGAGGTCCAGAGGTACCCGCCGGGCTCGAGGGCGTCGTACGTCCAGCCCCCGTGGGTCTTGTGGCGGTGGTGGCGTCGGCACAGGGGTGCGATGCCGTGGCTGCAGGTGTGGGGATGCTCGGCGTAGGGCCGGATGTGGTCGTGGTCGCAGCCGTGTCCATCTGGCCGAAGGCGGCGGGCGGGGCGGGTGCAGTGCGGGAAGACACAGGTGACGTCGCGCAGGGCCACGTGCTCGGTGATCCGGTCGGGGATCTCGTACTGGTCGACGTGGACGTGCTGGTTGAGGTCGATGACGGGCTGGACCACCAGGTGGGTGTCGGGGTGGCCGCACCAGTCGCGGATCTGGTGAGTGGTGACCGGCTTGCGGGTTGTCTCGCAGCGACCGATCCCGTTGTTGCCGGTGAGGGCGTCGGTGCTGAGGTGGAGGTAGAGCACGGTCTTGCGGACCGGTTTCCGTACCGGCGTGCGGGTCGCGTGGTCGCCGGTGGTTGAGGTGCGAGCGCAGCGAGCCTCGAAACCCCCGGCAGCCTCGGCACCGGCGGCACCGTCGTCGGCGTCGGGGTCGGTGAGGTCGAGGGTGAGCTGGCGGCGGGCGAGCTCGCCGACCGCGAGGGCGCGGCGCTGGTCCAGGGTCGCCTCGGAGCCGAGGTCGGCCAGCTGGGTGGCCAGCCCACGTACGGCGTCGTCGAGGTCGATCGCGTCGGCGAGGTCGAGCTCGCCGGTGACGTAGGTGGTGCCGTCGAAGGAGACGTGGTTGCGGTCGATGGTGAAGTGCCGCCGGTCGAGGCCGTCGCGGCGGCGTCGTTCGGCCTGGTCGGGCATGTACCGGCCGATGGCTTCCTCGACGAGTCGGTCCAGGGCGGTGGGGCGGATCTTGTGGGCCACCGGGGCGACGTGTTGGTCGACGAACGTGGCGGCTTCGGGGGTGAGGTCGGTGCCGATGGTGGCGTCGGCGACCCGGCGGGCCTTCCAGGCCGGCAGGTCCCCGGCCATCACCCGCCGCCACAGCCGCGGCAGCCGGTAGCGCAGCTCGACGGCCTGGCCGAGGTAGTGCTTGCCGGCCTCGGTCGACAGGCCCACTGCTGCGGCGTACTCGGCCACGGAGAACTCCGCGACCAGGGGTGCGCCGGGGCCCGCGATCGGGATCACCCCTTCCAGGCCGGAGCGGAAGGTGTAGGTCTCGGCGTCCTCCACCGACTCGGCGGGGTGGATGACCGCCCACTGCACCGCCGCCGCCAACAACTCGGCCTCAGCCCGATCAGCGGCCGCCCGACGCTGGCGGGCGAAGGCCAGCACCCCCGCAGCGTCATCCGGCACCGCGCGGGTGTCGGGCTGCTCGGGAGCGGTGATCGCCATGACCCCTACTCAAGCACTCACCACTGACACCAACCCCCGTGGTTGAGCGGTTCTCCACACCCCGGACCTGGGTCTCGACATGCTCGACCTCCGTGGGGTCGAGACGGCGTGAACACCCCGGGACCACACGCTGGTCGAGCCTGTCGAGACCACCTCGACCGACGTGGCGTGGGGTTGGCGTCGTACGGCCCGGGGGTTTCGTGGCTCAGGCGTTGTACGCCTTCGCACCTCAACCTCCGGCGTGACCACCCCCTGCGACGTCGAGACCGGGCCACACGTTGGTCGAGCCTGTCGAGACCACTCGACCGACGTGCGCGTCATCAGTCCCGCACCCGGCCACGCATGGACTTGACCTGCCCGCGACGGCGCTTGGCCTCGAGCCGGCGCCGCCGCGACGCCTTGGAGGGCTTGGTCGGGACACGGGGCGGCGGTGGCGGGGTGAGTGCCTCACGGACCTGCTGGGCCAGGCGGGTGCGGGCAGCCGCGCGGTTGCGGTGCTGGGACCGGTGCTCGGACGCCACGACCCGGATCGTGCCGACCCGGGCCTGTTGGGAACCCGTGAGCACCGCGGAGGCCGACGCGTCGAAGACCAGCTCCACCCGGCTGTCGGTGGTGTTGACCGACTGGCCACCCGGTCCGGACGAGCGGCTGAACCGCTCCACCAGCTCGGTCTCGGGGATCACCAGGCCGTGGGGGATGCCGGGGCCGGCGGGGATGCGCAGGTCGGTCACGTGCTGCGCCACTCGATGGTGGGGCAGACGTCCATGACCATCGGCACGCCCGCCGCCGTCGTACGCCGGAACGCCTCGACGTCCACGACGCCCAGCTGGAACCACACGCCGCCCGCCCCGACCTCCACGGCCTGGTCGGCGAACTCGCCCGCGGCCTCCGACCGACGGAACACGTCCACGACGTCGATGGCGAACGGGACGTCGGCGAGCGTGGCGTAGCCCTGCTCGCCCAGCACCTCCGGCGCGTCCGGGTGGATCGGCACGACGCGCTTGCCCCGCCGCTGGAGGGTCGCCGCGATCCGGTAGGCGGTGCGGTGGTGGTTGCCGGACAGGCCGACCACCGCCCAGGTCTCGCTGTCACGGAGCAGGGACTGGATGGTCGCAGGGTCGCGCCAGGGCTCGGCCATGCCGCCATCCTCCCCGACGCCGCCCACGTCCGGGGGCCGCCCTACTCGCCCGTAGGATCCGGGGCATGACCGACTTCCCGCTCTACGCACTCCCCGAGGAGCACCTGGCGGTCCGCGAGGCCGTCCGAGCCGTCTGCGACGCCAAGGTCGCGCCGTACGCCGCCGCCGTCGACGAGGAGGCCCGCTACCCGCGCGAGGCCGCCGAGGCGCTGCAGGCCGCCGACTTCCACGCCCCCCACGTGCCCGAGGAGTACGGCGGAGCCGGCGCCGACGCGCTGGCGACCTGCCTGGTCATCGAGGAGGTCGCCCGTGCCTGCGTCAGCTCCAGCCTGATCCCGGCGGTCAACAAGCTGGGTTCGCTGCCGTTGCAGCTCGCCGGGTCCGAGGAGCTGAAGAAGACCTACCTGACGAAGCTGGCCGCGGGCGAGGGCGGCTTCTCCTACTGCCTGTCCGAGCCCGACGCGGGGTCGGACGCCGGCGGCATGAAGGCCCGCGCCGAGCGCGACGGTGACGAGTGGGTCCTCAACGGTGTGAAGCGGTGGATCACCAACGCCGAGGAGTCGGCGTACTACACCGTCATGGCGGTCACCGATCCCGAGAAGGGCACCCGCGGCGGCATCACTGCGTTCGTGGTCGAGAAGGCCGACGAGGGGGTGTCCTTCGGAGCGCCGGAGAAGAAGCTCGGCATCAAGGGGAGCCCGACCAAGGAGGTCTACCTCGACAACGTCCGGATCCCCGGTGACCGGATGATCGGGTCGGAGGGCGAGGGGTTCTCGATCGCGATGCGCACCCTCGACCACACCCGGGTGACCATCGCCGCCCAGGCTGTCGGCGTCGCGCAGGGCGCCCTCGACTACGCCCTCGACTACGCCAAGGAGCGCCAGCAGTTCGGCAAGTCGATCGCCGAGTTCCAGGGCCTGCAGTTCATGCTCGCCGACATGGGCATGAAGGTCGAGGCCGCCCGGCAGATCACCTACGCCGCGGCTGGGCGCTCCGAGCGCAACGACCCCGACCTCACCTTCTTCGGCGCCGCCGCCAAGTGCTTCGCCTCCGACGTCGCGATGGAGGTGACCACCAACGCCGTGCAGGTGCTCGGCGGCTACGGCTACACCCGCGACTACCCCGTCGAGCGGATGATGCGCGACGCCAAGATCACCCAGATCTACGAGGGCACCAACCAGGTGCAGCGGATCGTCATGGCGCGGCAGCTGCTGGCGGGCGTGCAGGCCCAGCTGTGACCGACCCGGCCGCCAGCCACGCCTGGTAGCCGCCCACGAGGTCGGTGGCGCGGCCGAGGCCGAGGTCCTGCAGCGTGGCCGCCGCGAGGCTCGAGCCGTACCCCTCGTTGCACACGAGGACGTAGCGCACGTCCGCCGACGTCGCCACCGCGAGCCGGAACGGGCTGCCGGGGTCCAGACGCCACTCCAGCACGTTGCGGTCCACCACGATGGCCCCGGGCAGCGCACCGTCCCGTTGCCGCTGCTCGAGGGGACGTACGTCGACGACCACCGCGCCGGCCGCCACCTCGGCGGCGAGCCCGGCCACGGTGACGCGGTCAAGCCGGGCCCGCGCCCGGGCCAGCAGCTCGTCCACCGCGGGGTGGCCGACGACAGCCATGCTCCGAGTGTCCGCCCGGGAGGGACGGGACGGAATAGCCCGTACGGGCTGGTCAGCCCCGGATCTCGGGGAGCACGTCGCGGCCGTAGGCCTCGATCATCGCCGCGTGGTTCGGCCCCATGTTGGCCACGTAGACCTCGTCGTACCCCGCGGCGAGGTAGGACCGCAGCTGCTCGACGTGGGCCTCGACCTCCGGCCCCGCGACCACGCTCTCGGCGGTCGACTCCCGGGTGACCAGCTGCGAGGCCTGTTCGAAGTGACGTGGTGAGGGGAGGACCTGGGCCAGCTCTCCGGGCAGGCCGGCGTTGGACCAGATCCGGTGCGCGTGGTCGACTCCCTCGTCCACGGAGTCCGCCCAGGCGACCTTGTAGCCGCCCTGGGCCGGCTTGCCACCGGAGTCCTTCTTGAACGTGGCGACCATGTCGGCGTCGTCGCTGGTGTTGATGAAGCCGTCGGCTATCCGGCCGGCGACGTCCAGTGCCTTGGGTCCGAACGCCGACATGTAGATCGGGGGAGGCTCGTCGGGCAGGGTGTAGATGCGGGCCGTGTCGGTGCGGTAGTGGCGTCCCCGGTGGGTGACGAACCCGCCCTCCCACAGCTTGCGCATCAGGGCGACGGCCTCCTCCAGCATCTCGAGCCGTACGTCGAGCGAGGGCCACGGGTCTCCGAGGACGTGCTCGTTGAGCGCCTCGCCGGTGCCGACACCGAGGACGAAGCGGCCGCCCAGCATCACCGAGGAGGTGGCGGCCGCCTGGGCGATGACGGCGGGGTGGGTGCGCACGGTCGGGCAGGTCACGGCCGTCGTGACCGGCAGGGAGCAGACCTGGGAGAGGGCGCCGATGACCGACCAGACGAAGGGGCTCTGCCCCTGCTCGTCGTTCCACGGGTGGAAGTGGTCGCTGATCCAGAGGGCGTCGAAGCCCGCCCGCTCGGCGGCCGCAGCCTGCTGCAGCAGCTCGGCAGGTGTGTACTCCTCGCAGGACAGGAAGTAGCCGATCCTCATCGTGGTGCTCCTCAGCTCGGGGGTCGGGACAACGCGTCCGCCAGGCTCCGGTACCCGTCGTGGCCACGCGCATGCACGTCGCCTGACCGGGCCGGGAGGGATGCGGGAGGCGAGGTCGGGGTACGTCCCGTCAGCCGGACGACGACAGAACGACGACAGGAGGTCGCCATGCCCGAGAAGAAGACGCCGGGGCCCAGCGTCAAGGACGAGGAGCTGTACGAGAAGCTGCGCGACGAGGGCAACAGCAAGGAGAAGGCGGCGCGCATCGCGAACGCCGCTGCCAACAGCTCGCGGTCCGAGGTCGGCCAGCGGGGTGGGTCCTCACCCGCCTACGAGGAGTGGACGGTCGAGGAGCTCCGCGACCGCGCGGCGGAGCTCGACGTCGAGGGCCGCTCGGACATGACCAAGGACGAGCTGATCGAGGCGCTGCGCAACCACTGAGACCGGTCAGCTCCGCCGGGTCCACCACGGCACCACGGCCCAGAGCCCGACGAAGCAGGCGAGTGCGGCGGTCAGCGCCAGCGCGGCCGCCAGCAACCCCACGACCACGTCGAAGACGAGGAAGAGCACGCCGGCGCTGGTCAGCGCCATGGTGGTGAGCCCCAGCCGGGCCGTCACGTTGGCCGCCTCCACCAGCCACTCCCGCTCGCGGCGGCGGAACAGCACCCGGTGGTAGGCCACCGGCGCCGTGACCAGGGCCGTGGTCAGGACCGAGCCCGACAGCACCACGAGGTAGACGGTGACCTGCCGGTCCGTGAGGTCGGTGAACCGGCTCGCGAACGGCACGGTCAGCAGGAAGCCGGTCAGGATCTGCACGCCGGTCTGCGCGACTCGCAGCTCCTGCAGGATCTCGTTCCAGTTGCGCGTGAGTCGTTCCGGTCCCGGCGCGCTCATCCCCCCATCCTCCACGGACCGCGTGGTCGCGTCAGGGGCGGGGACCGTGACCGGGGGCGCTGGCGTCCTCGAGCTGGGAACGGGCGGCCGCGACCATGTCGCGGTAGTCGTGGCCGAGGTAGGTGTCGCCCTCGCCCAGCCACAGCGCCACGGCCGTCTCCGCGACCGCCCGCTCGACCTCGGTCAGCTCGCCGGCGAGGTCGCGCAGCACCGGCTCCTGGTGCTCGACGTGCTGCTCGTGGGCGAGCAGCACCCGTCGCGCGGCGGCCGCGAAGGCCGAGTCGTCGGTGTCCAGCTGCTCGACGTCGCCGATCGCCTCGCCGAGATCGGGCCGCAGGTCCCGCGCCGCCCCGGTTGCGAGCAGCAGCGACTCGAGGGCGTGGTGCACGGCCAGCCGCCGGCGTACCTGCCAGAACTCGTCGTCGCGGGCTGGACCCGCGAGCCGCGGCAGTCGCTCGAGGGTCACCCTCAGGTCGTCGTGCTGGTCTCGGAGCAGGGCGACGAGGTCGTCGCGGGTGCTCAGCTGCGTGCCCGGGTCGATGCGGAACGCGGGTTCGGCCGTGTGCATGGCGGCGTCGTACCCCGTGCCTGTACGGGCATGCATGCCCGATCGGTGTGCTGGGTACGGGCCCGGCTCCGCTGCGGCGGACTCCCACGGGTCGTGGCCGGTCGGTGCGCCTCTCACGCAGCTGGTGTCCCGACCGGCCCACGACGGGCCCGACCAGTGACCGGGGTCATCGAGGCCGCGGCGGCAACCGGGCGTGCCCAGCCTGATCTCACCCGGTCAGGCGATTGCGGCGAGCCCGACCCGGTGGTTGTGTGGAGAACGGCGGTCGAGCCGACAGGCCGTGCCAACACGCACCATTCGGGAGGTGTTCCGACATTGGTCTCACCATCCGCACAGACCGAGAGAGCCGAACGGCGAGCCGCGACCGAGGAGCTGCTGGGTGAGCTCGCGCTGGCCACGGGGCCGCGCCGGCGTGTGTTCGAGAACGAGCTCATCACCCTCAACGTCCCGGTCGCCCGCGAGGTGGCCGCCCGCTACCACGGCCGCGGCATCTCGACCGACGACCTCGAGCAGGTCGCCTGCGTGGGACTGGTCAAGGCCGTCCGGGGCTACGACCCGGACAAGGCGACCGACTTCCTCAGCTTCGCCGTCCCGACCATCCGTGGCGAGATCCGGCGCCACTTCCGCGACGCAGGATGGGTCGTCCGACCACCCCGTTCGGTCCAGGAGATGCAGGCGCGGATCAGTCGGGCTCGCGGGGAGCTCTGGCAGCTGCTGGGACGCGAGCCGGTCTCGTCCGAGCTCGCGGAGCACCTCGACGTCGACACCGAGCCCGTCCTCGAGGCGCTGAGCGCCAACGGCTGCTTCGTCCCCGCTTCCCTGGACGCCGGGCCGGAGAACGACGACGCGGCGCCCGTCGAACGGCTGGGCGGAAGCGACCCCGGCTACACCCAGGCGGAGGCACGGGTCGCCCTGCGGCCGCTGCTGCGCGAGCTGTCGGACCGGGAGCGACGCATCCTCGAGCTCCGGTTCGGGCAGGGCCGGACGCAGGCGGAGATCGGGCGGGAGATCGGCGTGACGCAGATGCAGGTCTCCCGGCTGCTGGCCAACCTCTTCGACCGGCTCCGCGCCGAGCTGGTCCAGGAGGCCGCCTGAGACTCCTCGCCCGCGGTCGCGCCCCGCGTCGGGCATGATCGGACGCATGGGAGTGAGCACGCCCGGGGTGATCGGCAGTGGCGGCCGCTACACGCTGCACCCGACCCGACCCCGCGCAGCAGACCTGACACTGGCGGGGGCGCCGCTCCCGCTGACCGGCGCGGCGCGCATCTACACCTGCGGCATCACGCCGTACGACGTCACCCACCTCGGCCACGCGGCGACCTTCGTCTGGGCCGACCTGCTCGCGAGCGTGGCCCGCGCGGTCGAGGTCCCTCCGGTGACCTGCCGCAACGTCACCGACGTCGACGACGTGCTGACTGCGGCGGCGAGGGAACGGCACCGACCCTACGACGACGTCGCCGTCACCCAGGAGTTCCTCTTCGACCGCGACATGCGCGACCTGGCCGTCGCCCGCCCCGACGCGACGCCGCGAGCGCGCGCCCACGTCACCCAGGTCGTGCAGCTGGCCGACGCGCTGCTCCGCCTCGACCATGCCTACGAGGCCGGCGGCACGGTCTTCTTCCGCGCCCCGGCCGACCTCGACCGCGCCGGCCTGGACGAGCAGGAGGCCCTGGCTGCGCTCGGTGACTTCGGCGACCACGCCGAGGACGGGCGCCAGCAGCCGTGGGACGTGCCGCTGTGGCGGCCCTCCGACGACGAGCAGCCCGCCTGGCCCAGCCCCTGGGGCTGGGGGCGCCCGGCCTGGCACGTGGAGTGCTCGGCGATGGCGATGAGCGTCTTCGGGACGGGGGTCGACGTCCTCGTCGGCGGTGCCGACCTGGTCTTCCCGCACCACGCCTACCAGGCGGCGATGGTGGAGGCGGCGACCGGTGTTCAGCCGTTCGCCCGCCGCCAGATGCACGTCGGCACCGTCCACGTCGCCGGCGCCAAGATGGCCAAGTCGACCGGCAACCTGGTCCACGTCCGCGACCTGCTCGCCGACCACGAGGGGGCGGCGATCCGGCTGCTGCTGCTCCACCGGCGCTGGGACGAGCCGTGGGACTACGACCCCGGCCAGCTGGCCGAGGCCACCGCCCTGCTCGACCGGCTGCGGGCGGCGGCCGGTCGCCCGGCCAGCGGCGGCCGCGAGGCGGTCCTGACCGCGTTGCTCGACGACCTCGACGTCCCGCAGGCCGTCGGGGTGGCCGAGGAGCGCGGGGGAGAGGCCGCGCGCACCCTGCTCTCGGTGCTGCGCCTCTCGGCCTGATCGTTCAGGAGCGTCGACCCACGACGTCGTCCAGCCGCGCCAGCAGGTCGCGCGTGTCGCTGAGGACCCAGGCCGCGCCTGCCGACCGCAGCTCGGCCTCGGAGAACCCGCCGGTGAGCACCGCCACGGTGCGGATCCCCACGCGGTTGGCGGCCTCGACGTCCCAGACCGAGTCCCCGACCAGCACGCTGCTGCGGGCGTCGGCCCGGGCGATCGCGGCCTCCAGCAGCTCGGGGTCCGGCTTTGACTCCTCGGCGTCCTCGCTCGTCGTGACCTCGTCCACCCGCTCGTCGGCCCCCAGCAGCTCCAGGGCACGGGAGGCGTGCCGGGGGATGGCCGAGCTGGCCAGCACGACGGTCATCCCGCGGTCGCGCAGCGTGCTCAACAGCTCGCGCGCGCCGGGCAGGGCGGTCGGCTCACGCAGCATCTCGTCGTACTCCTGCTCCCAGGTCTTGCGCACCGCGTCACCGTCCCGGTCCTCCACCTCCTGACCCGCGGCAGCCGCGACGAGACGGTCGCCGCCCATCCCGATGCACCGGTGGATCCGCCAGCAGGGCACGTCGTGGCCGTGGGCGCGGAAGGCCCGGTGCCAGGCGATGGTGTGGTGGTAGTTGGAGTCGACCAGGGTGCCGTCGATGTCGAAGACGACGGTGTCCACGTGGGCTGCCGGAGACGTCATGGGGATGCCGTACCCGTGTCCCTGGACGCCATGCGGCACCGACGCCGGCAGGCCGTCGCTACCGTGGCCCGGTGAGCGCGCAGGAGGTGGCCCGGCAGAGCGCGGAGGCGATGTGGGCCGAGGACCGGGCCAGCCAGGCGCTCGGCATGCGCATCGTGGAGGTCGGCCCCGGCCGTGCGGTGCTCGCGATGCGCGTCCGCGAGGACATGGTCAACGGCCACGCCATCGGCCATGGCGGGCTCACCTTCGCCCTGGCCGACAGCGCCTTCGCCTTCGCCTGCAACTCCTACGGGCGCCGCACGGTCGCCGCGGGCGCGGAGATCCGGTTCCGGGCGCCCACCCGCCTCCACGACGAGCTGGTCGCCACCGCCGTCGAGCGGACGCGGGCAGGGCGCGAGGGCGTCTACGACGTCACGGTCCGGGTCGGGGACGCGGTGGTCGCCGAGCTCGTCGGCCACGCACGCGAGATCGGTGGATCCCTCCTCGACGGCTGAGGTGGTTCAGCGCGGGAACCCGGTCGGGGTGCAGAGCTGCTTGGGGATGCTCTCCGTGTCGTCCTCGCGGATGTAGGTGAACATCTGCTCGGAGCGCTCCTGGTCCCAGTTGACGGCGAAGTCGGCGACCGGGACACCGCAGGTCAGGCCGTTCTCGCCGTTGACGCGGGTCATCGCCAGCGCCCACCGCGCCATGGAGAACGGCGAGGTGCCCTCGCTGACCCGGACGGCGCGTGCGCCGGCCATGTTGAGCCGGTAGTAGCGCACCGGGTTGAGGACCGACCACGGGGAGACGGCCTCGCGCCCGATGGCCGACACGACCTCGCGCTGCCGCGAGGCGCGACCCAGGTCGCCGTACTTCTCGTCGGTCTTCCGGGAGCGGGCGTAGCCCAGGGCGTCGGGGCCGTCGACCTCCTGACACCCCTCCTTGAGCTTGATCTTCGCCAACGGGTCGTTCATGGGGAACGGCGGGCACACCTCGATGCCGCCGACGGCGTCGACGAGGTCGACGAAACCACCGAAGCCCACCTCGACGAAGTGGTCGATGCGGATCCCGGTCGCGCCCTCGACGGTGCGGACCAGCAGCCGGGGACCGTCGTAGGCGTAGGCGGCGTTGATCTTGGTCTGCCCGTAGCCCGGCACCTCGACGATGGAGTCGCGGGGGATGGACATCAGCAGGTTGGGGCCGGCGCCGGTGTGCAGCAGCATGATGGTGTCGGTCCGGTTGCCCGAGGCGTTCCCGGTGCCGAGCTGGCGGCGCTCGGCCGGGGACAGGTCGCCGCGGGAGTCCGAGCCCACCATGAGGTAGGTCGTCCCCGGCTGGTCGGCGGGACGGTCACCCTTCGGGAACGCGTTGACCTTGTCGACCCGGCTCCAGGCCAGCAGCGGGACCACGACGAGGAAGACCAGCCACAGCACGAGCAGCAGCCAGAGCCAGCGCAGCCGGAAGCGGGGGCGGCGGGAGCGGGCCGGAGGTCCTCCTCCGGCGGGACGCCGCGGCGGCGCTGCGGGAGCGGCACCGCCGCCGCGCGCCTCACGACGGGCTGCGGGCATCACCCGGGTCTCGTCGCCCCGCTGCTGCTCCGGGATCGCCCGGGTCTCGTCATCGGACGGCTGCTGGCCCTTCGAGCCGTAGAGCCAGCGGTACTCGGGCGAGCCCTTCTCCGGGCCACCCTGGGGACGATCTGCCATGCGGGAGAAACTACCGTGCCGCCATGGCCCAGGACCGTCCCTCCCTCCCCGCCAGCCACTCGCGGGTCTCGCTGGCGATGATGACCGACTCCGAGCACGCCAACCTGCTCGGCACCGTCCACGGTGGCGAGGTCATGAAGCTGGTGGACTCCACGGCAGGCGCTGTGGCCAACCGCCACGGCGACGGCCCCGCCGTCACCGCCTTCATGGACGAGATGGCCTTCCTGCAGCCCGTGCACGTCGGTGACATCGTGCGCACGCTCGCCCAGGTGAACTGGGTCGGCACCTCCTCGATGGAGATCGGCGTGCGCGTCGAGGCGCAGCCGTGGGGGAGCGCCGCCGACGAGCCGCTCCACGTCGCCTCCGCGTACCTGGTGTTCGTGGCCATCGACGACGAGGGCCGGCCGCGACCGGTGCCCGACCTGGTGCGCGACACCCCCGACGAGCAGCGACGCTGGCGCGAGGCGGAGATCCGGCGGGCGCACCGCCTGGCCCGGAGGGCGGAGATCGAGTCGGGACGCCGCGACGGCTGACCGCGGGCCGGTGGGTGTGTCCTCCCGCGTGTGACCCGTGTGACTGGTGATACTGAGCCTCACGCTGCTTCCTTCCCCGAGCACCGAGAGGCACCCATGCCCGGCACGCCACCTGCCGCCCCTGGTCCCTACCGTCGGCGCCCCGCCGACGAGCGGGCCGCGCGCGTCCGGTTCCGTCGTGCCGTCGCACTGATGCTGATGACGCTGGTGCTCCCGGGTTCGGCCCAGCTGGTCGCCGGCAACCGTGACGTCGGCCGGATCGCGATGCGGGTCTGGTTCGGCCTCGTCCTCGGGGCGGTCCTGACGCTCGCCGCCGTGCTGATCTGGCCGGTGTTCGCGTTCTGGCTGGTGTCGAGCACGACGGTCCTGGCGCTGGTGCGCTTCGGGCTCATCGCCCTCGCGCTGGGCTGGGCGGCCCTGTTCGTCGACGCCTGGCGGATCGGCCAGCCGCTCACCCTCTCCTTCGCCCACCGCCGTGCGGTCGTCGGCGTCAACGGCGTGCTGTGCCTCTCCGTGGCCGGCGCCCTGCTCTTCGGGTCCCACCTCACCGGGGTCTACCGGGACTCGCTGGTGACGGTGTTCGGCGACGGCGAGGCCGTGGCCGCGGCGGACGGCCGCTACAACGTCGCCCTGTTCGGCGGCGACGCCGGCGCCGGCCGGTTCGGGCTGCGCCCCGACAGCATCACGGTGGCGAGCATCGACGCCGAGAGCGGCCGCACCGTGCTGATCAGCCTGCCGCGCAACCTCGCCAGGTTCCCCTTCCGGGAGGGCTCGGTCATGGCCCGCGAGTTCCCCGACGGCTTCGACTGCGAGGGCTGCTACCTCAACGGCGTCAGCACCTGGGCCACCGACCGGCCCGAGCTCTTCCGCGGCTCCGAGACCCCCGGCATCGACGCCACCCTCATGGCGGTGGAGGGCATCACCGACCTCGACATCAACTACTGGGCGATGGTCGACCTGCGGGGGTTCCGCCAGCTCGTCGACGCCGTCGGCGGGGTGACGCTGACCGTCCGCGACCGGATCCCGGTGGGGCTCCCGCACGAGTCCTACTTCCGCTACATCGAGCCCGGGCGCCAGCAGCTCGACGGACTGGAGACGCTGTGGTTCGCGCGAGCACGCTACGGCTCCGACGACTACTCGCGGATGGCGCGCCAGAAGTGCGTCATGAACGCGATGCTCCACCAGGTCAGCCCGCAGGTCGCGCTGCGCAACTTCGAGCGCATCGCCCGTGCCGGGTCCCAGATGGTCTCGACCTCCATCCCGACCTCGGAGGTCGGGCGCTTCCTCGACCTGGCGCTCAAGGCGAAGTCGCAGCGGGTGTCGACCGTGTCCCTGGTGCCGCCCCGGATCAACACCGGTGACCCCGACGTGGCGGAGATCCACGCGATGATCGACCAGGCCCTCGACCGGGCGTCGGGCGAGGCCGCCCCGCCCGAGAAGAAGCCGCGCAAGCGTCGCGCCTCCACGTCGACCACCGGTGGGTCCATCGGCAGCCTCGCCGAGGGCTACGCCGCCAACGAGGCCGAGGACCTCGGGGCGGCCTGTTGACCCGACCCCGAGGTGCCCGACGGCCCTCCGGGGGTGATCTCTAGGGTGAAGCCGTGAGCACCGACGGCCAGGAACCCCACCGGCGGGTGGTGGCGGTCGTCGTCACGTTCAACCGGCTGCCGCTGCTCCAGCGCCTGGTGGCGCGGCTCGGTGAGATCCCGGCGGTGGACGACGTCGTCGTCGTCGACAACGCCTCCACCGACGGCACCGGTGCGTGGCTCTCCGGCCAGCCGGGGCTGCTGGCCCGCACCCTCGACCGCAACCGGGGCGGGGCGGGCGGCTTCCACGAGGGGATGCGGCTCGCCGTGGAGGAGCGCGGGGCCGACCTGCTGTGGCTGATGGACGACGACGGCCTGCCCGACCCCGACTGCCTGCCACGACTGCTGGACCGTGAGGACCTCGACTTCTGGGGGCCGGTGGTGGTGGACGAGGCCGACCCCGACCGGCTGGTGTTCCCCATCCGGCTGCCCGGCGGTACCCGCGTCGTCCACGACACGGTCGCGGTCGAGAAGGCGGCCGTCGAGGGCCTGGTCCGCGACGTGGTGATCCCCTTCAACGGCGTCCTCGTCACGCGTGAGCTCGCCGAGCGGATCGGCTACCCGCGCGAGGAGTACTTCATCTGGGGCGACGACCACGAGTACCGGCTCCGCGCCGAGCGCGCGGGCGCCCGGATCGCGACGGTCGCCGTGGCCCGCGTCCACCATCCGTCGGTGGGCGAGCTGGGGACGCCGATGATGTTCGGACGCACCACCTACAACCACAGCCCCAGCGACCTCAAGCACTACTGCATGGCGCGCAACAACACCCTGAACCTGCGTGACTACCGCGGCTGGGCGCACGTGCTGATGTTCTGGGCGAAGACGCTGTGGTTCTACACCCTGACCCGGCGCGTCCCCGGTCGTCTCCGGCTGAGCGCCCGCGCCGTGCGCGCCGCGCTCCGCGGCGACTTCACCGGCCACGAGGAGCTGCTGTGAGCGAGTCCGTCGCCGTCGTCGTCGTCACCTTCAACCGCGCCGACCTGCTGGCCCGCATGCTCGACGGCCTCGCTGCCCAGACCCGGTCGCCCGACGCGGTCTACGTGGTCGACAACGCCAGCTCCGACCACACGCGCGAGGTGCTGGAACGCCACCACGGTGCGGGCCTGCCCCTCCACGTCACCCACTGCCCTGACAACCTCGGGGGCGCGGGAGGCTTCCACCTCGGCCTGCAGCAGGCGCACCACGCCGGACACGACCGGATCTGGCTGATGGACGACGACGTCGTCCCGGCGCCGGACTGCCTCGAGGTGCTGCTCGGGCACGACGAGCCGTGCCTGATGGCCGTCCGTGAGGACACCTCCGGCCGGCTGGTCGAGAAGGCGGCCACCCGCTTCGACCTGCGCAACCCCCTGGCGATCCGGCCCAAGACGGGGATGGTCGAGACCGAGTACGGCGACCGGGCGGCCATGCCGGAGCTGGTCGAGCTCGAGAACGTGGCGTTCGAGGGGTTCCTGGTGCGGCGTGACGTGGTGGACCGGATCGGGCTGCCCGACCCGACGTACTTCATCTTCTACGACGACGTCGACTTCGCGGTGCGTGCCCGGCGGGCCGGCTACCGGATCTGGGGCGTCCGTGACGCCGTGCTGGTCCGCCAGCTGGACTTCGACCAGCAGCACGACCTGGGCTCGTGGAAGGGGTTCTACATGTTCCGGAACCTGTTCGCGGTGCACTTCCGGTACGGCGAGAACGCCGCGGTCCGCCTCAAGCCGTGGCTCGTGACCGGGGTCGTCGTCGTGCTCAGCCCGCTCCGAGGAGGACGTGGCGAGGCCCGGAATGTGATCCGCGCCCTACGGGCGGCGCGCTCGATGCGGCAGCCGCCGCCGGGATCCGTAGACTGACCCATCGCGCGATACCCCACAGAGGAGACATCAAGCCTTGTCCAACCCTGACCTGGTCGTCGTCGGCTCCGGCTTCTTCGGACTCACCATCGCCGAGCGCTGCGCGAACGAGCTCGACCTGAAGGTGCTCGTCCTCGAGCGTCGCCACCACCTCGGCGGCAACGCCTACAGCGAGAAGGACCCCACCACCGGCGTCGAGGTGCACAAGTACGGCGCCCACCTCTTCCACACCTCCAACGAAAAGGTGTGGGAGTACGTCAACCGGTTCACCTCGTTCACCGACTACAAGCACCGCGTCTTCGGCAAGTACCAGGGCCAGGTCTACTCGCTGCCGATGAACCTCGGCCTGATCAACCAGTTCTTCGGGAAGTCGCACACGCCCGACGAGGCGCGCGCCCTCATCCGGGAGCAGTCGAGCGAGATCGCCACCGAGGACGCCCAGAACCTCGAGGAGAAGGCGATCAGCCTCATCGGGCGGCCGCTCTACGAGGCGTTCATCAAGGGGTACACCGCCAAGCAGTGGCAGACCGACCCCACCGAGCTGAGCGCCGACATCATCACCCGGCTGCCGGTCCGCTACACCTTCGAAAACCGGTGGTTCAGCGACACCTACGAGGGGCTGCCGGTCGACGGCTACACCGCCTGGCTGGAGCGCATGGCCGACCACCCCAACATCGAGGTACGGCTCGACACCGACTTCTTCGACGTGGCCGACGACTACAAGGGCAAGGTCCCGATCGTCTACACCGGCCCCGTGGACGAGTACTTCGGCAACGCCGAGGGACGGCTCTCGTGGCGGACCGTCGACCTCGAGGAGTCGGTCGAGGACGTCGACGACTTCCAGGGCACCGGCGTCGTCAACTACAACGACCAGGACGTCCCCTTCACCCGCATCATCGAGTTCAAGCACTTCCACCCAGAGCGGGTGAAGACGCACCTGCCGGGCAAGACCGTGATCGTCCACGAGTACAGCCGGTTCGCGGAGGAGGGCGACGAGCCCTACTACCCGATCAACACCGCCGAGGACCGCGAGAAGCTGCTCAAGTACCGCGACCTCGCGCGCCAGGAGCCGATGGTCCTCTTCGGTGGCCGGCTGGGCACCTACAAGTACCTCGACATGCACATGGCCATCGGGTCGGCGCTGTCGATGTACGAGAACAAGCTCCGCCCCCACTTCGCGGAGGGCACCGAGCTGACCAGCGGAGGAGTCGACGAATGACCGTCACCCACACCCAGACCACCGGCGACGCCGCGGCCGCCGCTCCGGGCACCGCGCGCGTGCTGCTGCAGCGCCAGATCATGCCGGCAGACCGCGACACCGACGTGATCCGGCTCTACATCGACCCGGACCCCGCCGTCCTCGACGCCGACAAGTACGAGGTCGGCCACAACAAGACCGCCCAGGAGCTCAACGCCGTCGCGATGCGCCAGGCGGTCGGCACCGGCACCCAGGTCCACCCCGACCAGATCGTCTCCCGCACCGCCTACCGGCTCAAGCTGGGCGACAAGCTCTCCTTCGGCACCTACTTCAACGCCTTCCCGGCCTCCTACTGGCGGCGCTGGACCATCGTCAAGGACGTGCGCCTGACCATCCGCCTCACCGGCAGGGGCGCCACCGTCACCGTCTACAAGTCGATGGCCAACGGTCGTTCCCAGCGGGTCGACTCGGCCACCAACGAGGGCAAGAAGGGGGAGTACTCCTTCGACCTGCCACTCAAGCCCTTCGTCGACGGCGGCTGGTACTGGTACGACGTCGTCGCCGCCGACGAGGAGGTGGTGGTCGAGTCCGCCGAGTGGACCGCCGAGGTGCCCGAGGACCGGGCCGGCCACGGCACGGTCACCATCGGCATCACGACGATGAACCGGCAGGACTTCTGCGCCAAGCTGCTCACCCAGCTCGGCGAGTCCGACCGGCTCGGCGACTACCTCGACGAGGTCCTGGTCATGGAGCAGGGCAAGGAGAAGGTGGTCGACTCCGAGTACTTCCCGGAGGCCGAGAAGGCGCTGGGGGAGCGCCTGCGCATCATCGAGCAGGGCAACATCGGCGGCTCCGGCGGCTTCGCACGGGCGCAGTACGAGGGCCTGCGGGCCGGCCGCTCGACGTACGTGATGATGCTCGACGACGACGTGGAGTGCGAGACCGAGGGCATCGTCCGCGCGATCACGTTCGGCGACCTCTGCCGCAAGACGACGATCGTCGGCGGGCACATGTTCAGCCTGTTCGCCAAGGCCTCGCTGCACAGCTTCGGTGAGCGGGTGTCCCCCTACTCGTTCTGGTGGGGCTCGGCGCCCGGGGTGTTCAACAACTGGGACCTCGGCAACCGCAACCTCCGCTCCAGCCGGTGGCTGCACGCCCGCGTCGACGTGGACTACAACGGCTGGTTCATGTGCCTGATCCCGCGCGAGGTGCTCGCCGACATCGGCCTCTCGCTGCCCCTCTTCATCAAGTGGGACGACTCCGAGTACGGACTGCGGGCCAAGGACGCCGGCTACCCGACGGTGTCCCTGCCGGGCGCGGCGGTCTGGCACGTGCCGTGGACGGACAAGAACGACGCCCTGGACTGGCAGTCCTACTTCCACCACCGCAACCGGTTCATCGCAGCGCTGCTGCACTCGCCCTACCCGCGCGGCGGGCGGCTGGTCCGCGAGAGCCTCAACCACCAGATCAAGCACCTGGTGTCCATGCAGTACTCCACCGTCGCGCTGCGCCACAAGGCGCTCGAGGACGTGCTCGCCGGTCCCGAGGGGCTGCACGAGCTGCTCCCCACGACCCTGCCGGCGATCAAGGAGCTTGTGAAGGGCTACGACGACGCCACCCTCGTGGCCGACCCGGCCGAGTTCCCCGAGGTGAAGCGGCACAAGCTGCCCCGCAAGGGCAAGGAGGCCTCGCCGGTGATCTCCGGCAAGCAGGCCACGCTGCAGGCCCTGCTGCAGCCGCTGCGCCAGCTGCGCCGGCCGCGCGACCTCGCGCAGGTCCACCCGGAGTCCGAGATCATGGCCCAGGACGCCAAGTGGCACAAGATCGCCCGCTACGACTCGGCGATCGTCTCGATGCCCGACGGTACGTCGGCGGCGTTCTACCGGCGCGACCGCGAGCGCTTCCTGGACGGGCTGCGGCGTACGGTCGCGATCCACCGGCGGCTGGCGACCGAGTGGGACGAGCTGGCCGCGCGCTACCGGGCCGCCCTGCCCCAGATCACCTCGCCCGAGGCGTGGGAGGAGACCTTCCGGCCCTGGCTCGACGGTGGTGTGGATGAGCGCTAGTCCGGAGGCGGAGCTGCCGCCGCTGACCCCGGCGAGCCACCACAACGGGCTGCTGGAGGTCTTCCGGCGGCACTACCTGCTGCGCCTGCTGGTCCACAGCACCGTGCAGTCGCGCTACCAGGGCACCTTCCTGGGGTGGGCGTGGAGCTACCTCCAGCCCGCGGTGCGCTTCTGCATGTACTACTTCATCTTCCAGGTCTTCATCGGACGTGGCGGCGAACCCGGCAGCGCGCGGTACGTCGAGAACTTCGCCGTCCACCTCGTGGCCGGGATGATCGCGGTCCACTTCTTCACCGAGACCTTCAACGGGGGCACCCGTTCGCTGGTGAGCAACCGCTCGCTCATCGTGAAGCTGGCGATGCCGCGGGAGCTGTTCCCCGTGGCGACGATGCTCGTGGCGCTGTGGCACACCATCCCCATGATCGTGATCATCTCCGGCATCAGCCTGCTGCTCGGCTGGGTGCCCGACCCCACCGGAATCGCCGCGGGCCTGCTCGGCTTCGGGATCCTGATCGCGCTCGGTCTCGCCCTCGCCCTGGTGTTCAGCGTCGCCAACGTGTTCTTCCGGGACTTCAGCAAGGTGGTCCAGACGCTGACGCAGTTCACCACGTTCAGCGTGCCGATGATCTACCCCTTCACGTTCGTGGAGATCCGGTTCGGCGAGTTCGCTCAGTACTACCTGCTGAACCCGCTGGCCGAGGCCGTGCTGCTGGTGCAGCGCTGCTTCTGGACCGGTACCACCGAGGACCCGGCGGCCACGGCCGCGCGGCATCTCCCCGACGACCTGTTCCAGCGCGGCGGCGTGATGCTGGGCATCTCCGTGGCGCTGCTGGTGGTCGCCCAGATCGTCTTCACCCGGCTGGAGCGCCGGATCCCGGAGCGGCTCTGATGACCACCATGATCGAGGTGGACGGTGCCACCAAGTCGTTCACGATGCAGTACCACCGCTCCCTGAAGCAGATCGTGATGGCCCGGGCGCGCGGCATGAAGACGCACGACCGGTTCAACGCCGTCGACGACGTGAGCTTCACCGTCCAGGAGGGCGAGTCGATCGGGGTGATGGGCCTCAACGGGTCCGGCAAGTCGACGCTGCTCAAGCTCATCAGCGGGGTGATGCGCCCCGACGGTGGCACCGTGCGGACTCGTGGTCGCGTGGCGGGACTGATCGCCACCGGTGCCGGGTTCCAGGCCCAGCTCAGTGGTCGCGACAACCTCTGGCTCAACGCCGCCATCCTCGGCATGAGCGAAGCGGAGACCAAGCGCAAGCTCGACGAGATCATCGACTTCGCCGACCTCGGCAAGTTCCTCGACACCCCGGTCGCCTACTACAGCTCGGGCATGAAGGCGCGGCTGGGCTTCGCCGTCGCGATCAACGTCGACGCCGACGTGTTCATCGCCGACGAGGCCCTGGCCGTGGGCGACCAGCCCTTCAAGCGCAAGTGCAAGAAGCGGATGCGCGAGATCCGCAAGCAGGGCACCACGATCTTCTTCGTGAGCCACTCGGCGGGGGCCGTGCGCAACCTCTGCGACCGGGTGCTCGTCATGGAGCAGGGCAAGCTCGGGTTCGACGGTGCGGTGGACGAGGGGATCCACTACCTGCACTACGACGAGCAGGACGACGACGACGAGGACGACGACATCTGAGGACCCGCCCGCAGGGGTGCCGGCAGGGATTTCGGCCGCGCTCGGCGTGTCGGGTGGAAATTACAGGAATGTAGTTACTCAGTTCTGCTTGCGGGCCCCCCTGTGACTGGTGTGACACTTGCTACTCGTGTGAATCTTCCCCCACACAGGAGCAGCCCCCCATGCGTCGGAGTCAGTCCCAGTTCGTCACCTCCTGCCAGCAGCTGCTGGCCCTGGGAGCGGTGCTCGCCGTGCTCACGCCGGCCGCCTCCGTCGTCAGCCTCGACGTCGTGCGCCAGGCGCCGCAGCCGGTCCCCGGGGCGGCCGGTGGTGGACGCCCCGCCGAGTTCTCGGCGTACACACGCGCAGCCCAGACGCCCTCGCGGGTGTCGACGGCACCGGTCGACGCCGAGGTCACCGACCACCAGCTCACCCCCGACCCCGGGGTGCGCGGTCGGGTGACCACGCGGGCGCGCACCACCCTGGGCGGCCGGGTGGTGACCAGCGAGGCCGAGCCGGTCGACGGCTTCGGGGGCGTGGGCGTCACGTGGGACCCGACCGCGGAGGTGGACGAGGACCTGATCGCGGTCTCCGTGCGAACCCGGACGGGGGACACCTGGTCGGAGTGGACGGGCCTCGAGTACCACGCCGAGCACGGGCCGGACCCCGACAGCCCCGAGGGGCTCGGCGTCCGCCCGGGGACGGACGTGACCTTCGTCGGCGAGGTGGACGAGGTCCAGGTCCGCGCCACCGCCCCCGAGGGCGCCCCCGCCGGACTGCGACTGTCCGTCGTGACGCCCGGCGAGGAGGTGGGCACCGCCCAGGAGCTGCCGGAGCTGGGACCGGGTGCCGACGCCGCTGCGACGACGCAGGCTGAGGGCACCGAGGACGGCGAGGTCGCGCTCGAGCTCGCGGCACGGTCCACCAGCGCCCCGCGGCCGACGATCTTCTCCCGCAAGCAGTGGGGCGCCGACGAGCGGCTCCGGGACGGCCGGCCGAGCTACGGGACCGTCAAGGCCGGCTTCGTCCACCACACGGTCAACGCCAACGACTACAGCCGCTCGGACGTCCCGGGGATGCTCCGGAGCATCTACGCCTACCACACGCAGTCCCGCGGCTGGAGCGACATCGGCTACAACTTCCTCGTCGACAAGTTCGGCCGGATCTGGGAGGGCCGGGCCGGTGGCGTCAAGCGCCCCGTCATCGGCGCCCACACCCTCGGCTACAACCACGAGTCCTTCGCCATGTCGGCGATCGGGAACTTCGACACCGCCGAGCCCACAGCCGCGATGCTGCAGGCCTACGGCGCCCTCTTCGCCTGGAAGCTCGGCCTGCACGGGGTCGACCCGCGCGACTCGAACCAGGTCGTGGCGGGTGACCGGTTCCGGGCGATCAATGGGCACCGTGACGCCGGCTCGACGGCGTGCCCCGGGCGCTACCTGTACGCCGAGCTGCCCACGATCCGCCGCCACGCCGCCAACGCCGGCGAGGTCCCCACGGAGCCCGAGCCGCCCCAGGAGCCGGAGACGCCGGAGATCCAGCTGGACCAGGTCGACTCCGACCTGGTCGGCACCCGCTACCCGGACCTGGTCGTGCGCCGGGCGTCCGACGGCCGCGGGTTGATCGTGCCCACCGGCGGCCTCACCTGGTTCACGAAGCCCCGGGTCCTCGCCGAGGGTTGGGGCACGCGCACCACCCTCGCGGTGCCCGACATGACCGGTGACGGCCGGCCGGACCTGGTCACGCGTGATGCCGCCGGGGCCGTGGAGGTCCGTGCGCTGAAGCCCTCGGGCCCGGCCGCCGGTGTCCACCGACGGATGCGACGCTTCGAGGGGGCGCAGCTGCTGGCCCTGGCGGGCCGGGTCAACGGGGACCGACGCCCCGACTTCGTGGCGCGCCACCGGGGGCGACTGGTCTCCTTCCTGAGCAACCGCAAGGGCGGCTACCGCCGCGTGACGACCACGACCGGTCTGCGTGGCGCCACCCAGGTGGTGGGTGCCGGTGACGTCACCGGCGACGGCCGTCCCGACCTCTGGATGACCGACCGCAAGGGCCGGCTCCACCTCCACCGCAACACCGGCGACGGCCGCTTCCGCGCCCGCGAGCGGGTGGCCGGCAGCTGGGGTGACTACGACTGGTACGCCGGCGGCGTCGACTACACCGCCGACGGCGTGCCCGACCTGGTCGCCCGCGGCTCCGACGGCCTGTTCCTGCTGCCGGGGCGGGGTGACGGCACCCTCGGGCGTGCCACCGGCCCGGTCCGCGGCGGTGTGCTCTCGATGGTCAGTGGAGCCGGGCAGCTGGTCGGCGACGAGGCCCCGGACCTCGTGGCGGTCACCGGCAACGGCGCGCTCGTCGTCCTGCCCAACCGCGGCACGTTCGACCTGGGCAAGCCGGTCGA
This sequence comes from Nocardioides coralli, assembly GCF_019880385.1. Classification (NCBI taxonomy): domain Bacteria; kingdom Bacillati; phylum Actinomycetota; class Actinomycetes; order Propionibacteriales; family Nocardioidaceae; genus Nocardioides; species Nocardioides coralli. The sequence continues at coordinate 985,321 of NZ_CP082273.1, forward strand.
CACCGGTCGGTCCTTCTCGCGCGGCGAGCTGCTCCTCAACGCGGGTGACTTCACCGGCGACGGGCACGGTGACGTCATCCTGCGCCGCGGCAACGGCTCGCTGTGGCTCTACACCGGCAACGGCACCGGTCGGCTCGGGAAGCCGGTCCGGATCGGTGGCAAGTACTTCGGGCGGCTGGTCGAGCTCCGCGTGACCGCCGACGTCACCGGGGACGGTGAGCACGACCTCGTGGGGCTCGAGCGGGACGGTTCCTGGACCCTGTGGCAGGGCCGGGGCGCCGAGCTCGTCACCGCCGGCACCACCGTCCGGGCGACCGAGCGGCACCCGCTCGAGAAGAGCGCCACCTACGACTGGATGCTGCCGATCAGCGACCTGGCGGGTCGCGGTGTCGCCGACGTGGTCGCCCGCGACCGCGACGGCCTGCTCTACCGGCTCGACGGGCGGCGGCGCAGCTTCGGTACGCCGCGCTACCTCGGCGAGGGAGCGGCCTACGACCTCGGGGGATAGGAGCGTCAGGCCCGGGACGTCGCACGTTCGGACGCGTACGTCGCCCCGACCCGGTCCGGGTCGGGGTGGGCCACCAGGACCACCGAGCCGCCGCGGACGAGCGGCTCGGTGAACGAGGAGAGACCGGAAGGGGAAGCCGGGTTCGCCTCACTGTAGAGGCGGCCGCCGTCGGCGAGGAGACTCCCGGCGGCGGCCGCCTCCCACACCGCGGCGTGGGTCTCGGTGCCCACCGCGGCGTCGTCGGGGCCGGGCGGGTCCAGCGGGGCGAACGCGTCGGGCTGGCTCCACACGGTCGCACCGACGTCGTGGACCCCCGCCGGGAGCGGCGCGTCGAAGGGCCGGCCGAGCGGGTGCAGCGCGGAGGCGAGGACCACGGCGTCGTCGGCGTACGGCGCCCACCGGTCCACACCCCCGGGGCCGCACACGAAGGCGTCCGCCGCCTCGTCCCACACCACCGTCAGCCCCACGGTCCACGCCGCGCCGAGGAACACCGGTCCCAGCCAGTGGCACGGGAGGTCGAGGCGCAGCGACTGCCCGCGCTCGAGGTCGTGCTCCTCGGCCAGCAGCGACGCGGTCTTGGCGACCCAGTTGGCGTAGGTGGTCACCGACAGCTCGGTGCGCTCCCCGGAGGCATGGTCGTAGAAGGTCACGAGCGGGCGGCCGGGGTCGGCGCGCTGCAGCCCCGCCAGGATCGTCGCGAAGGTCGTCATCCCCCTAGGGTTCCACCCATGTCGGACCTCCAGCACTTCTGGGCCGTGGTGCCCGCCGGCGGTGCCGGCACCCGGCTCTGGCCGCTGTCCCGGGCCGCGTCGCCCAAGTTCCTGCACGACCTGACCGGCGTGGGGCGGTCCTTGTTGCAACAGACGGTCGACCGGCTGCGGCCGCTGGCCGCGGACCGGGTCGTGGTGGTCACGGGGGCCGCCCACCGCGACGCGGTGGTCGCCCAGCTCCCGGAGCTCGACCCCTCCTCGGTGGTCGCCGAGCCGTCGCCCCGCGACTCGATGGCAGCCGTGGGGCTGGCTGCCGCCCTGCTGGAGCGTCGCGACCCCGACGCCGTCATGGGGTCCTTCGCCGCCGACCACGTCATCGCCGACCCGCTGGCCTTCGAGGACGCCGTCCGCCGGGCCGTCGCGGCCGCCGAGGACGACTGGCTCGTCACGCTCGGCATCGCGCCGACGTACGCCGCGACGGGCTTCGGCTACATCCGGCTGGGCGAGGGCCTGCCGGGTCACGAGGGCGTGCACGTCGTCGGGGAGTTCGTCGAGAAGCCGTCGGCGGACGTGGCGACCGGCTACGTCGCCTCCGGCGACTTCCGCTGGAACGCCGGCATGTTCGTGTGTCGCCCCCGGGTGCTGCTGGACCTGCTCGCGGGTGAGGACCCGGGGTTCGCCGCAGAGCTCCGCGAGATCGCCGGCGATCCCGAGAGCCTGGCGGAGCGGTGGCCGCGGCTCCCGCGGATCGCGCTCGACCACGCCGTCGCCGAGCCCGCCGCGGCGGCCGGGCGGGTCGCCGTCGTCCCGGCCGACCTCGGGTGGGACGACATCGGTGACTTCGACTCCCTCGCGGGTCTGCTCGGCGGCGGGGCCGGGAGCCCGACCGTGCTCGGTGACCCCGGGCTGGTGCGGGCACTGGACGCCTCCGGCCTGGTGGTGCCGGGGTCGGGGCGCCTGGTGTCGGTGGTCGGGCTCGAGGACGTGGTGGTGGTCGACACCCCGGACGCGCTGCTGGTCACCACGCGCGAGCGGGCGCAGCACGTCAAGGACGTCGTCGTGGGACTGCGGGACGGGGGACGGGGCGACCTGGTGTAGCCCGCCCTGCGGTGGTCCGGCCGTGCCGGCCGGACCACCTCACATGGCGTTCGGCTCGGGGGAGTCGGTGTAGGGGTACTCCTCCATGAAGGCCTCGAGGGCCTCACCGCTGGGGTCGGAGCAGTACTGCCAGACACCCTGCTGCCCACTGTTGGGGTCACCGTCACCGCCGACCGACCAGTGGCTGAACGCCACGTGCTGGCCGTCCGGGAAGGAGTCGCCGTCCTCGGCGGTCCAGGGCACGGCGATGAACTTGCTGCGCAGGTTGTCGGTGCCCTCGAACTTGTCGGCGATCCCCCGGATCGCGTCCATGGCCTCGCCGTCCTCGGCGATGGTCTCGTCGTACCAGAGGACCGTGTAGCCGTGCTCGAGGTTGTGGACCAGCGACTCGAGCTCCGGGCGGTCGCCGGTCGTGTAGAACTTCTTGGAGAACGGCGCGGGGGCCACCCCGAACTCGTTCCAGTGGGGGCCGAAGGCCGGGGGCGCCTCGTCGTACTCGACCTGCTGGCTGGTGTCGACGTGCTCGGCGTTGCCGGTGGCCTCCTTGGTCTCCGTCTCCTGGCACGAGGACGCGGGGGCACCGATCTCGGAGAGCTCGAGGGCGCGGAACTGCCGTGTGTCCCACCAGTTCTTGATCGGCTGGAAGGCGGCGGCCCCGACGATGAGCAGGGCGACGACGGCGCAGACGCCGACGATCATCAGGCCGCGCCGACGCTCGGCGTTCTGCTGCTTGCTCCGGATCGCGTCGATCTTCGCCTGGCGTTCGGACTTGGCGGGCTTGGCCACGGTCGGGGACTTCCTCGTCTCGTCTGGGTGGTCGTCGGGCGCAGTCTACGGAGTGCCCGGCAGCAACCGTGCCGTGGCGGGCGGGTCGGCGCGCACGGCGTGCCAGCCGTGGGCGAAGGCGAGCACGCACAGCGCCTCCCACGCCCCCTCGGCGAGGAGCCCGGAGCCTGCCGCCTGCGGGGGTACGCCGGTGACGGCCACGACCGCCTCCGCCACCTCGTCGCTGGCGGCGACGGCACCGAAACCCACCCGGGTCGAGGGGTCACCGGCCAGGGCACGGACGACCGCCTCCCGGCTGCCGAGGCCGAACATGTCGGCGTCCTCCGGGCGGATGAGTGCCGCGGCGCCGGGTCCGTGGTCGCCGGGAGGGAGCACCAGGTCGGGCCGCCCCCGCACCACGGCGAACGGCCGGCGGCCGAGCTTCCCCTGGACCAGCTCCGCGGCCGCCGCCAGCTCGTCGGCGACGGCGGGGGCCGTCACCGCCAGGTCGTTGCCGTAGCCGTCGCGACGGCCCGCGTGGTCGTCGAGAACGTGGACGCCGGCGGCACCGACGGCCAGGTCGGTCTGTCCCGTGCGCCAGGCGCGGCCGGCGGTGTCCGTGACGACCACACCCACGTTGCGGCCGGTGAGCTGGGCGAGCCGGTCACGGAGGCGGCGGGCGGAGGCGTCGGGGTCGACGGGGAGCAGCACGACCCGACCCGGCTCGACGTTGGACGCGTCGATCCCGGCTGCCGCGAGGGTGAGGCCGTGGTGGGTCCGCACGATGCGCGTCGCGCCGCGGCGGGCGACGACCCGCGCCGTCTCGCCCGCGAGCGCGTCGTCGCGGGTGCCCGGCACGACGCGTCCCTCCGCCTTGCTCACGACCTTGCTGGTCACGAGCACGACGTCGCCGTCGTGGAGCTCCACGAGGGCGGTGAGCGCCTCGGCGAGGTCGTCCCCGGGGCCGACCTCGCCCACGCCCTCGGGGGCCACGAGGTGCAGCTCCGTCACGGCGACACCAGCTCGAGGGCGGCGGCGGCCATCGAGGCGGTCGCGTCGTCGTCGGTCATCAGCAGCGGCACGGCCGCGGCAGCCAGGCCGTGCCGTCGCAGGGCGTCGACGTCGCCCGCGTCGGCGTCGTCGACCAGCCAGCCGTCGAGGACCCCGTCGCCGGCCCGCGCGCCGTAGTGCTGTCCCACGCCGAGCGCGCTGACCTCCACGCCGATCACCGGCAGCAGCTGCTGCGCCATGCCGTGGACGTGTCGCCCGCCGATGATGGGGGAGAGGCCGACGACACGGGCGTCGGTGGCGGCCAGGGCGTCGCGCACCCGCGGCACACCGAGGATGGTGCCCACCGAGACGACGGGGTTGGACGGCGGCAGCACCACCAGGTCGGCGTCGGTGATCGCATCCACGACCCCCGGTGCCGGCGAGCAGTCGTCGAGGCCGATCACGAGCACGGCTTCGGCTGGCACCTCGGCCCGCAGCCTCACCCAGTACTCCTGGAAGTGGACCACCCGCCGTCCGCTGGGAGCCTCGGGATCCGTGATCGCGATGTGGGTCTCCACGCGGTCGTCGGTCATGGGGAGCAGGCGGACGCCGGGCTGCCAGCGACGGCAGAGCGCCTCGGTGACCTGCGACAGGGGGTAGCCGGCGTCGATCATCTGGGTCCGGACCAGGTGGGTCGCGAGGTCGCGGTCGCCCAGCCCGAACCAGCTCCGGTCCACGCCGTAGGCCTCCAGCTCCTCCCGGGCGTGCCACGTCTCGTCGCGACGCCCCCAGCCGCGGTCGAGGTCGATGCCGTCGCCGAGCGTGTACATGAGGGTGTCGAGGTCGGGGCACACCTTCAGGCCGTGCAGCCACCAGTCGTCGGCGGTGTTGGCGACGACGGTGACCTCGGCGTCGCGGGCGACCCCGGGTAGGGTGCCCGCCGCGACGCCGTGGCGCAGTCCGCGCACGAAGCGGGCGCCGCCGACGCCGCCGGACAGGACGGTGATCCGCCGGATGGACCTGGGCATGGGATCAGCCTGCCGTACATCAGAAATAGTCATTCTGGGTGGTTGTCACCCATACCAGAACCACGCTTGACTTTGCTTGTACGACAGGCGTGTAATTCCCACAGTGTTCTTCCAGGTCGCACGAGGCCAGTCCCGCTAGGGGCCGGGGGCACGGGGGATGCACACGCTGGACACATTGGGGGGCTCCGGGGCGGCGACGTCCCGGCGTCCGGGTCGAAAGGGCGAGAGCCGTGAGAGAACTTCTTCTCCTCGACGGAGACGCCGACGAAGCCGGGTGGCAGGAGCGCGCGCTGTGCGCGCAGACCGACCCGGAGGCGTTCTTCCCCGAGAAGGGCGGATCGACCAGGGAGGCCAAGAAGGTCTGCCTGACCTGCGAGGTACGCAACGAGTGCCTCGAGTACGCCTTGATGAACGACGAGCGCTTCGGCATCTGGGGAGGGTTGTCCGAGCGCGAGCGCCGCAAGCTCAAGAAGCGCGCGGTCTGATCCGAGCGCAGCCGACGCCCGGGGCGAGGTGCCCCGGCCGCGGCTGAGTTCGGCCGACGCGTCCGGGCCCGGTTAGGGTTCTCGGTCGTGTCTCCCTCCGTCGTCGCCCTGCTCGTGAGCCACGACGGTGCTCGCTGGCTGCCGACGGTGATCGACGGCATCCGCTCCCAGACCCATCCCCTCGCGCGCGTGGTCGCGGTCGACACCACCAGCCGTGACGAGTCCCCAGAGCTGCTCGCCGCGGCCTTCGGAGCGGTGGTGACCGCCCCCGGTGGCACCTCCTTCCCGGCTGCGGTCCGGCTGGGGCTCGAGGAGGTCGGTGACGCCGAGTGGGTCTGGCTCCTCCACGACGACTCGACACCGGAGCCGGGGGCGCTGGCGGCGCTGCTCGCCGCCGCCGAGGAGGACCCGCAGGCCGACATCCTGGGGCCCAAGCTCCGCGAGTGGCCCTCGTTGCGACGCCTGCTCGAGCTCGGGGTGACCATCTCGGGCACGGGTCGGCGCGAGACGGGGCTCGAGCGTGGCGAGTACGACCAGGGCCAGCACGACGAGGTCCGGCCGGTGCTGGCCGTCAACAGCGCGGGCATGCTCGTCCGACGCCGCGTCCTGGAGTCCCTCGGCGGCTTCGACGAGCAGATGCCGATCTTCGGCAACGACATCGACTTCGGCTGGCGGGCCGCCGCTGCCGGCCACCGCACCCTGGTCGTGCCCCCCGCCGTGGTCTTCCACGCCGAGGCGGCCCACCGCGGCGTCCGGCGCACGCCGCTCACGGGTCGGCACATCCACTACCAGGAGAGGCGGGCGGCGCTCTACACCCTGCTGGCGAACTCCAGCCGGGCCGCGCTCCCGTGGCGCGTGGTGCGGCTCGCGCTCGGGACGCTGGTCCGGATGGTGGGGCTGTTGCTGGTCCGACAGGTCGGCCAGGCCCTCGACGAGCTCGCGGCCCTGGTGTCCCTCTACGGCAACCCGCGCCTGGTCCGCCGTGCCCGGCGCGACCGACGCGACCGCCAGCCCGGCGAGCCCGCCGACGTGCGACCGCTGCTCGCGCCCTGGTGGCTGCCCTACCGGCACGGGCTCGACTTCGTCGGTGACCTGGTGACAGCGGCGACCAACCAGGCGGCCGACGTCGCCGAGCGGCGGCGGATCGCGCGCGGTGCCCCCGTGGCCGTGGTCGACGAGGAGGACCCGTGGGCCGCCGAGCAGGGCTGGGTGGCCCGCTTCCTCACCAACCCGGTCGCGGTGGCCGGGCTGCTCTTCGTGCTGCTCGCACTCGTCGGGGCCCGCGAGGCCTTCGGCACCGTGGCCGGCGGCGCCCTGTCGCCCGCCCCGGCCTCCGCCGCCCAGTGGTGGCAGCTGTACGCCGAGGCGCAGCACCCGCTCGGTCAGGGGACCCCGGTCCCGGCGCCGGCGTACCTGCTCCCGATGGCGCTCCTCGGCTCCCTGCTGGGCCCGGCGACGACGGTCAGCGCGGTGCTCGTGCTCGCGACCCCGGTGGCGTTCTGGGGGGCCTGGCGGTTCCTGCGGGTCGTCGGCCGGCTGCTCGACCCGGTCGGACCGCCGTCCTGGCTCCTCTTCCTGGGGGCGGCCACCTATGCCCTGGTGCCGGCCGCCTCGGGGGCCTGGGGGCTGGGCCGTCTCGGCGTGGTCGTGGCGGCCACGGTGCTGCCCTGGCTGGCGCACGCCGCCCTCGGTTTCGCCGACCCCGACCCCGACCGCCGCTGGCGTGCGGCGTGGCGCACCGGCCTGCTGCTCGCGCTCGCCGCGGCCTTCGCGCCGCTCGCGTTCTGGTTCTCCCTGGTCCTCGGTGTGCTGGTCGTCGGCGCCGGCTTCTGGATCAGCCCGCGGTCGATGCGCGAGCGGTCGGTGTGGGGCCCGCCGGCGACCGCCCTGCTCTGCCCCGTGGTGCTGCTGGCGCCGTGGTGGGTGCCGCTGGTGGTGACCGGGTCGGCAGCCGCCCTCGCCCTCGACACGGGACGGCTGCCGATGGCGTTCGTGGACTACCGCGACCTGGTCACCGGTCACCTCGGTGACGCCGGTGCACCCGGGTGGCTCGGGCTGCTGCTGCTGCTCGTCGCCGTGGTGGCCCTGGTGCCGGCCCGCACCCGGATCCCCGTCATCGTCTGCTGGATCGTCGCGCTGTCGGCGTCGCTGGTCGCGCTGGCCCTCGGTTTCGTCACCTTCGAGCGCGACGCCGTCGCGACCCGCGCCGGGCTCGGCTTCCTCGTCGTCGTCATCCAGGGCGGGTTCGTGGTCGCCGCGGTGGTCGCGGCCCTCGGGGCCGTGCGCAGCCAGACCCTGCAGGGCTGGTGGCGACGGCTGCTCCACGCCGGCATTGCCGTGGCGGCGGTGGTGCCGCTCGTCGGGCTGGGCTGGTTCGTCGTCCACGGCCCGGGCGAGCTCGACGACGCCCCCGACACCGACATCCCGGCGTACATGATGCAGAGCGCGGAGCTCGGTCCCGCCCACGGCATCCTCGTCATCGAGGGCGACGTGGAGACCGGCCTCACGTGGGCGGTCCAGCGCGAGGACGGCCTCACCCTCGGGGAGGACGAGATCGTCGGCCTCATGGACGCCGACCGGGAGCTCGACGCCGACGTCCAGGAGCTGGTCTCCTCGACGGAGAGCGGCGCCGTGGCGACGCTGCCCGGGCACGGGATCGAGCACATCGTGCTGCCCTCGCCCGCCGACGGGAACATCGCGGCCGTGCTCGACGCCACCACGGGGCTGGAGCAGGCCAGCGCCGAGGACCGCTCCACCCGGGCCTGGCGCGTGGCGGAGCCCGTGCAGGAGGACGCCGTCACCCGGACGACGCCGTGGTGGCGGACGGGCCTGGTGGCCCTCCAGTGCCTCGGCATCGTGGTGGTGGCCGTGCTGTGTGCGCCCACCCGGCGGGGGGAGCGGCGATGAGCGAGACCGGCCGACGCAGCGCGATGCGGCGCACGCTGAGCCCCACCGGTGTCATCGCGGTCGTGCTGCCGCTGCTGACCGTCGGGGCGCTCGCCCTGGTGCGTCCCGATCCCGCCTCGATCCCGGCGCAGGGGGCGCAGGAGGTGCGGCCCGACCGGGTCGACCTGGTCTGCCCGAGCGCCCTGACCGAGCCGCTGCTCGCCGTCGCGGTGGCGGGTGCCGAGGTGGCGGGAACCGCGACCGCGATCCCCGAGAGCGGGGACGCGGAGCCGGTCGAGGTCGAGGACGACGCGGTGACGCGTCTCTCGAGCCCCGAGGTCACCGAGCTGCGGGGAGAGGGCGACCTCGCGTCGTCGCTCATCGCAGCCCGGGTCCAGGAACGCGGGCTCGCCGCGACCGACTGCGTGCTGCCCCGGCCCGACTACTGGTTCTCGGGGGTCGGCGCGGGGGCCGAGCACGTCTCCGTCCTCGAGCTCACCAATCCCGACGACGGGCCGGCCGTCGCCGACGTCACGGTCTGGGCGCGCAGCGGCCAGCTCGACGTGCCGACCCTGCGCGGCGTGATCGTCCCCGGCGGGGAGACGCTGCGGCTCGACCTGGCGCAGGAGGTGCCGCGGCGGACCGAGCTGGGGATCTCCGTGGTGGTGTCGCGGGGCCGGCTGGCCGCGACGGTGGAGGACGAGATCCCCTCCCTGGGCGCCCGCGCCGCCACGCGCGGGTGGCTGCCCGAGTCCGGCGAGCCCGCCACCGAGCAGCTGCTCCTGGGGCTGGCCGCGGGCGAGGGCAGCGACACGCTGGTGCTGACCAATCCCGGCGCCGACGAGGCACGCGTGGAGCTCCGGGTGGTCACCCAGGACGCCTCGTTCGTGCCGGAAGGGCTGGCCGAGGTCCGGGTCGGCCCGATGTCGGTCGAGACGGTGACGCTCTCGGAGGTGCTGCGACGGCAGGTGCAGGAGGGTGCCCTGGGGCTCGAGCTCTCCGCCACCGAACCGGTGAGTGCGACGCTGCGTTCCGTGGTGGGAGAGGACCTCGTCCACGCCACCCGCGTCGCGGGCTCGACGAACGCGATGACGGCGCTGGTGCCGCCCGGTGAGGCCCGCCTGGTGCTGGCGGGGGCCGAGGGCTCGGGGATCGCGCAGGTGACGGCGTACGACGCCGACGGCCGGCGGCTGCAGCGGCGCCGGGTCGAGCTGACCGACGGCAGCGGGGGAGAGGTGGAGCTGCGCCGCGGCACCGCCCTGGTCCGGGTGTCCTCGAAGCGCACCACCGTGGCCGCCGCCGTCGTGGTCACCGGCCGCGGTGCGACCGTGGTGCCGCTGGAGGAGCTCGTGCGTCGCAGCCTGGTCCCTGCGGTCCGACCGGGTCTGCTGTAGCTCAGTCCTCGCGCCGGCGGTAGCGGGGGTCGACCAGCTCGGCGTCGACCCCGAGCAGCTCTGCCACCTGCTCGACCACCACCGTCAGCACGAGCGCCTCGAGGTCGGCCAGCGACTCCGCCCGGTGCTCGATCGGCCGCCGGAAGACCACCAGCCGGGTGGGAGCGCCGCGCGCGCCGCGGACCAAGGACGACAGTGGTGCGGTGCCGTGCCAGTCGTCCGGGATCTGGGGGGCGTCCTCGACGGCGTACTCGAGCAGGCCGAGCCGGTCCGACCACCGCTCGTCGAGCTCCGCCACGACCTCGACGACGAGGTCGTCGAAGCGCTCCCGGGCGGTGCGGAGCTCGGGCACCCCCGGGGTCCGGGGGAGGACTCCGGGCCCCCGCATGCCGCGCCCGCGCCGGTCCCGACGGGGTGCCCGGGGGCGCGGGGGCTCCGAGGCATCGACTCCCACCCGCATGACCGCGAGCCTAATCGGCTTCCGCGGGATCACTGGGTACCGTCGGCCCCGTGAGTGCAGGCCGGCGGTGTTCGCGAACGGCGTGTGGCCGGACTGCGGTCAACACGCTCACCTACGTCTACGCCGACCAGACCGCCGTCCTCGGTCCCCTCGCGACCTATGCCGAGCCGCACGCCTACGACCTGTGCGACGTGCACAGCGAGCGCCTCTCCGCGCCGCGGGGCTGGGAGGTGCTGCGGCTGGCTCCCGACCCTGCCGCCCAGGGCCCGAGCCCCGACGACCTGCTGGCCCTGGCCGACGCCGTCCGCGAGGCCGGCCGGCCCCCGGCGCCGCCGGAGGTCACCGGCCCCACGCTGGCCGACGAGACGGGCCGCGAGACCAGCAGGCGGGGGCACCTGCGGGTGCTCACCTCCGACTGACGCCGCCACCGGGATAGGCTCCCGGGCCATGGCCCCCATCCTCGACGACGCCGCGCTCGACGCCGTCTTCAAGGCCTACGACGTGCGCGGTCTCGTCCCGGAGCAGCTCGACGCGGAGCTGTGCCGGTCGATCGGCAACGCCTTCGTCGAGGTCACCGGAGCCCGCGAGGTCGTCGTCGGCCACGACATGCGCCCCAGCTCGCCCGAGCTCGCGGGCGCCTTCGCCGACGGCGCTGCGTCGGCCGGTGCCGACGTCGTCGCGATCGGCCTCTGCTCGACCGACCAGCTCTACTTCGCCAGCGGCCATCTCGACCTGCCCGGCGCGATGTTCACCGCCAGCCACAACCCGGCCGACTACAACGGCATCAAGCTGTGCGGACGCGGCGCCAGCCCCGTGGGCCAGGACACCGGCCTGCGCGAGGTGCGCGAGCGGGTCGCCCAGGGCGCCGGTCGGTCGGCCGCCCGGCTCGGCACGCTGCAGCAGATGGACCTGCTGGCGGCCTACGCCGCCCACCTGGTCGGCCTCGCGCCGGTGGCGGGTCGCCGGCTCAAGGTCGTCGTCGACGCCGGCAACGGCATGGCCGGACTCACCGTGCCCGCCGTGGCCGACCGGCTCGGTGCGGACCGGATCGAGCTGGTCCCCCTCTACTTCGAGCTCGACGGCAGCTTCCCGAACCACGAGGCCAACCCGATCGACCCGGCCAACCTGGTCGACCTGCAGAAACGGGTCGTCGCCGAGGACGCCGACCTGGGGCTCGCCTTCGACGGCGACGCCGACCGGTGCTTCCTGGTGGACGAGCGCGGCGAGCCCGTCTCGCCCTCGACCCTGACCGCCCTGATCGCCGCCCGCGAGCTCGAGCGCCACCCGGGTTCGACGGTGATCCACAACCTGATCACGAGCCGGGCGGTGCCCGAGCTGGTCTCCGAGCGTGGCGGCACCCCCGTCCGCAGCCGCGTCGGCCACAGCTTCATCAAGGCGATGATGGCCGAGACGGACGCCGTCTTCGCCGGCGAGCACAGCGGCCACTTCTACTTCCGCGACTTCTGGCGCGCCGACTCCGGGCTGCTGGCCGCCCTCCACGCGCTGGCCGCCCTGGCGGGCACCGAGGCCACCGCCTCCGAGCTCTTCGGCGAGTTCGCCCGCTACCCGCTCAGCGGCGAGATCAACTCGACGGTGGTGGATCCGCAGGCCGTCATCGACGAGGTCCGCGCCGACCACGCCGGCCTCGACGGGGTCCGGCTCGACGACCTCGACGGCCTGACCGTCACCCACGACGACTGGTGGTTCAACGTCCGTCCCTCCAACACCGAACCGCTGCTGCGCCTCAACGTCGAGGGCCGCGACGAGGCCACGATGAGGCGCGTCCGTGACGCCGTCCTCCGCACGATCAGGAGCCACCGATGAACCTGGACCCCACCCTGCTCGAGATCATCGTCTGCCCGGACTGCCGCGGCGATCTCGCCGCCGAGGGCGAGGAGCTGGTGTGCGGGTCCTGCGGGCTCGCCTACCCGGTGCGCGACGACATCCCGGTGCTCCTCGTCGACGAGGCACGCCGGCCCGAGTGAGCAGCTGACGATGGCGACCTGGTTCGACGAGTCCCGTCTCGACGACGAGGCGGCGTGGCAGCGCCACGACGCCACGCTGCGCCTCCTGGCCGAGTCGGGCGCCCGCGTACGCCGCGAGGTGGTCGAGGCCACCGAGGCGATCTCCGACGGGGTGACCCGGGCGGCCGGGCAGCAGCGACCGCGGGCCGTCGTCGCCGCCGGCCCCGACTCCCGGCTGCTCCGCGCGGTCCTGGAGCCGTGGTGCCCGGTGCCGTTCGTGGCCTGGCCGGCCCCCTCGCTGCCGGGCTGGGCAGGTGGGCTGGACCTCGTGGTGGTGCTGGCCCACGACGGGGGCGCCGGCTCGGCGTCGGCGGTCGCCGAGGCCGTCCGCCGCGGCTGCCAGGTGGTGGTCGCCTGCCCGCCGGGATCGATGGTGGCCGAGCACGCCGCCGGCCGGTGGAGCACGATCCTGCCGAGCTCGACGCGTGACCAGCTGGCCACGGCGGTGGTCATGCTGGAGTACCTCGAGCAGGTGCAGCTCGGTCCGCGTACCGACTCGGAGGGCGTGGCGACGGCGCTCGACGAGGTCGCGACGGCCTGCTCGCCGCACCGTGACCTGGCCGGCAACCCGGCCAAGGAGCTGGCGATCTCGATGGCCGACTCCGTGCCGATGGTGTGGGGCGGGAGCGTCCTCGCAGCCCGGGCCGCCCGCCGGATCGCCGAGTCGTTGCGACGTACCAGTGGTCGCAGCGCCCTGGCCGGCGACGCCGAGCACCTGCTGCCGGTGCTCGAGGCAGCCCGGCAGCACGACGTCTTCGACGACCCCTTCGCCGGCGATGCGCGCGACCTGGGCCCCATGCTGCTCGTCCTCGACGACGGCAACGAGGAGGCGCTGGTGCGCGAGGAGCGGGGACGGCTGCGTGCGGCGGCCGGCTCCCGTGGCGTGCGGGTCGAGACCCTGACGACCGAGGCGCCGACGGAGATCGCCCGCTACGCCTCGCTGCTCCTGCAAGGCCGCTACGCCGCCGAGTACCTCGGCCTGGGTCTCACCGAGGAGTGACCCCCTCGGGACGGCTTCCCCGACCACGCGGCTCCGGGGACGACGGCGCCCGCCGATAGGCTGGTCCGGCCCACTGACCCGAAAGGCTCCCCCATGGCCGGCGGACTCTTCGCCCTCCTCGACGACGTGGCTGCCCTCGCCCGGGTGGCCGCGGCCTCGGTCGACGACATCGGCGCTGCTGCCGGTCGCGCCAGCGCGAAGGCCGCCGGCGTCGTGGTCGACGACACCGCCGTCACCCCCCAGTTCCTCGAGGGGTCGGCCGCGGAGCGCGAGCTCCCGATCATCCGCAAGATCGCCACGGGATCGCTGCGCAACAAGCTGGTCTTCATCCTGCCCGCGGCGCTCCTGCTGGCCGAGTTCCTGCCCGAGGGACTGCCGGTGCTGCTCATCATCGGCGGCACCTACCTCGCCTACGAGGGCGCCGAGAAGGTGTGGGAGCGGGTCACCGGGCACCACCTCGAGGAGGAGGAGCAGGAGCTCGCCGGACGCGGGGAGTTCACCCCCGAGCACGAGGCACGCACGGTGGCGGGGGCGATCCGCACCGACTTCATCCTCTCGGCCGAGATCATGGCGATCGCCCTCAAGGAGGTCGTCAGCAGCGACCCGGATGCCGGCCTCGTCATCCGCGGCATCACGCTGGCCGTGGTCGCGGTCCTCATCACCGCCGTCGTCTACGGCACCGTGGCGCTCATCGTGAAGATGGACGACGTCGGGCTCCACCTCTCGCTACGCCGCTCGGGCCGGGCGCGTCGCGTGGGCCTGGGTCTGGTCGCAGCGATGCCCCGTGTGCTCGCCGTCATCTCGGTGATCGGTACCGCCGCGATGATCTGGGTGGGCGGACACATCCTGCTCGTCAACGCCGACGAGCTGGGGCTGCACGCGCCCTACGACGTCGTCCACCACTGGGAGGAGGACATCCGGGCGGCGGTGGCCGGCGCACTCGGGGGCGTGCTGGCCTGGCTCGTCAACACCCTCGCCTCCGCCGTCATCGGGCTCGTCGTCGGGGCGGTCGTGGTGGCCGTCATGCACGTCCTTCCCTTCGGCCACCGGAAGAGCCACGCATCGGAGCAGTCCACCGCGGACGGCGGAACCGGCGACCCGGCCGACGGCCGGTAGCCGCGTCGAGGATTCTGCGTTCCTTCACCCTGCCTTCTACCCTCGGAGTGCACGCTCCGCTGGCCCATGCCTAGCCCTGAGGGGGAAGTCGCTCGTGGATTACAAGGTCGCCGATCTGTCCCTGGCCGAGTTCGGCCGCAAGGAGATCTCGCTCGCGGAGCACGAGATGCCCGGCCTCATGGCGATGCGTGAGCGGTACGCCGCGGAGCAGCCCCTGGCCGGGGCCCGCATCGCCGGCTCGCTCCACATGACCGTGCAGACGGCGGTGCTCATCGAGACCCTCGTCGCCCTCGGCGCAGAGGTGCGCTGGGCGTCCTGCAACATCTTCTCCACCCAGGACCACGCGGCCGCCGCGGTCGTCGTCGGCCCCGAGGGCACCGTCGACGCGCCCGCCGGCTCCCCGGTCTTCGCCTGGAAGGGCGAGACCCTCGAGGAGTACTGGTGGTGCACCCAGCAGATCCTCGACTGGCCGGAGGGTCGGTTCGCCAACATGATCCTGGACGACGGCGGCGACGCCACGTTGCTCGTCCACCTCGGCGTCGAGGCCGAGAAGGCCGGCCACGCCCCCGACCCCGCCACCGCGGCGAGCGCCGAGCAGCGGGTCGTCTTCGAGGTGCTGCAGGCCTCGCTCGCGGAGAGCACCGACCGCTGGACCCAGATCGCCGGCGAGATCAAGGGTGTCACCGAGGAGACCACCACCGGGGTCCACCGGCTCTACGAGATGCTCAAGGAGGGCTCGCTGCTCTTCCCGGCCATCAACGTCAACGACTCGGTCACCAAGTCGAAGTTCGACAACAAGTACGGCTGCCGCCACTCCCTGATCGACGGCATCAACCGCGCGACCGACGTGCTCATGGGCGGCAAGGTCGCGGTCGTGTGCGGCTACGGGGACGTCGGCAAGGGCTGTGCCGAGTCGCTGCGGGGCCAGGGCGCTCGCGTCATCGTCACCGAGATCGACCCCATCTGTGCGCTGCAGGCCGCGATGGACGGCTACGAGGTCAACACCCTCGACAACGTGCTCGACGTCGCCGACATCATCATCACGGCGACCGGCAACAAGGACGTCGTCACCGTCGACCACATGGCGCGCATGAAGCACCAGGCGATCGTCGGCAACATCGGGCACTTCGACAACGAGATCGACATGGCCGGCCTCGAGAGCTACCCCGGCGTCGAGCACACCAACATCAAGCCGCAGGTCGACGTCTGGACCTTCCCGACCGGTACGTCGGTGATCGTCCTCTCCGAGGGTCGGCTGATGAACCTCGGCAACGCCACCGGCCACCCGAGCTTCGTGATGTCGAACTCCTTCACGAACCAGGTGCTGGCGCAGGTCGAGCTGTTCACCAAGCCCGAGGACTACCCCGTCGGGGTCTACGTGCTGCCCAAGCACCTCGACGAGGAGGTCGCCCGGCTCCACCTCGAGGCGCTCGGCGTGAAGCTCACGACCCTCTCCGAGGACCAGGCCACCTACCTCGGCGTCCCGGTCTCCGGCCCCTACAAGTCCGACCACTACCGCTACTGATCACGTCCCGGAGCACCCGATCCCGGGGATGTCGACCCCGGGTGCGGCAGTATTGAGCGCATGAGCCAGGCAGCTGATCTCGCGACGCGGGGGCGCGTCCTCGTGGTCGACGACGACGCCCCCCTCTCCGAGATGCTCTCGATCGTCCTGCGCCAGGAGGGCTTCGAGAGCCTGGTCTGCGCGCGCGGTGACCAGGCGATGGCGGACTTCCGGTCCTTCCGTCCGGACGTGGTGCTGCTCGACCTGATGCTGCCCGGCCGCGACGGCATCGACGTGTGCCGGGAGATCCGGGCCGAGTCCGGCGTCCCCATCGTCATGCTCACCGCCAAGGGCGACACCGTCGACGTCGTGCTGGGCCTCGAGTCGGGCGCCGACGACTACATCGTCAAGCCGTTCAAGCCCAAGGAGCTCGTCGCCCGGATCCGGGCCCGCGTACGCCGCTTCGACTCCCCGGCAGCGGAGGTGCTGGGCGTCGGTGACCTCAAGATCGACGTGGCGGGTCACACCGTGACCCGCGAGGGCACCCCGGTGAACCTGACGCCGCTGGAGTTCGACCTGCTGGTGTGCCTGGCCCGCAAGCCCGGCCAGGTGTTCACCCGCGAGGTCCTCCTCGAGCAGGTGTGGGGCTACCGCCACGCCGCCGACACCAGGCTGGTCAACGTGCACGTCCAGCGGCTCCGTTCCAAGGTCGAGCACGACCCCGAGAACCCGGAGATCGTCGTGACCGTCCGGGGTGTGGGCTACAAGGCCGGCACGTCCTGAGGCGGGGGTCCGTGGCGCTCGACAGCTGGGGTCGGCAGCGGGCAGCCGCGGCGCTGACCCGCGCCCTCACGGTGTGGCGCCGCTCGATCCAGGTCCGGGTCGTGGCGAGCACCGTGGTGCTGTCGGCGGTGGTGATCGGGGCGGTCTTCTGGTTCCTCCTGCAGCAGACGCGCGACGGGCTGCTCGAGCAGTCCGAGCGCGCGGCCGTCACGGAGGCAACCCGGGTGACCGAGGAGGCCCGGCAGCGGCTGCGTGCCGTACCGCCGACCGAGACCGACGCCCCCCAGCAGCTGGCGGACCTCGTGGAGCCGATCATCGCCCTCGGCGAGACCCGGGAGTTCGCGGTCGTGCTGAGCGGACCCGCGGGGGAGTCGCGGATCGCCGACAGCGCCCAGTACACCCCGCGCCTGGACACCTCGAGCGTGCCCGACTCCCTGGAGTCCCACTTCCAGGGCCTCGCCGGAACCGCGTTCACCTACACCGAGATCCGGCGCTCCACCGAGGACGGATCACTCGACCGCGAGCCCGGGATCGTCGTGGGGTCGCAGGTGCGGCTCCCGGCCGACTCGCGCACCTACACGCTCTACTACCTCTTCCCGTTGACCGAGGAGGGTCGCACCCTCGGCCTGCTGGGGCGAGCCATGCTGACCGCAGCCGGTCTGCTGCTGCTCCTGGTGGCAGCCCTGACCTGGCTGGTGACGCGCCAGGTGGTGACGCCGGTGCGGATGGCCCGCCGGGTGGCGGAGCGGCTGGCCGCGGGGCAGCTGCAGGAGCGGCTGAAGGTGTCCGGTGAGGACGACCTGGCGCGGCTGGCGACCTCCTTCAACCAGATGGCGTCCAACCTGCAGCGCCAGATCCGGCAGCTGGAGGAGCTGTCCCGGATGCAGCGGCGCTTCGTGGCCGACGTCTCCCACGAGCTGCGCACACCGCTGACGACCGTGCGGATGGCCGGCGACGTGCTCCACGACGCGCGCGAGGACTTCGACCCGGTGACGGCGCGGGCCGCCGAGCTGCTCCAGACCGAGCTGGACCGCTTCGAGCGGCTCCTGGTCGACCTGCTGGAGATCAGTCGGTTCGACGCGGGTGCAGCCGGCCTCGACCTCGACGACGTCAACCTGGTCGACGTCGCCCGACGGATGGCCGACGCCACCCTGGTGCTGGCCCAGCAGCACGGGATCCAGGTCCTCGTGGACGCACCGGACCGTCCCTGCCTGGCCGAGGCCGACGTACGTCGGGTCGAGCGCATCGTCCGCAACCTCGTCACCAACGCCATCGACCACGCGGACAGCCGAGACATCCTGATCCGGGTCGCCGGCGACGAGCACGCCGCCGCGATCGCCGTCCGTGACCACGGGGTCGGCCTGGCCGCGGGGGAGAGCGCGTTGGTCTTCAACCGGTTCTGGCGCGCCGACCCGGCCCGGGCCCGCACCAGCGGGGGCACCGGGCTGGGGCTGTCCATCTCGCTGGAGGACACGCACCTCCACGGCGGCTGGCTCCAGGCCTGGGGACGGCCCGGGGAGGGCTCCCAGTTCCGGCTGACGCTGCCCCGCCGGTCGGGGACCGTGCTGCGGCACAGCCCGCTCCCGCTCGTCCCCGACGACGTGAGGGAGCCGACCGGATGACGCGGTGGAGGAGGCTCGGCCTCGTGCTCACCGGCCTGTGCCTGCTCGGCACCGGCTGCGTCGGCATGCCCGACGAGGGGCCGGTCGTGGAGACCCAGGCCGAGGTCGACACCGGTGAGGAGCTGGGCTACTACAACGACCCGCAGTCGCCGGTCCCCGGCGAGTCGCCCACCGACATCGTCAAGCACTTCCTCGACGCGCAGGCCGCGATCCCCATCCAGACCAACACGGCCTCGGAGTTCCTGACCCGCGACTTCGCCTCGACCTGGCGCCCGCAGCAGCGGACGATCACCTATGCCGCGGCGTCGCTCCCGCAGGGCAGCAACCAGATCACGGTGGAGCTGGACGGGGCGAACCAGATCGACGGCCGGGGCCGCTGGCGCGGCAGCCTCCCCGAGCGTGCCGAGGAGCTGTCCTTCTCCATGCAGCGTGAGGACGGGGAGTGGCGGATCGCCGACGCGCCCGACGCGCTCGTGGTGCCGGAGTCCTGGTTCTCCCAGGCCTACCGACGGGTCTCGCTCTACTTCTTCGACCCCTCCGCGCGGATCCTCATCCCCGAGCCGGTCTACGTCCCCCGGGGCGAGCGACTCGCGTCTGCGCTCGTCGCCGGACTGCTGCAGGGTCCGACCGCCGGCGGCCAGGTCGAGCGGAGCTTCATCCCGTCCGGTCTGGAGGTCGACCTCTCGGTGCCGGTGACCGGCGACGGGGTCGCCGAGGTCGCGCTCACGGGCGACGGCGTCGTCCCGGCACCGCAGGACGCCCAGCTGATGGTGGCCCAGCTCGCACGAACCCTCGCGCAGGACCCCTCCCTCACGGGCTTCCGGGTCACCATCGCCGGGGAGCCCGTGGCGCTTCCCGGCGGCCGGACCACCTTCGCCATCGACCAGGGTGACTCCTTCGACGCGGACGCCATCCAGTCGACCTCCCTGCTCTTCGGGCTGCGGGAGGGCCGGCTCGTCTCGGGTCCGCCGGACGTGCTGTCCTACGCGGACGGCCCGATGGGGGCCGAGGCGCAGGGTCTGCGCTCGGTGGGCGTCGACCTGACCGGCTCGCGCGTGGCGGGCGTCAGCGTCCAGGGTGACCGGGTGCTGGTCTCCGAGGTCCGCGACCCCGGTGCCGACCTGACCCAGGTCGTGAGCGGGGCCGAGGACCTGCTGCCACCGGCCTGGGACTTCGCCGGGCGCCTGTGGCTGGTCGACCGGGGCGGTGGCGACGCCAGGGTGTCCGTCGTGCGCGGTCGTGAGCCGCGTGAGGTCAGGGTCCCCGGCATCACGGGGGAGGACGTCACCCACGCCATCGTCTCCCGCGACGGGTCGCGGCTCGTCGCGGTCGTGAGGGACCGTCGGGCCGACCGGGTGCTCGTCAGCCGGATCGCCTACGACGCCCGGGGCCGGCCCCGGGCCGGCAGCCGGGCCCGGGAGATCGCCTGGGACGACATCCCGCGGCCCTCGGTCATCGACCTGGCGTGGTCGTCGCCCACCTCCCTGGCCGTGCTCCACCGGCTCAACGGCGCCTTGTCCCAGGCGCGGACCATGGCCGTCGACGGCGCGCCGGTCGGGCTCACCGGCATCGCGTCGACGTTCTCCCAACGGACCCGTGCCGTGCTGTCGACGCCGCGGGCCACCGACCCCGTCTACGTGGTGAGCCGTGCCGGCCTGGTCGACGTGCTCTCCGGCCAGCAGGTGGTGGCCGAGCCCGAGGCCAGCTTCCTCACCTACGTCGGCTGACCCTCCACAAGCGGTCGCGGCCCCGTTGCGAGGGCGTCGGCTGCGTGCTGGCATCGGCGCGTGAGCCACGACCTGCGCGACGCCGCGCTGGACCTGCTCCTGGGTGGCGGCTGCGTCGCCTGCGCCCGCCCCGGGCGCTCGCTGTGCCGCGGCTGCCGGGACGCCCTCCCGGTGGGGGTCCAGCCCGCCTGGCCCACGCCCACCCCGCCCGGGCTCGCACCGCCGTGGGCGGCCGGCCCCTACGACGGGGTGCTGCGCGCCGCGCTGCTGGCCCACAAGGAGCGCCACGTGGCCGGCCTCGCGGGGCCACTCGCGGTCCTGCTCGCCCGCGCGGTCCGGCAGGCGGCCGCCGGGCCGCTGCTGCTGGTCCCCGTCCCGAGCCGTCCGGGAGCCACCCGGGCCCGCGGCCACGACCCCCTCCTCGACCTGGTCCGGCGCGCCGCCGGCCTCGTCGACGGCGCCCGCGTGGCGCCGTTGCTGCGCTCCCGTGGCGGGGTGGCCGACCAGGCAGGGCTCGGCGCGGAGGAACGCGCCGACAACCTCCGGGGGTCGATGTGGTGCCCGAGCCGGTCCCTCGCGCGGCTGGCGGGACGGGCGGGCCGTGTCGTGGTCTGTGACGACGTCATCACGACCGGCGCGACGCTGCGCGAGGCACAGCGGGCGCTGGGTGCCTCCGGCGTCGAGGTCGTCGCCGTGGCGGCCGTCGCGGCCACCCGACGGCGCGCCGTCGCCAGATCGGGCGAATTGTCGCCGCGACGGCTTTCGCCACCACCCGCGGTGGACTAGCGTCTGTGCATGGAGTCCGTCCGGGTCCGTGGTTGCGTCGGTGAGACGCCCCGGGAACCCGGAGCGTCGTACCGACAAGCCGATGCCAGTCGCAGGCGAAGCGGTCCACGTAACCCCGGAGACGGGGGATCACGGTGCGGCTTAGACGTAAGTCCTGCCCCGGCGCCACGCCAGATGCGTGCCCGGCCGGGAGAAGGTCAGTAGTGGCAGAGAAGCTGCGAGAACCTCAGCAGGCGGCTGTGGGGTCGAAGACCAGGTCGGCCGGACGGACTCCGCTCACATCCCTCACCGCACCGGAGGTTGACATGGAAGTCGTCGTCACTGGGCGTCACATCGAGCTGTCGGAGCGCTTCCGCGAGCACGTCTCCGAGAAGCTGACCAAGCTCGAGAAGCACGATCACCGGATCATGCGGGTCCAGGTCGAGGTCGAGAGCGAGCGGAACCCCCGCCAGCACGACCGGGCGATCAAGGTGGAGCTGACGGCGTTCTCCAAGGGCCCGGTGATCCGGGCCGAGGCGGCGGCCGAGGACAAGATGGCGGCCCTCGACCTCGCGCTGGACAAGATGGCCGCCCAGATGCGACGCGCCGCCGACCGGCGCCGCGTGCACCGCGGCCGGCCGCCGGCCTCGGTGGGGGAGACCCTCGCCGGGATGGAGACGGTGCCGCCGCCGGCGGCGGCGGCCGAGGAGGAGACGGTCACCGAGCGCAACGTGGGTCCGATCTCGGTGACCGGGGACGGCCCGCTGGTGGTCCGCGAGAAGAGCCATCCCGCCGAACCGATGACGCTCGACCAGGCCCTCTACGAGATGGAGCTGGTCGGTCACGACTTCTACCTGTTCGTCGACAAGGAGAGCGAGCGGCCCTCGGTGGTCTACCGCCGCCGTGGCTACGACTACGGGGTGATCTCGCTGGAGCTCGACGCCGGCTGACCGACGTGGGGCGTGGCGGACCGCCCGTGTGCGTCCGGGCCTCCTGCGACGCGGGTCGTGTCATGATGACGCCGTGGTGACCGACACAGGCGAGTCCGACGAGCCGATCCGGGTGCTGGTGGTCGACGACCAGGAGCTGTTCCGGCGGGGGCTGACGATGCTGCTCGCGGGCGAGGAGGGCATCGAGGTCGCCGGCGAGGCCGGCGACGGTGTCGAGGGCACGTCCCTGGCCGAGAGCGTCGCCCCCGACGTGGTCCTCCTCGACGTACGCATGCCGCGTCGCTCGGGCATCGAGGCATGCCGGGCGATCAAAGAGTCGGTCCCCTCGGCGAAGATCATCATGCTCACGATGTCCGACGAGGAGGCCGACCTCTACGAGGCGGTCAAGAGCGGCGCCGCCGGGTACCTCCTCAAGGACTCCTCCATCGAGGAGGTCGCCCAGGCCATCCGCGTCGTCTCGGAGGGGCAGTCGCTGATCAGCCCGTCGATGGCCGTGAAGCTGATCGACGAGTTCAAGCAGATGTCCCGGCCGGAGAAGGGCCAGGTCCCCGGGCTGCGGCTCACCGAGCGCGAGCTCGAGGTGCTCCGGCTGGTCGCCACCGGCATGAACAACCGCGAGATCGCCCGGGAGCTGGTGATCAGCGAGAACACGGTCAAGAACCACGTGCGCAACATCCTGGAGAAGCTCCAGCTGCACTCGCGGATGGAGGCCGTGATGTACGCCGTCAAGGAAAAGCTGCTGGACCTGCCCTAGGGCAGACCGAGGAACGAGGCCGGGTCAGCCTGTCCCCGTCACGTGGTTGAGTCGTCCCCGTGATCGAGCTGAGCAAGGCCGAGGCACGGCGGGTCGCGCTGGCGGCCCAGGGCTTCCTCGACCCGCCGCACGCCGTCCCCACCCTGCGCACGCTCGCCCGCACCCTCGAGCGGACCAGCGTGCTCCAGGTCGACTCGGTCAACGTCCTGGCCCGCGCCCACCTGATGCCGCTCTACTCGCGGATGGGTCCCTACGACCCGGCACTGCTCGAGCGGGCGGCGAGCGGCCGCGAGCGGCGTCGCCTCGTCGAGTACTGGGCGCACGTGCAGGCCCTGATGCCGGTCGACCTCTGGCCGGCCATGCAGTTCCGGCGCGACCACTACCGCGCGCAGCGGGGCAAGTGGGGCTTCACCGCGGACGCGAGGCTCGAGCCGGCGGTCCTGCAGGCGGTCCGCGACCGCGGACCGGTGACCGCGCGCCAGCTGGACGCCGAGTTCTCCGGCCCCCGGACGCGCGAGCACTGGGGGTGGAACTGGTCCGACGCCCGCCAGGTGCTCGACTACCTCTACCTCGTCGGAGACGTCGCCATCGCGGGGCGCAGTCCCCAGTTCGAGGTGCGCTACGACGTTCCGGAGCGGGTGCTGCCGCGACGGGTGCTGGAGGCGCCGACGCCCAGCCCGCAGGAGTCGGCCCGCGCGCTGGTGCGTCGGGCGGCCCGGTCCCACGGGGTCGGGTCCGGCCCCTGCCTGGCCGACTACTTCCGGATGCGGTGGCAGCCCGGCAACGGCGAGGCCAACGCGCGCGAGGCGGTCGCGGACCTGGTCGAGGCGGGCGAGCTCGAGGAGGTGCGGGTGGAGGGCTGGCGCCGGCCGGCCTGGCTGCACGCCTCGGCGCGCCGGCCCCGGTCCGTGCGGGCGCGGGCGCTGCTCAGCCCCTTCGACCCGCTGGTCTGGGAGCGGACCCGCACCGAGACCCTCTTCGACTTCCACTACCGGATCGAGATCTACGTGCCGAGGCCCCAGCGGCGCTTCGGCTACTACGTGCTCCCATTCCTGCTGGGGGAGCGGATCGTCGCCCGGGTCGACCTCAAGGCCGACCGGGCTACCGGCCGGCTGCTGGTCCCGGCTGCCTTCGCCGAGCAGCACGCGCCGGAGGAGACCGCGGCCCAGCTGGCCGCCGAGCTGCGCAGCCTCGCCGGATGGCTCGGGCTGGACGAGGTCGAGGTGGGCAGCCGGGGCGACCTCGCGGCGGCGCTCGCCAGCGAGCTGAGCACTGTTTCGGACCTCACCCCGCCCGCTGGGTAGCATGGCCGACGGCCCACCGGCCGATCGTCAGTGTCGACACCCAGGAGTCATCCCACCGTGCCTGCCATCATCGACAAGATCCTCCGCATCGGCGAGGGCAAGATCCTGCGCGAGCTCGAGGCGGTCGCGCAGGCGGTCAACGCCATCGAGGACGACTTCGTCGCGATGAGCGACGAGCAGCTGCGCGGGATGACCGACGAGTTCCGCAAGCGGCTCGAGGAGGGGGAGACCCTCGACGACCTGATGCCCGAGGCCTTCGCCACCGTTCGCGAGGCGGCCCGCCGGGTGATCGGGCAGCGGCACTTCGACGTCCAGCTCATGGGTGGCGCAGCCCTCCACCTCGGCAACATCGCCGAGATGAAGACCGGTGAGGGCAAGACCCTGGTCTCGACGCTGCCGGCCTACCTCAACGCGCTCTCCGGCAAGGGCGTCCACATCGTCACCGTCAACGACTACCTCGCCAAGTACCACGCGGAGTGGATGGGTCGCATCCACCACTTCCTCGGCCTCACCACCGGGGTGATCCTGGCGCAGATGAAGCCGGCCGAGCGGCGCGAGGCCTACGCCTGTGACATCACCTACGGCACCAACAACGAGCTCGGCTTCGACTACCTCCGCGACAACATGGCCGGCTCGCTCGAGGACTGCGTGCAGCGCGGCCACAACTTCGCGATCGTCGACGAGGTCGACTCGATCCTCATCGACGAGGCGCGCACCCCGCTGATCATCAGCGGCCCCACCCAGGACGAGGTCCGCTGGTACGGCGAGTTCGCGAAGATCGCCAAGACGCTCCACCGCGACGACGACTACGAGGTCGACGAGAAGAAGCGGACCATCTCGGTGCTGGAGTCGGGGATCACGAAGGTGGAGGACCACCTCGGCATCGACAACCTCTACGACTCGGTCAACACGCCGCTGATCTCGTTCATGAACAACTCCATCAAGGCCAAGGAGCTGTTCCGCAACGACAAGGAGTACGTCGTCATGAACGGCGAGGTGCTCATCGTCGACGAGCACACCGGCCGCATCCTCTCCGGGCGCCGCTACAACGACGGTCTCCACCAGGCGATCGAGGCCAAGGAAGGCGTCCAGATCCGCGAGGAGTACCAGACCCTTGCGACGATCACGCTGCAGAACTACTTCCGGCTCTACGAGAAGCTCTCCGGCATGACCGGCACGGCGATGACGGAGGCCTCGGAGTTCGACAAGATCTACAAGCTGGGCGTCGTCCCCATCCCGACGAACAAGCCGATGGCACGCATGGACCAGGCCGACCTCGTCTACCGCACCGAGGAGGCCAAGTACGACGCCGTCGTCGAGGACATCGCGGCCCGGCACGAGAAGGGCCAACCGGTCCTGGTGGGCACCGTGTCCGTGGAGAAGTCCGAGTACCTCTCCCAGCACCTGAAGAAGCGCGGCATCCCCCACACCGTCCTCAACGCCAAGCAGCACGCCGACGAGGCCAAGGTCGTGGCGCTGGCCGGTCACAAGGGTGCGGTCACCGTCGCCACCAACATGGCCGGCCGCGGTACCGACATCATGCTGGGCGGTTCGGTCGACTTCCTCGCCGACCAGGACCTGCGCAGCCAGGGCCTCGACCCGGTGGAGAAGCCCGAGGACTACGACGCCGCCTGGCCGGCGGCCGTGGAACGGATCCAGGCCCAGGTGGCTGCCGAGCACGACGAGGTCAAGGAGCTCGGGGGCCTCTACGTGGTCGGCACCGAGCGCCACGAGTCGCGCCGCATCGACAACCAGCTCCGGGGCCGGTCGGGTCGTCAGGGTGACCCGGGTGAGTCGCGGTTCTACCTCTCGCTCCAGGATGAGCTGATGCGGCTGTTCAAGTCGGAGTGGGTCGACCGGATCCTCCAGGTCATGAAGATCCCCGACGACGTGCCGATCGAGAACAAGCGGGTCACCAACGCGATCGCCAACGCCCAGGGCCAGGTCGAGTCGCAGAACTTCGAGTCGCGCAAGAACGTGCTCAAGTACGACGACGTGATGAGCCGGCAGCGCGAGGTCATCTACGCGGAGCGGCGTCAGGTGCTCGAGGGGGCAGACCTCGAGTCGCAGGTGCGCGGCTTCATCGACGACGTGGTCGCGGGCTACGTCGCCACCACGACGGAGGAGCTGCCCATCCAGTGGGACCTCGACGGCCTCTGGAGCGCGCTGCGCCAGCTCTACGACGTGGGTGTGGACCAGGAGCGTTGGGTCGAGGAGCAGGGCGGCGTCGAGTCGCTGAGCCGCGAGAAGCTCGTGGAGGACCTCCAGGCGGACGCGCAGGCGGCCTACGACCGCCGGGTCGCCGAGATCGGCGAGGAGGTGATGCGGGAGCTCGAGCGCCAGGTGGTGCTCTCCGTGCTCGACCGCAAGTGGCGCGAGCACCTCTACGAGATGGACTACCTCCGCGAGGGCATCTACCTGCGTGCGTACTCGCAGCGTGACCCCCTCGTCGAGTACCAGCGCGAGGGCTACGACATGTTCGCGGCGATGATGAACGGCATCAAGGAGGAGTCGGTCGGCTTCCTGTTCAACCTCGAGGTGTCGGTCGACGAGGACGACGACGAGGGCGACGCGGCGGACCAGGAGGAGCAGGTCGAGCCGATGCAGCGACCGGTCCCCACCGCTGACGCGGCCGACGGCGCCGGTGACGGGTCGCGTCAGCCGGCGCCCCACATCCACGCCAAGGGCCTCTCGGCGCCCCGACAGCCCGAGAAGCTGACCTACGCCGGTCCGCAGGAGGGCATCGGCGAGGTCGGCGCCGAGGACACCCCGGCCGTGCGCTCGACGGTGACCAACGCCGACGACCCGTTCGCAGGCGTCGGCCGCAACGACACCTGCCCCTGCGGGTCGGGCAAGAAGTTCAAGAAGTGCCACGGCGCCCCGGGCGGTCCCACCGGGCTCACCGCGCGCGCCAGCGGCTAGGCGAACTCCAGCGCGACCGCCTGCCAGCGGCCGGCCAGGTGCTCGAACCGTACGGCCACCGCCCGTGACCGGCGGCCGTAGCGCACGCGGGCGCTGACCTCGGCGGTCTCGTCGTCGACCCAGCAGGTGTGCAGGCTCGCCAGCTGCGGCCGGACCTGCTGGATGCGCGCGGGGGAGCGTGGGTCGCGCACGGCGGCGGCCCGCACCAGCTGGGCCCGCCGGGCCAGGTCCTGGTAGACGCCGGGTGTGGTCCAGCGCAGCAGCTGTGCGACGGGCCGGTCGCCACCGGCGATCTCGACGGCTGCCTGGGTGAACCGGTGGGCCCAGGCCTCCAGGCGGTCCCGCTCGCGATCGCCCGCCGTGCGGAGCAGCACCATCGGCGGCGGGTCCGCAGGCTCCGGCGGACCGCCCGCGAGGTCGAGGGCCAGCGTGCCCTGGACGCTGGCGACCGGGACGGGGTGCCGCAGCGGCACGACCTTCGGGTGGTAGGGCGACATGGCTACTCCTCTCCGTCGTGCTCCGGCAGCAGCAGCCGCTGGCCGGGGTGGATCAGGTCGGGATCGGCCCCGACGAGCTGGTGGTTGGCCCGGTAGATCGCGCGCCAGCGGCGGTCGACGGCCCGAGGGTCCACCCCGGTCGGCAGGGTCCGCGCGGCGAGACGCCAGAGCGAGTCGCCGGGCGCGACCACGACGGTGCTCCGCGCGGGAGCGGGCGGTGGGCGGAGGGCGGCGGTCTGCCAGGCGGCGGCCGACGTGCGGTCGGGAACGGGGAGCCCCACGAGGTCATCGCCCGGACCTTGCCCGGGGCCAGGGGCGCCCGCGTGGGCCGGAACCGTCAGACCTCCGACCAGGGACAGCCCGCAGGAGGCGAGCACCAGGCGGCGGAGGGCTACGGGCACCGAACCCGTCGGCGCGGGACGGTCCAGTGCCTCGAGGACCACCAGGCTGACCAGCAGCCACAACCACGACACCGCGGCCGCCGCTGCGAGCTCGCAGCCGGCCACCAGCAGGGGCGCGAAGGAGGCGCCGCCCGAGGTCGCCGTCGACCACGGGGGCGGTGACGAGGCGCCAGCAGGGAGCAACCAGGCCAGCACGGTCGCGGCCGCCGCCGTCGCGACCAGCCACACCGCCAGGCACCGTGACCGCGAGGGTGAGCTCGAGGACGACCGGGGCGGAGCGACGCGATCCCGAGACATGCCACGAACCTTTCGTTTGTATCCGTTTGCGTCAGTAGAGACCGTTTGGGCTGCGTTGGCAACCCTCACGTCCACAGGGGCGGATGTGGCAGGCTCGCGCGCGATGGACTGGGACGAACGCCTCTTCGCGGTGCTCGACGACCTCGAGCAGCAGGCGGAGGCGCTCTACGACGCCGAGCGAGAGGCTGAGCTCGCCGACCGCAGTCGTGCGGAGTACGGCGCGGTCACCGTCGCGGCGCGGTTGATGGCCTCGACCGACCGGGACCTGACGCTCCACGTGGCCGGGATCGGGACGGTGACGGGGACCCTGCGTCGCGTGGCTCGGGGGTGGCTGCTGCTCGACGCCCCCTCGGGGCACTGGGTCGTCCCCCTCGCCGGGATCGTGTCGGTGACCGGGGCGTCGGACCGGGCCGTGCCGGAGGTGGCGTGGTCCGCGCTCACCCGCCTCGGCCTGGGTTCGGCGCTGAGGCGGCTCTCAGAGGCAGGGGAGCAGTGCCTGGTCCACCGGGTCGACGGCAGCCGGCGCGAGGCGCTGCTGCGGCGCGTGGGTCAGGACTTCGTGGAGGTCGAGCCGCGTCCCGGCTGCGTGGAGCTCGTGCCGTTCACGGCACTCGCGGCCGTGCAGAGCCGGGTCTGAGACGCGCTGGCGTCAGGTGGCCTCGACGTCGTAGGGAGGGACCTCCCCGTCCAGGAGCCCGCGTGCCTTCTTCCGCCGTGACGCGGCCTCCTCCGCCTCGGCCTCCTCCATCGCCTCGACGATGTGCTTGCGCACGATGCTGCGGGGGTCGAGGTCGCGCAGCTCGAGGTCCTTGAAGTCCGGACCCAGCTCGGCGCGCAGCTCGTCACGAGCGCCGGTGGCGAAGACCTTCAGCCGGTGCAGGAACCGGCCGGCCTCGCGCGCGAACTCCGGCAGCTTGTCGGGGCCGAAGACCATCACCGCGACGAGCGCGATGATCGCCATCTCGGGCAGCCCGACTCCGAACACAGGTCAGAACTTACTGGTCGGCGTCAGCCCCAGCTGCATCCCGGCCAGACCGCGCCCGCGCCCGGCGAGCCGTCGCGCGACGTCGGCGAGGACGACGGCGGCCGGCGCCGTCGGGTCGGACTCCACGATGGGCTTGCCGACGTCGCCGCCCTCGCGCAGCGAGGTGTCCAGCGGTACCTGCCCCAGCACGGGTACGTCGTAGCCGAAGCGCTGCGACAGCGTCGCGGCGACGCGGTCCCCTCCTCCGGAGCCGAAGAGCTCGAGCCGGTGCTCGGATCCCTGCTCCGCGCAGTGCGGGCACGCGAGCCAGCTCATGTTCTCGACGACCCCCACGACGCGCTGGTGCATCATCGAGGCCATCGTGCCGGCGCGCTCGGCGACCTCCGCGGCTGCCTCCTGCGGTGTCGTGACCACCAGCACCTCGGCGCCCGGGAGGTGCTGCCCCAGCGAGATCGCCATGTCGCCGGTGCCGGGCGGCAGGTCGAGCAGGAGCACGTCGAGGTCGCCCCAGTAGACGTCGGCGAGCATCTGCACCAGGGCTCGGTCCAGCATCGGACCGCGCCACGCCACCACCTGGTCACGCCTCGGCTTGAGCATGCCGATCGAGATCACCGAGACCCCCGAGGGCGTGGGGACCGGCATGATCAGGTCCTCGACCTGGGTGGGCCGGTGGTCGGCGACACCGAGCATGGCCGGGATGCTGTGGCCGTAGATGTCGGCGTCGACGATGCCGACCTTGAGTCCCTGGCCGGCCATCGCGAGTGCGAGGTTGACCGTGACGGAGGACTTGCCGACCCCGCCCTTGCCGCTGGCGATCGCGAAGATCTTGGTGAGCGAGCCGGGCTGCGAGAAGGGGATCTCGCGCTGCGCCTGGCCGTCACGGAGCTTCTCCTGCAGGCCGGAGCGCTGCTCGCTGGTCATGACCCCGAGCTCGAGGTGCACGCCGGTCACACCGTCGACGGCCGAGACGGCACTGGTCACGTCACGGTTGATGGTGTCCTTCAGCGGGCAGCCCGCGACGGTGAGCAGGACCGTGACGTGCACGGTTCCGGACTCGTCGATCTCGACCGAGTCGACCATGCCGAGGTCGGTGATCGGACGCTTGATCTCGGGGTCGTTGACGGTCGCCAACGCGGCGTTGACGCGGTCCAGCAGGGAAGTGCTCATGATGCACCCAGCGTAGTTGCCGTCCCGTCGTACCGGTGCCCCCGGTGGCGGGTCTCACGCCGGGGGAGTGGCGCCCGTCTCGTCGTGCCCGTCCTCGGTCCGGGCCCGCTCGTCGAGCTCGGCCAGCAGCGAGCGCAGCTCGGAGCGGACGTAGTCGCGGGTCGCCACCTCGCCGATCGCCATCCGCAGCGAGGCGACCTCGCGTGCGAGGAACTCCATGTCGGCGTGGGCGCGGGCGTTGGCGCGGCGGTCCCTCTCGGCGATCACCCGGTCCCTGTCCTCCTGGCGGTTCTGCGCCAGCAGGATCAGCGGGGCGGCGTAGGAGGCCTGGAGGCTGAGCATCAGGGTGAGGAAGATGAAGGGGTAGAGGTCCCAGGCGAGGTCGTCGGGAGCCAGCCAGTTCCAGACCAGCCACACGCTGACGAACAGCGTCATGTAGAGCAGGAAGCGCGCGGTGCCCATGAACCTGGCGAAGCCCTCGGCGAAGGAGCCGAAGGCGTCCGCGTCGTAGGTGGGGCGCCGGATCCTGCGCCCGCCCTCGAGCGGGGTGTCGAGCCGGTCGCGGCGGGGCTCAGCCATGGCTGGTCCCGGTCGGCTGGGCTCCGGTGGCCAGGTCGCGCCAGTTCTCCGGGAGCATGTGGTCGAGCAGGTCGTCGACGGTCACCGCCCCCAGCAACCGTCCCTGGTCGTCGACCACGGGTGCGGCCACCAGGTTGTAGGTCGCCAGGTGCGCCGCGACCTGCACGATCGAGGCCTCGGGGCGGAGGGCGTCGAGCTCGGCGTCGATGGCGGCGGCGGCCAGGGAGGAGGGCGGCTCGCGCAGCAGGCGCTGGATGTGGGCGCAGCCCAGCAGCCGCCCGGTGGGCGTCTCCAGGGGTTGGCGGCACACGTAGACCATCGCGCCCAGCGACACTGGCAGGTCGGGGTTGCGGACGTGCGCGAGTGCGTCGGCCACCGTCGCGTCGGGGCCGAGGATCACCGGCTCGGGCGTCATCATGCCGCCGGCCGTCTCCTCCGGGTAGGACATCAGGCGCCGGACGTCCTCGGCCTCCTCGGACTCCATCAGCTCGAGCAGAGCGGCCGCCCGGTCCGGGGGGAGGTCGGCGATCAGGTCCGCCGCGTCGTCGGCCGACATCTCCTCGAGGACGTCGGCGGCGCGCTCGGGGTCGAGGTGGCCCAGGAGCTCGACCTGGTCCTCCGGCGGCAGCTCCTCCAGCACGTCGGCCAGGCGCTCGAGGTCCATCGCCTCCACCACGGCGGAACGCCGCTCCTGCGGGAGGTCGTGGATGGTGCTCGCCGCGTCGGCCGGCTTCATCTCGGCGAGCTGGGCGATCAGCAGCGTCGCGCCCTGGGACTGGTCGGGCGTGGTGAGGCCGGTGACCTCGCTCCACGCGACCACGTGGGTCTGACCACGGCGGCGGAAGGTGCTCCCCGGCTCCTGGACGGCCACGCGCGACAGCAGCCAGTCGCGGGTACGAGCCTGCTCCAGGGCGACGTCGAAGACCGTGCCGGTCACGCCCGACGTCGGGATGGAGACGGTCTTGTCCAGCATCTGTCCGATGACCAGGGTCTCGGTCGGACGCTGCTCGAAGCGCCGCATGTTGAGCAGCCCCGTCGTGTAGACCTGGCCGCTGTCGATGGTGGTCACCCGGGTCATGGGCACGAAGATCCGGCGCCGGCCGAACACCTCGGCCACGAGGCCGAGCACCCGCGGCTGGTTCACCTCCGACCGGACGGCCGCCACGATGTCGCGCACCTTGCCCACCTGGTCGCCCTGCGGGTCGAAGATCGGCAGCCCCACGAGGCGGGCGGCATACACGCGGGTCGCGGCGGTGCTCACGGGCCCACGCTAGCGTCACCGCGCGCCCCGCCAGCGTCGTCGACGCCGCGTGGCCGAGGGCGCGTCGCGGCTCGTACTATGGCCCCGTGCCCGGGTCCCGCAAGCGCGTACAGCCGCGCCATGCCGACGTGACCGGGCAACCCGTCCGGCGGTCGCGGCGCGCAGGGCTGCTCGGCGGAGCGGCGCTGGCGCTCGTGGGTCTGGTCGCCGCGCAGGGCCTGGCGGGCGGCGTCGTGGGCGACGCGATCGCGGCGCTGGGTGGTCCGGGTGCCGGGGACCGGGAGGCGCTGGTCGTCTCCGACCCGGCCCGACCCACGACCGCGAGCGGCGAGGCCCCGGAGGCCACGGCCGGGACCATGCTGCGGCCCCGGTTCCGGGTGGTCGACGCCACGAGGCTCAAGCCGGCGCCCGAGGAGCCGAAGCGCGCGAAGCTGGCCGAGCGGGTCGAGCGGCAGAGCGCCACCCAGGACACCATCCCGGAGTTCGGGGTGGCCATGATCAACATCCTCGGCAGCAACCACACGCAGGGCGGCAAGGGCGGCTACGCCCCGGGCGTCAACCGCGCCTACACCGCGACCCGGATGCTGCTGGCCCAGGGGGTCAGCATCATCGGCTTCTCCGAGATCCAGACCGACCAGCTCGGGGTCTTCCGCCGCAACGCCCCAAGCTTCGCGGTCTACCCCGGTACGGCGCTGGGCGGCAAGGGCGTGCCGCAGTCGGTGGCCTGGGACACCCGGGTGTGGTCCCTCGTCGAGGCGACCGAGATCTACATCCCCTTCAGCGGACAGATCCGGCCGCAGCCCGTGGTCAAGCTGGCCCACACCGGGACCGGCACCGAGATCTGGGTGATGAACGTGCACAACTCGCCTCACCGGCTGGAGGGCGAGCGCGACCGGGCGGAGACCATCGAGATCTCCAAGCTGAACGAGCTGATCGCGACCGGTGTCCCCGTGGTGGTCACCGGTGACTTCAACGAGAAGCAAGAGGTCCTGTGCCGGATCACGGCCTCCACCGGGCTCCAGAGCGCCGTGGGGGGCGGCAACTGCTATCCGCCGCCGCAGCAGATGCGCGTCGACTGGATCTTCGCCTCGCCGGCGTTCGCGGTCGAGTCCTACCGGGTGACGCGCGACGCGCCGGTCCCGAGCATCACCGACCACGCGGTCCTCTACAGCAGGTTGAGCCTGTCGTGAGCCCGGACCTCCGCCTCGCGGCCCTGACCATGGTCCGCGACGAGCAGACGATGCTCCCGCGCTGGGTGGCGCACTACGGCCGCGAGTGCGGTGTCGAGAACCTCTTCGTCATCGACGACAGCTCCTCCGACGGCTCGACCGACGACCTGCCCTGCTCGGTCATCCGCATCCCCTCCTGGGGGGACAAGCACTTCGAGACGACCCGGATGCGGGTGGTGAGCAGCTTCGCGGCGGGCCTCCTGGAGGCCTACGACGCCGTGCTCTTCGCCGACGCCGACGAGTTCCTCCTCGCCGACCCGGCTCGGTACGGGGGGCTGCGGGAGCTGCTGCTGGACCGACCGGACCGCGACGTGGTCGGTGCCCAGGGCCTCAACGTCGTGCACGCGCCGGGGGAGCCGGCCCTCGACCCGGGGCGACCGGTCCTCGGACAGCGCACGTGGGCCAAGTTCGTCCCCCTCATGTGCAAGCCCGCGATCAAGCGGGTCGCCGCACCGTGGGTCGCCGCCTCGCACGGCACCACCGTGCCGTTCGAGGTCGATCCCGACCTCTACCTCTTCCACCTCAAGTTCGCCGAGCGCGACCACCTGCGCACCACCGGCGACCACCGCAAGGCCCTGGTCGAGGCCGAGGGACGAGCCGCAGCCACGGCCTGGCAGTACGCCGGCGGCGATCTCGTCGACCTCGTGGACGAGATCACCCGCGACGTCGACCCCGGGACGGTGGAGCCCTACCGGTCGCGGCCCCGGCAGCTGGCCAAGATCGTCCGGCCGACGGACTCCGGCACCTATCGCGCCCACGGTCGCCGCCAGGTCAACGCGATGCGCGGCCAGCCGATGGTCACCGTGCCGGAGCGCTTCCACAACCTGGTGTGAGGCCGGCCCGCGCCGCAACGGCACGTCCGGACGTGTCGTCGTGGCGGTGAAGAGGGTTCTCCTTTGTTACCGTTCTTGCATGCGTCGCGGCGGCTTTCCGGTTCTCGCCTGCCTGCTCGGCCTCTGGCTGGGCGGGTGCGGCGACGACGCCGGGGGACCGGCGGAGGCGACCGGCTCGGAGAGCACGTCCGCGTCGGGCAGCCCGTCGAGCGTGCCGGAGGGCCCGGCGTGCGACGAGGTCTGGGTGGACGGCGCGGACCTGCCGCGGAGCTACCGCGGCTGCGTCCAGGACGACGCCTGGGTGAAGGCGGCGACCAGCCGATGTGCCTCGGGGCAGGTCCTGGTCACCTACGGCGACCGCTTCTACGGCGCCAAGGGGGCTGTGGTCAACGACGTGGGTGGACCACTCGACGACAGCAATCAGTACCGACGGGCCGTCAGGTCCTGCGGCTGAGAGGACGACCGACAGGTCGACACCGGTCACGCGCCTGGCGTGGCCGCCACCATCAACGCGATCAAGGGGACAACGTGCAGAAGCAGCTCAGAGGACTCGGCCGCGGGCTGACCCCGGGGGTGGCCGCGGTCGCCCTCGCCGTCACCGTCTCGCTGGTCGCCATCCCCGGAGCCGACACCACCCGCACGTCGACCCCGGACGGGGCGGCCACCGTGGAGGCCGCCGACCTGGAGCTGGCCGCCGGCAAGAAGAAGAAGAAGAAGTACACGCCGGGGACCGGCGTCATCGTCACCAACCCGCTCGGCGAGAGCAAGCACCGGATCATGGGTCACCTGCTGAGGACCATCGACGCGACTCCGCGCGGCGAGCGGATCCGGATCATCACGTGGAACCTGGTGAGCAAGCGGTTCATCAAGGCCCTCATCCGCGCCCACGACCGCGGGGTCAGCGTCCGGCTCCTGATGTCGAAGCGGAAGGCCAAGGGGCAGTCCAAGCAGGGGAGCTTCTACTCGCTGAAGCGCAACCTGCGCGACAAGAACAAGAAGCGGAGCAAGGGCATGAAGAGCTGGGCCCGGGGCTGCAGCAGCTCCTGCCGCGGCCGGAGCGGCATCGCCCACTCCAAGTTCTTCATCTTCTCCAAGGCGGGCAAGGCCCGGAACGTCGTGATGTCGACCTCCGCCAACGCCACCGAGGTCTCCGTCTACCGCCAGTGGAACGACATGTTCACCCTGGCCAACAACAAGCGCATCCACGACGGGTTCGCCGACGTCTTCAAGCAGGCTGCTGCGGACCGTCCGGTCAAGCGTCAGTACCGCACCTTCGAGGGCAAGTCGGTGGCCGCCTACGTCTACCCGTGGCGGGGCCCCGGCGCGAAGGGCGACCGGGTGATCAAGGAGCTGCGGCGGATCAGCTGCCGCGGGGCCCGCGGCGGGACCGGCATCAACGGCCGGACCCGGATCCGGATCGCCCAGGACGCGATCATCAACAACCGCGGCATCGAGATCGCCCGGGTGCTGCGCCACAAGTACCAGTCCGGCTGCAACATCAAGATCGTGTTCGCCCTCATGGGCAAGCAGGTCCGGCAGATCCTCAAGAACACCAGCCGCGGCAGGGTCCCGATGCGCCAGATCGTGCAGGACTGGGACGAGGACGGGGTCTACGACCGGTACCTGCACGCCAAGGTGATGGCCGTGAGCGGTCGCTACGGCAAGAACCGCAGCGCGCGGATCGCCTGGCAGGGGTCGGAGAACTGGTCGCAGGTCGCGGAGGTCAGCGACGAGCAGGGGTTCATCATCCGCCGCAGCGGCGCCGAGGGGACCTACGCCCGCTGGGTCGACTGGCTCCACCGGAACCCGCCGCCGCGCTCGCCCAGCAGCACCAGCTCCTCCCCGCGGGCCACCCTGCGGATCGCTCGGGCCCGGGGGGTCGACCCGTACGCCCTGATCAAGGAGGAGCTCGGGCTGACCGAGGCCTCGTCCCGCTGAGCGGGGGACCGATCTCGCAGACTGCCTGACCGGAGGCCACGAGCCGGGTAGCATCCCTGTGACTCGTGTGACCACTGTGACGGAGGCGTTGTCGTGCGACGACTCGTGCCGTGCGCGCTGCTGGCGCTCCCCCTCGTGCTCGGAGGCATCCCCGGGCTCGGCGCCCCAGCCGCACCCCCGGCTGCTGCGGCGGCCCCGGCCACCGCACCCTGCCCGGACGCCGTCGTGCTCGCCGCGACAGGCGGTGGGCAGGGGCGCGCCGACGACCCGGGTCCGACGCTGTCCGGCCTGACGGCCGCGATCGTCGCGGAGGCCGGGTCGGTCTCGCGATCGGCGGAGCTGCAGGTGGTCTCCACCGGGACCACCGGCCCCGCGCGGCTCAAGGGTCGAGGCGGCGCGCGGACTCCCGCCGGTCGTGCCGTGACCAGCGCTGCCTGGCAGACCTGGCGCGCTCCGGCCGCGGAGCTCGAAGCCGGCCTGGCGACAGCACTCGACGCTGCGGTCGACGCGTGTCCCGACGTCCTGGTGCACCTCGTCGGCTACTCCCAGGGGGCCGAGGCGGTCCACCGTCTGGTCGAGGGCGCGGACGCCGACCTGCGGAGCCGCACGGTGGGGGTCGTGCTCGTGGGCGACCCGGCCCGCGTCGCTGGTTCCCGCGGCCCCCTCGTGGGGACGCCGGCGGCCGACCGGGGAGCCCGAGGTGTCACGACGCGCTTCTCGCGCCCCCGACCCACCGCGGTGCCCGGGCAGGGCTGGTACCCCCCCGTCCACGCGGTCTGCACACGGGGTGACGTTGCCTGCGACCTGGGCAGCACCCCCTTCCGGACCGCCAAGCGGATCCACGCCTCCTACGACGAGGGCCCCGTGGCCACCCGCCTGACGGAGATCGGTCGGCGCCTCGGCGCCCGGACCGCCCTCTGGCCGCGTCCTGTGGCCGGGCAGGAGGCCACCGGACGCGCGGGCCTGCTGCTCACCCACCGGCTGAAGGTCAAGGTCGCCCCATCGGCCCGCGAGCGCCTCCGCTTCGCAGCGGTCGACGGGGTCCCACCCGGACTGAGCCTCACCTCCCGCGGCGAGCTGCGCGGCACCCCCACCGCTGCGGGGACCTGGGAGCTCGCCTTCACCGTGCACAACGCACGGTCACGTGCCCTGTCCCGGCGGATGCCGGGCACGCTCACGGTGACGATCCAGCCGGCGGCACGGACACAGGTCAGCGCCGGGGGACGGCACACCTGCGAGGTCCGGCCCGACGGCACGCTGTGGTGCTGGGGCGCCAACGGCTACGGCCAGCTCGGGGTGGGCGACAAGACCAGTGGGGCGACCCCGCGGCAGGTCGGCAGCCGCGACGACTGGGCCGGGGTGTCGGCCGGCGGCATGCACAGCTGTGGCGTCCGCGACAACGGCAGCCTCTGGTGCTGGGGACTGAACTACCGCGGCCAGCTCGGGCTGGGCGGTCGCACCGACAAGACCGAGCCGCACCGGGTGGGGAAGAGCCGCAGCTGGGCGACCGTGTCGGCCGGGTGGGTCCACACCTGCGCCACCCGGGTGGACGGGTCCGCCTGGTGCTGGGGCGACAACGACCACGGGCAGCTCGGCAATGGTGGGAGCAGCGACTCCCGCAAGCCGGTCGCCGTCACCCGCGGCATGGTCTGGCAGCAGCTCGCGGCAGGCGGATGGCACACCTGCGGGGTCAACCAGTCCGGCGAGGCGTGGTGCTGGGGTCGCAACAGCCGGGGGCAGGTCGGTGACGGGACCACGACGGTCCGGCTCAACCCGGCCCGCGTCGGCGGGGGCACCGACTGGGCCCGGGTCGCCCCCGCGTGGACGCACAGCTGCGGGCTGCGCCAGGACGGGAGCCTGAGCTGCTGGGGCGGCAACGAGGGCGGCCAGGTGGGCGGCGGTGGCTTCGGCGGCTCGGCCACGCCCCGTGAGGTCGCCCCCGGTCGGAGCTGGTCCGCGCTCGACACCGGGGTCAACTTCTCCTGCGCGCTCGACACGAGCCAGCAGATGTGGTGCTGGGGAACCGGGCGGTCGGGTCAGCTCGACGGTGCGCCGTCGAGCGAGCAGCCGGTCCCGGTGCGGGCGGGCACGTCCTGGGCGCAGCTCGACCTCGGCTGGCTCTTCGCCTGCGGCCTGCACGGTCCGGGTGCCCGTCCCACGTGCTGGGGATCCGACGAGACCGGCGAGCTGGGGCCGTCCCCCTCGCGGAGCCGTACGACGGAGGCGGCGAGGAGCGAGGGCGGGTTCACCTTCACCCTGGCGACGTTCAACGTGCTGGGCAGCAACCACACGACCCCGCGCAGCAACGCGGGCGAGTTCAGCCCGGCCCGGGTGCGCACCGAGTGGGCGGTCGACTACCTGCGCTCGATCAACGCGGGCGTCGTCGGCTTCCAGGAGCTGCAGCGGGACCAGCTCGACTGGTTCCGGTCGACGGCAGGCTCGGACTACGACGTGTGGCCGGGCACCTCGCTGGGCGGCAAGGGCCTCCAGACGACGCTCGCGTGGAAGCGGGACCTGTGGCGCTTCGTGAAGGGCGACACCGTCGAGATCCCCTTCATCACGCAGAAGCGGCACATGCCGCTGGTGAAGCTCGAGCACCGCAAGACCGGTCGCCACATCTGGGTGATGAACGTCCACAACGCGCCACGCGACTACCAGTCGCAGCGCGAGACGGCCACGGCACGCGAGATCGCCCGGCTGCAGAAGGTCGTCGGCGGGAGTGACCCCGTGTTCCTGGTGGGTGACTTCAACGAGCGTGACCGGGCCTTCTGCGAGGTCACGGGCAAGCTCGGACTGGTGGCGCCCCGGGGTGGCAGCCACGACGGTCGGTGCCGGCCGCCGAGCGGCTTCACCCGGGTCGACTGGATCTTCGGCTCCCCGGAGGCGACCTACTCGCGCTACCGCGAGGACAAGTCTCCGCTGGTGAGGCTGATGACCGACCACGCGGTGCTGCGGACCCGGGTCTCGGTGCCCTGACCCCACGCCGGCATGGCAGGCTGTCCCGGACAGCGCCCGGGCCCCGGGCCGGCAGGTGGGCGGAAGGTGGCAGGTGAAGGTTCGCGCGGACGACGACGGCATCGTGCTGCCCGTGGACCTCGCCGGCGCCTGGGACGTGCTCTTCGACGGCGAGCCGGTCTGGTCCTTCACCACCGGTGACGGCACGCCGCGACGACGAGGCGCCTACCGGATCCGCTGGCCGCGCGCGATGCGCGGCTGGCTGCGCGGCCGCGCCGAGGTGACGCTCCGTCAGGCAACCGCGCCGGTCGACGACTCCGAGCCGGCGGTGATCTCCGTCGGACCGGTCACCTTCCGTGGCGGGACCCAGCCGATCCGCTTCGTCGACCAGGACGACCGCCCCGTCGTCATCGACAAGTGGGGCATCGTCCAGCGCCCGTTCAGCACCCGCGGCTCCTCGGTCACCGACGCGCTGGCCGAGCGCACCCGCGAGGTGATCGACATCGTGCGTGAGGAGTGCGGCCTGGAGGCCTGGATGGCCTTCGGGACCCTGCTGGGGGCCGCTCGCGACGGCGGCGCGATCGGGCACGACTCCGACTCCGACCTCCTCTACCTCAGCGAGCAGCCGACGATGGCCGGCATCAACCAGGAGTGCTACGCGATCAAGCGTGCGCTCACCCGCCGGGGCCTCCAGGCCGTGGTCAAGTCCGGCAGCTTCGTCACCGTGCTCGTCCCCGGACCCGACGGCGCGCCGCTGGGCATCGACGTCTACGCCTGCTTCTACGTCGACGGGGTCCTCCACGAGACCGCCACGCTCCGGGAGCGGATCCCGCGCGAGGCGATCCTGCCGCTCACGACCCTGGGCTTCGAGGGCCGGGAGCTGCCCGCGCCCGCCGACCCGGCGGCCCTGCTCGCGGCGTCCTACGGTCCCGGCTGGCGGGTGCCGGACCCCTCGTTCCGTCACGAGCCCGACGCCGGGACGGTGGCCCGGTTCGAGGGGTGGTTCGGCAACATGATGACGGCCCGGCGCGGCTGGGAGGCGTGGTGGACCGAGCACGCGGAGCTCGGCGAGGCGTCCGAGCTCGCGCGGCGTGTCCTCGCCGACCACCCCGAGCCGGTGAGCGTGCTCGAGATCGGAGCCGGCAACGGGACAGACGCGGTCCGGCTGGCCGAGGCCGGCCACCGGGTCGAGGCCTACGACTTCGCCCGCCACTCGTTCGGTGCCGCCGACCGGGCGCTCCGGGAGCGTGACCTCCCGCTCAAGCTGGGCGTGGTCAACCTCTACGACCTGCGTGACGCCCTCACCCAGGCCGCGATGCAGCGGCTGCGGCCGCGGCCCACCCGGGTGGTCCTCGCGCGCTTCGTCCTGGACAGCCTGCACCCGCGCGGACTGGAGGCCTTCTGGAGGCTGACCGCCACGTCGCTGCGCGGTGGAGGCCGGGCCTACCTGGAGATCCCCGACGGCGGGACCCCGGATCCGGGCGACCACCACTACCCCCTCCGGTTCCGGGTGGATCCCGAGGAGGTCCGGCAGCGACTGGAGGATCTCGGGGCACGCCTCGTGACCGCGGACCGGGCCCGCCGGCCGGCTCCCGACCTCGGCCGGCCGCGACCGTCGTGGCACCTCGTCGCGGAGTGGTCATGACCCGCCGCGTCTACATGCACGTCGGCAGTCCCAAGTCGGGGACGACCTACCTGCAACGGGTGCTCCGGCACAACCGGGACGGCCTGGCCGAGCAGGGGGTGCTGGTGGCCGGGCGGACCCACGTCGAGCTGGTGCACGCCGGCTTCGTCGTCCGCGAGGACGCCCGGCTCGAGCGGCTGCCCGAGCGGGCCCACCGCGCCTGGGACCGGGTCGTGGAACAGGTGCACGACTTCCCGGGCGACACCGCGATCATCAGCTATGAGCTGCTGGCAGGAGCACGCCGCCGCCAGGCCCGCGCCGCGCTCGCCCGGTTCGACGGGCTCGAGACCCACGTCGTCGTCACGACCCGCGACCTCGGCCGCGCCGTGTCGTCGGCCTGGCAGGAGCGGCTCAAGTTCGCCCTCGACGTGCCGCTCGGACAGTGGCAGCCCCCGGGTGAGTCGCTGGGACCACGCGCCGAGTGGGGATGGCGCACGATGGACCCCGCCTCGGTCGCCGACCGTTGGGGTGCCGACCTGCCCGTCGAGCAGGTGCACGTGGTGACCGCGCCCCGGGGCGGTCCTCCCCGCGAGCTGTGGGACCGGTTCGCGGCAGCGTGCGACCTGCTCGACATCGACATCGATCTGGCCATCCCTCCGGCGAACGAGTCGCTCGGAGCCAAGGCAGCGGAGGTTCTGCGCAAGGTGAACG
Source organism: Nocardioides coralli (assembly GCF_019880385.1). NCBI lineage: Bacteria > Bacillati > Actinomycetota > Actinomycetes > Propionibacteriales > Nocardioidaceae > Nocardioides > Nocardioides coralli. The sequence continues at coordinate 1,026,593 of NZ_CP082273.1, forward strand.
AACAGGAGCTGGGACCGATCAGGGGTGCCCGGGAGCAGTCGCGGTGGCTGCGCGACACGCTGGCCCACGGCGTGCTGGCCGGGCTCGACGACGAGCCGATGGGCATCACCGAGGCGCAGCTGGCCGAGGCCGAGGCACGGGCCCGGGCCGCCGTCGCGAGGATCCGGGAGGCCGGGTGGCAGGTGCACGGCGACCTCGACGACGTGACCGCGACCCGACGCGACGGCCGGCTGCCGGAGGAGGTGCCCGCCGAGGAGCTGCTCGACGTCGCCGTCCGCACCATCGCCCGGCTGCTGCTCGAGCTGCGCGAGGCGAGCCTGGGCGCGGCGCCCGCCGACGACACCTCGGCCGCCGAGCGGTTGCGGGGGTCCGTCGTGGTCGACGTGCGGGGGAGACGGGCCCGTGCCGTCCTCGACGACCTCACGGCACGGTTGGGGGCCGCCGAGAAGGAGCTGCAGGACGGGCGACGCCTCCACGAACGGGTCGCCGCGCTGACCGACCTCGTCAACGAGCTGCTGGTACCGACCGCCCAGCAGGACGGCGAGCGGCTGCGCCAGGCGCTGCGGACCTACCGGAGCGAGAGCCTGTGAGCCGGCCGCTGCACGTCTCGCTCGTGCGCAACCGGATCATCCGCGGCGACGCGGTCGCGGACCTCGCCGCCCGCCTCGACGAGCTCGAGCTGGGTGTCGCCGAGCACGTCGGCATGCTCCCCGCCCTGCACGCCCACCTCGACGACCTCGAGCCGACCCTGGTCGAGCTCGTCGCGGGGGACGGCGGACCGGCTGCCCGTGAGGAGAGCCGCTAGTGGCCGAGCGGGTCGTGCTCCACATCGGGCTGATGAAGTCCGGCACCAGCTTCCTCCAACGGGTGCTGCGCCAGAACCGCAAGGGACTCCGACGGCAGGGGATCCTCTACCCGAGTCCCTGGCGCCGTCAGGTCGACGCCGTCAAGGACGTCACGGGTGGCGGGCTGCGTGGTCAGCCGAAGCTGGCCGCCGACGGGCCGTGGCGCTCGCTGGTGGCCGAGGTGGCCGAGTGGCCCGGCACGGCCGTGGTCTCGATGGAGTTCCTCGCTCCACGGGGGGTGGCCAAGGCACGCCAGATCATCGCCGACCTCGCGCCCGCCGAGGTCGAGGTCGTCGTCACGGTGCGCGACCTGGCGCGCTCGATCCCGGCGATGTGGCAGGAGTCGGTGCAGAACCGCAGCACGTGGACCTGGGCGGAGTACGTCGCAGGCGTCGAGGCGGAGGACCGGTCGCGGCCCGGACCCGGGCGGGCGTTCTGGACGCGTCAGGACGCCCCCGAGATCGTCGAGGCGTGGCAGAAGGCGGCCGGGCCGGACCAGGTCACGGTGGTGACGGTGCCACCCCCGGGAGCCCCCCACGACCTCTTGTGGCAGCGGTTCGCCTCCATCGTCCCCGTGGAGTCCGAAGGGCTCGACCTGGACGTGCGGTCCAACCCCTCGCTCGGGCTGGCATCCCTGGAGGTGCTGCGTCGCCTCAACCTCCGGGTCGACGCGCAGACGCCCCCGATGAGCCCCCGCCACTACGAGCGCATCGTCAAGCAGCTGCTGGCCAAGCGCGGGCTGGCAGGACGCGACGGCGACCCGCGCCTCGGGCACCAGGCCGCCTGGGTGGTCGAGAAGGGCGACCGCGACCTCGAGCGGCTCGCCGCGCTGGGCGCCCGTGTGGTCGGCGACCTCGAGGAGCTGCGGTGCGCGCCGGTGCCGGGAGCCCAGCCCGAGGACCTGAGCGTGGAGGACCACCTCGAGGCAGCCCTCGACGCGGTCGAGTACGCCGTCACGCAGCTCGCGCGACGTACGGTCAAGGACCGTGACCGGCGCAACAGCGCCCGGTGACCGCTCGCCAGTAGCCTGCCCTCGCCCACCCCGTCGCCAGGCCCAGGCCGTGGAAGGATGACCAGATGCGCCGACTCTGCGAGACCGAGGGACTGACCGACGTCCAGGAGGAGATCCTCAAGACGATCCGGCAGTTCGTGGAGGACAAGATCCTCCCCGTCGCGACGGAGCTCGAGCACCGCGACGAGTACCCCACCGAGATCGTGGAGGAGCTCAAGGAGCTGGGTGTCTTCGGACTGATGATCCCCGAGGAGTACGGCGGGCTCGGTGAGTCGCTGCTCACCTACGCGCTCGCGGTCGAGGAGATCGCCCGTGGCTGGATGAGCGTCAGCGGCATCATCAACACCCACTTCATCGTCGCCTACATGCTGCTCCAGCACGGCACGGAGGAGCAGAAGCAGAAGTACCTGCCCCGCATGGCGACCGGCGAGGTCCGGGGCGCCTTCTCCATGTCCGAGCCGGGCTGCGGCTCCGACGTCTCCGCGATCAAGACCAAGGCCAAGCAGACCGGGGACGGTGCCTACGAGATCACCGGTCAGAAGATGTGGCTGACCAACGGCGGCTCCTCCAACCTGGTGGCCGTGCTCGTCAAGACCGACGAGGGCGCCGACTCCGTCTACCGCAACATGACGACCTTCCTCGTGGAGAAGGACGAGGGCTTCGGGGAGACCGCGCAGGGGGTCACGATCCCCGGCAAGATCGAGAAGATGGGCTACAAGGGTGTCGACACCACCGAGATGGTCTTCGAGGGCCACCGGATCGACGCCGACCAGGTCCTCGGCGGCAAGCCGGGCCAGGGCTTCTACCAGATGATGGACGGCGTGGAGGTGGGCCGCGTCAACGTGGCAGCCCGCGGCTGCGGCGTCGCCAACCGGGCCTTCGAGCTCGGCATCGCCTACGCACAGCAGCGTGAGACGTTCGGCAAGAAGATCGCCGACCACCAGGCCGTGATGTTCCGGCTCGCCGAGATGGCCACCAAGGTCGAGGCCGCCCACGCGATGATGGTGAAGGCCGCCCGGATGAAGGACCGGGGCGAGCGCAACGACCTCGAGGCCGGGATGGCCAAGTACCTCGCGTCCGAGTACTGCGCCGAGGTCGTCGAGGACTCCTTCCGGATCCACGGCGGCTACGGCTTCTCCAAGGAGTACGAGATCGAGCGCCTCTACCGCGAGGCGCCGATGCTGCTCATCGGCGAGGGGACGGCCGACATCCAGCGGATGATCATCGGCCGTCGGCTGCTGGAGACCTACAAGCTGCGCTGACGGCGCCGGCGGCGCAGCCGACGTCGGGCCCTGGTGATCATCCCGCCCCGCCCGGCAGCAGGCGCCGTGGCCCGCTGGTGGCGACGCCACGTGAACTCCGCGAAGTTGGCGAGGGTGTCCACGGCCGCGCGTGCGACCGCCGCCTCGTCCAGCTCCGGGAGGTCCGCCACGTCGCGGGCGGTCGGCACGAGCCGGTCGAGGTCGCCGTGCACCCGGATCTCGGAGTCCCGGAGCCAGGCCACGTGACCCTGCGCGACCTCCGTGACCCACTCCAGCTGGTCGGTGGGCAGCGGGATGCGCTCGCTCGCGCTGCGCGGCAACACCCCCTGCACGAGCGGCCAGCGCAGCCCGGGCTGGTAGTCGCGCTCGTAGCGGGGGAGCCGGTCACGTCCGAGCGCCTCGTTGACCCGCCGGTAGAGCTCCGCCTCGACGTAGCCCCAGGAGGCGTTGACGTTGCGGGTGGGCCAGGACAAGGCCGCCGGGTCGAAGCCGACGACCTGGCCGAACGTGCGGTAGAGCCCGTCGGGGTCGTGGGTGCGGTCCGGGGTGACCACCACGTCGAGCCGGTCGGACCCGACGGCCTCGGCCCACCGGCCGCAAATCTCCGGGACGTCCTGGCGCTGCCAGAAGTGGGTGGCCCAGCGACCGCGCCGCTCGCGCAGACGTCGCAGGAACGTCGGGTAGTCCAGCGCCATCCGGTGCTTGAGGAACTGCTGCCACTCCGAGGGGATGACCGCGGCCAGGCCACGCAGGGACAGCACCACCCGCACCTCGTGACCGGACTCCTCGGCCACCTGGACCAGGGCGGCGATCCGCTCCGGGTCGGCCTCGCAGACGTCCTCGCAGGTGAGCAGCAACCGCTCACCGTCGGCCGAGGCGAGCAGCGGCCCGAGCTCGGCGAGTCGTTCGCGGCGTACGTCCTGGGTGAAGCCGGCCGCGGTCACCCACCCCAGGGGGCGCAGCACCCGTCGGACGTGGTCGTCGCGGCTGGCCAGCGGCATCCCCACCCCCTGCTCGGCGAGGGCCGCCACGGAGTCGAAGAGCCCGCGCTGCAGGGCCGAGGTGCCGGTCTTGCTCGCGCCCACGTGGAGGTACAGCGGGCGGGGGCTCATGGCGCGGATGCTATCGAGCACGTCGCGTCACCGGCGGGACCGGGCTGGTGCGGTGCCCGGTGCCCCGCTCTGGCAGAGTGATCGCCGACGTCGGACCGCGGGTCAGCGTGGGCGGCGAGGGACTGCGAGCGGGAGGTTGCTGCCGGTGGCGGAGGCGCTGGGTCACGAGGTCTTCCTGCACGTGGGCACCCCCAAGAGCGGGACCACCTACCTGCAGGGGGAGCTGGCCCACAACCGGGCCCTGCTCCGGCGCCACGGGTACCTCTACCCCGGTGCCAAGCACGCGGCCCACTTCATGGCGGCCCTCGACCTGCGGGAGCGAGGCTTCGGCGGCCACCACTACCGGGAGTCCGAGGGGGCCTGGCAGGCGACCGCGGACGAGGTGCTCGCCTACGACGGACCAGCCCTGATCTCCCACGAGATCCTGGGCGGCGCGTCGACCGAGGTCATCAGGCGAGCCGTGGACTCCTTCCCCGGTCGGCGGGTCAGGGTCGTGCTGACCTGCCGCGACCTCGGCCGGCAGATCCCCGCCGCCTGGCAGGAGAACGTCAAGAACCGCAGCACCGTGCCCTATGCGGCCTTCGTCCGGCGGACCTTCGCGAAGTGGGAGGGCGCCGAGACCAGCAGCGCCGGGATCTGGACGGCGCAGAACCTCGCCGCCCTGGCCCGACGCTGGGGCGAGGTGGTCGGGCCCGAGAACGTGATCCTGGTGACGGTGCCACCCTCCGGTGCGGCGCCGGGGGAGCTGTGGCGCCGCTTCGCGGAGGCGGTGGGGCTCCCCGACGCGGACTACCAGCCGTCCACCCAGACCTCCAACCCCTCCCTCGGCACCGCGGAGACCGAGCTGCTGCGGCGGTTGACCGCACGGCTGCCCGAGGACCTGCCGTGGCCGACCCACTCCCGGCTGATCAAGCGGCGGCTCGCCCAGAAGGAGCTGGTCGAGCACCGGACCGCCGGGATGCTCACGGTGCCGGCCGACCACCGGGCACGCACCGTCGAGGTGGCCGACGAGATGGTCACGAGCCTGCGCCAGGGCGGCTACCGGGTGGTGGGCGACCTCGCCGACCTGACCCCGGCCATCCGCGAGGACGGGACCGTGCCGGCGGACCTCACCGACTCCCAGCTGCTCGACCTCGCCCTCGACGTGATGGTGCCGCTGGCGCTGCGCGAGCCCCGACGCCGCCGCGGTCGGCGCCCTGAGACGGCCCCCAATGGGGCCACCGCATCGCGGCTGCGCCTGCTGGCGGCGCGGGTGCGGCGCCGGCTCGGCCGCTGAGGGTCGCCGAGGACCCTCAGGTCACGGCCGGCCGGGGCGCGACCTCGTCGACCAGCTCCAGCCACCGGTCCGCGACGGCCTCCACCTGGTAGTTGCGGGCGGTCTCGAGGGCACCGGCTCCGAGTCGGCGTCGCAGGGCTGCGTCGTCCATGAGCCTGCGCAGCCCGTCGGTGAGGGCAGGGATGTCGCCCTCGGGGACCAGCAGCCCGTTGACCCCGTCCTCGATCAGCTGACGCGGGCCCTCGGGGCAGTCGAAGGACACCGGCGGCACACCCTTGCTGCACGCCTCGAGCAGCACCATGGGCAGCCCCTCGAAGCGTGAGGACATGGCGTAGATGGACGCCTCGGCCAGCCGAGCCTCGAACTCGGGCGTCACACCGGCCAACCGCACCCGGTCCCCCAGGCCGAGGTCGGCGATCTGGGCGGCCAGGTCGTCGTGCAGGCCGCCCTCGCCGTAGATGTCCAGACGCCAGTCGGGATGGGTGCCGACGAGCGGGGCCCAGGCGCTGATCAGGCGCTCGAACCCCTTCTGCATCGTCAGCCGGCCGGCAGCGACGACCACCTTGCTGGTGAGCGGGGCCGGCTCGCCGATGGTGAAGGGGATCGGGTTGGGGATGACGTCGGTGCGCACGGCGGTCGGGCCGAGGAACTCGACCCACCGCTCGAGGTCGGCGTCGGTGAGGGTGAGGAACGCGTCGAGGGCGCGCGTGCCGTCGCGGCCGAGCACCGTGTCCCGCAGCGCCTCGCGCAGGTGGACCGGCCGCGGCACGAAGGACAGGTGCTCCTGGTGCAGCAGGACCGAGCCGGGGGCGGCCCACCGGGAGGCCGCCACGGCGAACTCGGGCCGGGTGGACACGAAGACGCCGGGCGGCATCGACTCGAGGCACTCCTGGAGCAGCAGGTCGACGTAGGCCGTGAAGGTCTTGCGGGCCCCGTCGGCCAGGGCCGACGGCTGGCTGTCGAGCTGCCGGACCCGCTCGTCGGCGTGCCGGTCGTTGCGGGCCCGGGGGCGTTGCCGGTGGGGGCGGGCGGGGTCGTAGCGGTCCTGGAGCGGCAGCAGTCGCACCGCCGGGTCGAAGTGGAAGTAGGGCTCGGCGGTCGGCCGGACGAGGGTGATGACGGAGACCTCGCAGCCGCGACGGACCAGCTCGTTGGCCACGGTCGACACGACGCGGGCGATCCCGCCCGGGGCGTAGGCGGAGGGGACCAGGAAGGTGAAGCGGCGCAGGGTGCCCTCGGCGGGGTCCGGCGCGGCCTCCTCGGTGTCCCCGGTGTCGTCAGGGTCCCCGGGGCCGTCCGGGTCGTCGGTCCGGGCGGCGCTGTCGCCTGCCTCGATCCGGTCGCGGAGCAACCCCACGGCCAGGACCCTGCCGGCCTCCACCAGCTCGGCCGCGGAGACGTCGTCGGGGTGGCGGCTGCCGGAGCGGTTGGTGCCGTCCAGCAGGTCGGACAGGTCGCCGACCACCTGACACCCGAGGTCGCGCAACCGTGACACCGAGGCCTCGCCCCGGTCACGCAGCTCCGTCAGCAGGGCGTCGTCCACTCCGATGGGGTCACCCGGGACGTCCACGAGTGCCCTGCGCACGACCGTGTTGCGCAGCCAGCGGGCCCGGGCCCGCCACGACGCGGTGCCGGTGGTCAGCGCGTCGACCTCCTCGCGCAGCGCCGGGCCGTAGTCCTGCAGCAGGCGGGCGGCCTGCACCGAGAGCGACTCGTTGGCGGTGCGCGCGGGCACCTCGAGGCCGGCGACGTCGACGTCGACGCTCGCCGCGAACCGCTGCCACAGCAGGTCGCCCGTCGTCGGTGCCTCGGGCACAGTCACCACCCTGACGTGGTCCGGCCCGACCACGCGGGCCCAGGCCCCGGCCACGCGGGCCGGGTCGACGACGTCCCAGCTCCACTTGTTGCCCGGGTCGTCGAGTCCGCGGACGAAGTCGCCGAGGGCATGGCCCCGGCCGACCTTCAGGGACTCCTGCCACGCGGCCGGCACCAGGCGGACCAGGCTGCGCGTCGACACGACCACGTGCACCCGGTCCGGTCCGCCGAGGCTGTCGACCGCGGCCCGCGCGTGCTCCTCGGACGCCGCGACCCACCACTCGTTGCTCAGCACCGCGCTGCCGTCGTACGCCGCGACCTCGGAGCGGATCCGCGGCCACACCCGGGGCGCAGGGGAGTGGTCGGGGTCCAGCCGTCCCTGCCGGCCGTCCATGGAGGCGCGGTTCTGGTCGAAGGGGCGGCGTCCCGGGTAGAGGAGGCCGCGAGCCGCCAGCTCGGTGCGGTTGGCCCACAGTGCTGCCTGCAGGTAGGTGGTCCCGGACTTCGGGGTGCCGACGTGCAGGTGGACGCGCTGTGCCAAAGAGGACTCCTCGCTCGGGACGCGGTCAGTTTAGGGTGTCCGCTGCAGGCCACGGCCCGGGCCCGCACCCCGCCCCACCCGACCACGGAGGTTCGCCCGCATGACCCCCACCGACGGTTCCGCACCCCCGCCGCGCGTGGTGGTGGTGGCCGGCTCCGGGCGCAGCGGCACCAGCACGATCGCGGGCGTCCTCAAGCTGGTCGGGTTGCGGATACCGCCGCCGGAGATCCCCGGCAACCGCACCAACCCGCGCGGGTTCTTCGAGCCGCGCTGGGCTGTCGACCTGCAGACCCGGCTGCTCCGACGGGCCTCGGTGGTGCTCACCGACTCCAGACCGGCGGCCTTCGCCGACGCGGCGGAGGTGGCCGGCGGTGACGACGTCCACGGTGAGGTGACGGGGTGGCTCGCCGAGCACACCGCCGACGGCCAGGACCTCGTGGTGAAGGACCCCCGCTCCAGCTGGTTCCTGCCCATGTGGGCGCGGGCCGCGGAGGCCGCCGGAGCCGAACCGGCGTTCCTGACCATGCTGCGCCACCCGGCCGAGGTGGTCGGCAGCAAGGACAAGTACTACAAGGGGCTGAACGCCGGCGAGACCATGCGGCACGCCCAGACCACCCGGGTCGCGAGCTGGCTCAACGTCGCCCTCTTCACCGAGGACGGGACCCGCGAGGCCCGTCGGACCTTCGTCCTCTACAACGACCTCCTCGACGACTGGCGGGCCGTCGTGGACCGGGTCGTCGCCGAGCTCGACCTCCGGTCGGCCGAGGTCAGCCCCGAGGCGGCCGCCGAGGTGGACGACTTCGTCGACCCCGACCTGCGCCGTGTCCGCACGTCCTGGTCCGACATCGACTGCCCCGACGAGGTGCGCGAGATGGCGCAGGAGGTCTGGGACCTGCTGGTCGTCCTCGCCCGCAGCGGCGGCCACGACGCAGCCGCACAGGCACGGCTCGACGAGATCCGCGCCCGCTACGTGACGCTCTACACCGATGCCGAGGCGCTCGCCCAGTCCTCCGCCGAGCACGCACGCCGCGCCGGCCACCGACAGGGCCGGCGCAAGGCGCTGCGGGAGCAGGAGCGGAAGGAGCCGACGGCGCCCCGGTCCGCGGGCGGGGTGGCCGGGCTGGTGTCGCGGCTGCGCGGACGCAGCCGCCGGTAGCATGACCCGTTCACCCGGGCGAGAGGACACCAGCGAGCGCATGGCAGCACCAGCCGACGGCGAGGCCGCGCCCGGCCTCGACCCCACGGTCTTCCGCTCCCGCCCGGGCCGTCCGATGACCCTGGCCCCCGAGGCCAAGGAGCTCCTGGCCCGGCTCGGTGGCCACCGCGACCGCGCGGGTGCGCTCTCGGCGCGGCCCTACAACATCGCCATCAGCCAGACCCACCGGTTCGTGTGGTTCCGCAACGCCAAGGTGGGCACCAGGACGATCCTCACCTACCTCCTCGAGCAGCACGACGACACCGAGCTGCTGGTCGCCTCCGCGATCCCCTACCCGGTGCACGCCTTCGCCGACTGGTTCAAGTTCGCGCTGGTCCGCCACCCGCTCGACCGGTTCATCTCCTCGTGGCAGGACAAGGTCCACCGGCAGAACCACTTCCGGTTCGACCCGCCCACCCGCGAGCGGATGCAGACCATCGAGAACTTCGCTGCCTGGGTGGCCGAGCAGGACCTCGGGTCCGCGGACACCGACCGGCACATCCGGCTGCAGACCCGGATGGTCGACCTCACCCACCTCGACTACCTGGGTCGGATGGAGACCTTCGACGCCGACTTCGCCCACGTCTGCCGCGTCGTCGGCCTGCCCGAGCGGGTCCCCGAGCGGCGCAACCAGTCGACACCGCGGGGCGTCACGCGGGAGAACGCCTCGGCCGAGCTCCGCTCGATCATCGAGGAGCAGTACCGCATCGACTACCAGGTCTTCGGCTACTGACGACGACGGCCGGCGCCGAACCCGGTCGACGGCCCGGCGGGGCGGTGGCATCGTGGACCTCCTGACGACGGCTCAGGAGGAGACGTGGCGAACGAGGACCTGAAGGCCAAGATGCGCGCGGCGCTCGACAAGAAGAACTCCGACGAGCACGGAGTCCACGAGGACGGCCCCGTGCGGGAGAAGGCGCACGGCTCGGAGGTGCACGGCGGGGCCGGCCCCAAGGTCCACCGCCGCAAGGCCGGCGGGGGCGGTTCCTGAGGCCTCGTGAGCAAGCCCACCCCGGCCGGGGTGTCGGCGTGGGTCCGGTGTCGGCAAGGATGTGCCCCATGCAGTTCGGGCGCAGCTATGAGGAGTTCGAGGTCGGTGCGACCTACAAGCACTGGCCGGGCAAGACGGTCACCGAGTACGACGACCACCTGTTCTGCCTGCTCACGATGAACCACCACCCCCTCCACCTCGACGTGCACTACGCGGGGGAGACCACCCAGTTCGGTCGGAACGTGGTCGTGGGCAACTACGTCTACTCGATCCTGCTCGGCATGAGCGTGCCCGACATCTCCGGGAAGGCGATCGCCAACCTCGAGATCGAGTCGCTGCGCCACGTCGCCCCGACCTTCCACGGCGACACGCTCTACGGCGAGACGACCGTGCTCGACAAGTGGGAGTCGACCTCGAAGGACGACCGCGGCGTGGTGCACGTGGAGACCATCGGCTACAACCAGGACGGCACCGTGGTGTGCATCTTCCGCCGCAAGGTCATGGTTCCCAAGCGGAACTACCTCGAGGCCCGAGGCGGCGAGCAGCCCGGACGCCCCGTCCCGCAGCCGGACAAGAACTGGCCCGGCCCGCAGGGGTCCTGACCGCCTCTTGACGCGACGCCCGGCGCTCAGCACCGTGGCGTCATGCGCCTCACCGGCTCCTGTCCCCGGTGCCGACTCCCGATGGACGGCGACCGGGACGAGTGCCCCGTCCACGGTGCGCAGCCGCGGCTCTGGCGGCCCCGGGTCCCGGCGTACGAGGCTTTCGCCGAGCACCTGCGCACGGCTGGCCGCTTCCCGACGTTGCTGCCCTGGCCGCTGAGTCCCGGCTGGTCGGTGTCCGACTTCGGCGTCGTCGTCGACGGTGCGGATCGGACCCTGGCGACGGTGACCTGCTGCAGCGGCACGACCGAGGTCGACGGTCGGGTGGACGTGCTCGTCGTGGCGGAGGAGGCGGGAGTAGGGCTCGGGGGCCGCTGCGCCGGGCTGCCGGGTGCGGACCCGGGGGCCGACTTCGGCCAAGGGCCGCCGGCTGCGCGGCTGCGGGTAGGAAGCCAGTCGGTCCCGGTGTGGCCGGTGTCGACCAGTCACGCCGCCGGTGACCTCGACCGGTCCGTGGTCGCGGGGGAGGCGGACGGGCGCTGGCTGTGGCTCGTGATGCACCCCGCGTCCGCGATCCTGCTGCTGCAGGAGGAGTGGCTGCTGAGGGACGTCTCCGGGATCGGTCCGCCGCTGGTGGAGCTGCCCTTCTCCGGCCCGGGGCCCGACTGGTAGTCAGCCGCGCCGCAGGGCCAGGAACCGCCGCAGCACCGGCAGCAGCGCCTCCGCGGCCTCGAGGTGGACGTCGTGCCCGGCGCCGGCGATGACGGCGAGCGCGGTGTCAGGACGCAGGGCACACATGCTCTCCACCTGCCGCTCCGGCACCGAGCCGTGCTCGCCCCGGACCAGCAGCGTGGGGGCGTGGACGGCCGACCACTCCTCGAGGTGCTCGTGGAGCGCGACGGGAGCGAGGGCCGCGACCAGGGTGTCGGGGTCCCACTGGGGCCACAGACCGTCATGGCGCTCCGCCAGCCCGTCGGCCCAGCCCTCGGCCACGCTGCGGCCGCCGCCGAAGAACGCGAGGAACTCCTCGCGGTCCTCGAACGGCACGGGCCAGCCGCGCAACCAGCCGGCGACACCCGCCAGGTCGGCCTCGCCGCCACCTCCGAGCCCGCTCTCCACCAGAACGAGGTCGCTCACCCGGTCGGGGTGGTGCGCGGCGAGCAGCATCGCGGTGTGGCCACCCAGCGAGTGGCCCACGACCGGCACCGCCCCGACTCCCAGGTCGTCGAGCACGGCGACCACGTCGGCGACGTACGCCGTGCGGGAGACGTCGGCCGGCCGACGGGTGCTGCTGCCGTGGCCCCGCTGCTCGACCGACACCACCCGGAAGTCCTCGCACAGCCCGGCGATCACCGCCCCCCACTCGAGCGCGTAGCCGGCGAGGCCGTGCAGCAGGACGATGACGGGGAGGTCGCCGGCCGTGTCGTGGTACCAGATCTCGGCGTCGGGCCGCTCGACCCGGCCCCAGCCGTCCGTCATGGGGCCATCCAACCACCGGTGTGGCCGGTCGGCTCAGCGACGACCCATCGACTGGAAGGCCTGGAGCGCCCGGGAGGGGAGGAGGCGGGTGGCGGTGGTGATGACGCGGTACTGCGCGCCCGGGACGGAGATCACGACGCCGCGGTCGAAGTCGGCCAGCGCCTTCGCCACGACGTGCTCCGGCTCGAGCCACAGGAACCCGCTGCCACGGCGTACGCCCATCCGCTGGTGGAACTCCGTGGTCGTGAAGCCCGGGCACAGCGTCGTCACCGTGACCCCGGCCGCCCGGTACTCCGCGGCAGCCCACCGGCCGAACTGGTTGACCCACGCCTTGGCAGCGGAGTAGGTCCCGCGCGGGAGGAACGCGGCGACGCTGGAGACGTTGACGACCCCACCGCGGCCGCGCGCCGCCTGCGCCCGGAGCGCGGCGTGCGAGAGCCGCATCACGGCCGTGACCAGCACGTCGAGCATCGCCTGCTCGGCGTCGACGTCGTTGTCGAGGAACCTGCCCTTGAGCCCGAAGCCGGCGTTGTTGACCAGCAGCTCGACCGGGCGGTCGGGGTCGGCCAGGCGCAGCTCGACGGCCGCCAGCTCGTCGCGGTCGGCGAGGTCGGCGGCCAGCACCTCGACCTCGACGCCGGTGGCGCGCAGCTCGGCGGCGACCTTCTCGAGCCGTTCGACGTCGCGGGCGACCAGGACCAGGTCGTGGCCGCGGCGGGCGAGCTGGTGGGCGAACTCCAGGCCGATGCCGGCGGTGGCACCGGTGACGAGGGCGGTTCCGGGGGACGACATGCCTCCAGCAAAGCGGTGTCGTCGCAGATCGGGCAAGCGGCTGCGGCATGATGGGCCCACCATGACCACCACCCTTGCCGTCGCCAACCAGAAGGGCGGCGTCGCCAAGACCACCTCCGTCGCCTCCATCGGGGCGGCGCTCGCCGAGCTCGACCAGCGGGTGCTGCTGGTCGATCTGGACCCACAGGCGTGCCTGACGTTCTCGCTGGGCATCGACCCCGAGGACCTCGAGGTCTCGGTCCACCACGTCCTCACCAAGGGGCTCTCGCCCGCCGAGGTCGTCATCGAGACCGAGGACGGCGTCGACCTGCTCCCGGCGACCATCGAGCTGGCCCGGGCGGAGGCCGACCTGCTGACCCGGACCGGGCGCGAGCACGTCGTCCGCGCCGCGCTGGAGCTGCTCGACGACGAGGACCTCGACTACGACTGGGTGCTCCTCGACTGCCCGCCGTCGCTGGGGGTGCTCACCGTCGCCGCGCTCACCGCCGCTCAGGGCGTCGTGATCCCGCTGCAGTGCGAGACCCTCTCCCACCGGGGCGTCGGCCAGCTGCTCGACACCGTCCACGACGTCCGTCGCTTCACCAACCGGAAGCTGGCGGTGTGGGGTGTGCTCCCCACGCTCTACGACGGCCGCACCAACCACGCCCGCGCGGTCCTGGAGACGATCGCCGAGACCTACGAGCTCGACGTGGTCGAGCCGCCCATCCCCAAGACCATCAAGTTCGCGGAGGCGCCCGCGGCGGGGCGCTCGATCCTGGCCACGAGCCGCAGCAGCAAGGGGGCCCAGGCCTACCGCGAGGTGGCGGCCAACCTGCTGGCACGGGTCCAGGGCTGACCGTGGGGGCACGTCGGCGCGAGGTGCGACCCCGCTACGGGCGGCTGACGGCGCTGGCCTCCTCGGTCGGCATCACGAGCGTGGCCCTGCTCGGTGGGATCGGCGTGCTGCCCTCGGCCGCCGAACCCGCCGCCGACACTCCGGCGCTCTCGCCGGCAGCCGCTCCGGCACCCGCTCCGAGGACGACGTCGGCCCGGCCGGTGCCGTCCGAGGTCTCGGTGGCCGCGCCGCTGCCCCGTACGACGCCGCGGGACCTGCTGCCGGCCGACTCGGGCGAGGGCCGGCGGGTGGTGTTCAGCGAGGGCCAGCAGCGGGTCTGGCTCGTCAACCGCGAGGGGCGCGTGCGCCGCACGTACCTGGTCTCGGGCAGCATCCACGACAACCTCGATCCCGGTACCTACCAGGTCTACTCGCGGTCGATGACGGCGATCGGGATCGACGACTCCGGCACGATGCGCTACTTCGTCCGGTTCGCCCGCGGCGACACCGGGGCCGCCATCGGCTTCCACGACATCCCGGTCGACGACGGCAGGCCCCTGCAGGGGGTGGAGGAGCTCGGCACCCCCACGTCCCACGGCTGCATCCGGCAGCAGCGCAAGCACGCGCGCCTGATGTGGGACTTCGCCCCGCTCGGCACGACCGTGGTCGTCACCGCCTGACTCAGGAGTCGCTCGGGGTCCCCTGCGGCGGACGGTTCGACGACGAACGACGCCGACGGCGGCGTCGGCGCTGGCCGTTGCCGGCGGACTCGCCGCCCGGCTTCGCACCGGCCTGGGCGGGCCCACCGGCGCTGTCGGTGCCCTCGCCCACCGGCTTGCCGCTCCTGGTGCGGGTGCGCTTGCGGTCGCGGTTGCGGCTGCGCGCGGGACGCTCCGAGCGCTCCTCCCGCGGCTCCCGCGGGGCGGGGTCGACGAGGCGGCCGCGGGTGCCCGGCGGGATGCCCTGATCGTGGAAGAGGTGCTCGGAGGTGGAGTAGGTCTCCACCGGCTCGTCGAAGGGCAGGTCGAGCGCCTTGTTGATCATCTTCCAGCGGTGGAGGTCCGCCCAGTCGACGAAGGTGATGGCGATGCCCGAGGCACCGGCACGACCGGTGCGGCCGATGCGGTGCACGTAGGTCTTGTCGTCCTCGGGGCAGGTGTAGTTGACCACGTGCGTGACGCCCTGGACGTCGATACCGCGGGCGGCGACGTCGGTGCAGACCAGGACGAGGATCTTGTCGTCGCGGAACCTGGTCAGCGCCTTCTCGCGGGCCACCTGGGCCATGTCGCCGTGCAGCGGGGAGGCCCTGAAGCCCCGCTCCTGCAGGTCCTCGGCGATGCGTTGCGCCTGCCGCTTGGTGCGGGTGAAAACGATCATCTTGCCCATGTCCTCGGCCTGCAGGACCCGGCCGACGATCTCGGGCTTGTCGAGGTCGTGCGCCTGGTAGATGAACTGCGCGGTCGCCGGCACGGTGGCGTTCTCGTAGGACGACTCCGCACGGATGTTCATCGGGTGGCGCATGTGGGTGCGGGCGAGGGAGACGATCGCCGAGGGCATCGTCGCGGAGAACAGCATGGTCTGGCGCGTCTCCGGGGTCATCCCGATCAGCTTCACGACGTCGGGGAGGAACCCGAGGTCGAGCATCTCGTCGGCCTCGTCGAGGACCAGCGCGTGGACGTGGGAGAGGTCGAGGGCGCGGCGGTTGGCCAGGTCGATCAGCCGTCCCGGCGTCCCGACGACGATGTCGACGCCGGCGGAGAGCGCGTCGAGCTGCGGCTCGTAGCCGACGCCGCCGTAGACCGTGAGGACCCGCAGGCCGCGGTCCTCGCCGGCCAGGGCGAGGTCGCCGGATACCTGGAGCGCGAGCTCGCGCGTCGGGGCGACGATGAGCGCCTGCGGCTTGCCCTGGGGGATCTCGGAGTAGTCGGGGTCCTTGGGGGCCACCGAGCGCTGCAGGACCGGGATGCCGAAGGCCAGCGTCTTGCCGGTGCCGGTACGGGCCTGGCCGATCAGGTCGGTGCCCATGAGGGCGACGGAGAGGGTCATCTCCTGGATGGCGAACGGCGTGGTGATGCCGGCGCGCTCGAGGGGGTCACAAATCTCGGGGAGCACCCCGAGGTCACGGAACGTCGTCAAGTGTTCTGTTCGCTTTCGGTGAGTGTGTCTGCCTGCGGCTGAACGCACTCAGCCGCGCACATGCGGTTCGCCGTCTCCGGCGACGGACGGCGCAACGGGCGTCGTCTCCGCTGGTCATGGTATCGGTACGCTGCGCGCATGACGGAATCCACCGGTGCCGAGGGGGTCGGCGGGGAGTCATCCGCCCTCGACGACCCCGACTACCGGCAGGCGGTGGTCGACCTGCTCGCGGCCATCGCCTACGGCGAGATCTCGGCCTTCGAGCGGCTGGCCGAGGACGCCAAGCTGGCGCCCTCGCTCGAGGACAAGCTCGCCATCGCCGCCATGGCCGGCAACGAGCTGGGGCACGTCGGGCTGCTGCGGGACCGGATGACCGAGCTGGGCGCCGACCCGTACGCCGCCATGGCGCCCTTCCAGCAGGCGGTCGACCTCTTCCACGAGCACACCGCGCCCTCGGACTGGTACGAGGGCCTGGTCAAGGCCTACGTCGGCGACGGTCTGGCCGCAGACTTCTACCGCGAGATCGCGGCCTACCTCGACCCGCGGACCCGCGAGGTCGTCCTGGCCTCGCTCAGCGATGCCGGCCACTCCGAGTTCGTCGTCGACCGGGTCAAGGCAGCCATCGCCGAGGACCACCGGCTCGGTGGCCGGCTCGCCCTGTGGGGCCGCCGGCTGATGGGGGAGGCCCTCACCCAGGCCCAGCGGGTCGCGGCCGACCGCGACGCGTTGTCGGCCCTGCTGGCCGGCGGTGTCGACCGGCCGGCGCTCGACCTCGCGGCCATCGGGCGGATGTTCGCCCGGATCACCGAGCTGCACGCGGAGCGGATGGCCCGGCTGGGGCTCGACTCCTAGCTCACCGCCGACGTGCGGTGGCGGTGGCGGCGGCCACGACGAGGACCGCGGCGAGGCCCACCTGCCAGGCGTGCCGCCACCAGTCGACGCCGGGCGTGCAGTCGGTGGCCTCGGCACAGTCGAAGAGCCCGGCATAGAGGTAGCTGCCCAGCAGCATGCCGCCGATGCCGCAGGCGACGGTCAGCCACAGGGGGATGTTGTCGCGGCCGCCCGGGGCGAGGTAGCGCCCGAGGAGGCCGACGACCAGTCCGCCGAGCAGCGTGACCAGGAGGGTGGAGAGCACGGTCGCCCGCGGATCAGGAGCGGAAGCCGACCTGTCCGCTGACGCCGCCGCCGATCTCGACGTAGGAGAGCCGTGCGGCCGGGACGAGCGTGACCCGGCCCTTGCTGTCGGTCAACGCGAGCACGCCGTCGCCCGAGAGCGCCTCGGTGACCCGGCGCTGGACGTCGTCGACCGACTCGTCGGTCTCCACGACCAGCTCGCGGGAGGTGTGCTGCACGCCGATCTTGATCTCCATGGGGTCCTTCCGGTCGGGGTGGTCTCAGTGCTCGTCGGTCAGCGGGTAACCGCGGATGCCGCGCCACGCCAGTCCCGACACCAGCGCGACGGCGTCCGGTCGGCTGATGCCGGCGGCGTCCGTCACCCAGAACCGTGCGCTGACCTGGGCCATTCCCACGAGCGACACCGCCAGCAGCCGGGCAGCCTCGTCGGGCAGCCCGGTGTCGTCGTGGATCACGTCCGCGATCATCGCCGCACACTCGGTGGTGACCCGGTCCACGGCAGCGCGCACGGCCGGCTCGTTGGTCAGGTCGGACTCGAACACCAGGCGGAACGCACCGTCGTGGGAGGCGATGTAGTCGTAGAAGGCCTC
The DNA here is from genome assembly GCF_019880385.1 of Nocardioides coralli. Classification (NCBI taxonomy): domain Bacteria; kingdom Bacillati; phylum Actinomycetota; class Actinomycetes; order Propionibacteriales; family Nocardioidaceae; genus Nocardioides; species Nocardioides coralli. Next base: position 1,044,189 of record NZ_CP082273.1, read on the forward strand.
CATCGCCGCCGCCACGCGCTGCTTGTTGTCCTGCGTCGACTCGAGGGCTGCCCGGCAGCTGTCGATGATCGCGTCACAGGAGGAGTCGAGGAGGGCGAGGTAGAGCTCGAGCTTGCCGGGGAAGTGCTGGTAGAGCACCGGCTTCGACACCCCGGCCCGCTCCGCGATGTCATCCATCGCCGCCGCGTGGTAGCCCTGTGCGACGAAGACCTCGAGCGCGGACTCCAGCAGCTGGGCGCGGCGCTCCTGGCGCGGCAGCCGCGCGCCGCGGGGGGTCGCGCCCATCGGCGCCTCTCCGCTGAGGGTCACAGGTGCTCCTTCGTGGACGGGATGCCGAGCCTATCGCCAGTCCGGATCCCGGGACACGCAGGTCACGCCGGTGGCGGCTGGGGAACATGAGTGCGTACCGCCGGTGTTGGGCAGGTACGCAACCGAACCACCGAGGAGTGTCATCGTGCCGTTCGCGCCGCTCGTGGAGCCTGCCGCGGAGCTCACCAACGACGAGGTACGCCGCTACAGCCGCCACCTCATCATCCCCGACGTCGGCATGGCCGGTCAGAAGCGGCTGAAGAACGCCAAGGTGCTGGTGATCGGAGCCGGGGGCCTCGGCAGCCCGGCACTGCTCTACCTCGCCGCCGCCGGGGTCGGCACGATCGGCATCGCCGAGTTCGACGAGGTCGACGAGTCGAACCTGCAGCGCCAGGTGATCCACGGTCAGTCCGACGTCGGTCGCCCGAAGGGCGAGTCGGCCAGGGCGTCGATCGCAGAGGTCAACCCGCTGGTCGAGGTCGTGCTCCACCCCGAGCGGCTCGACAACGACAACGTGATGTCGGTCTTCGAGGGCTACGACCTCATCGTCGACGGCACCGACAACTTCGCGACCCGCTACATGGTCAACGACGCGGCGTACTTCCTCGGCATCCCGTACGTGTGGGGCTCGATCTACCGTTTCGACGGCCAGGCGTCGGTCTTCGCGCCCATGCTCGGCGAGGGTCTGCCCTGCTACCGCTGCCTCTACCCCGAGCCGCCACCGCCGGGGATGGTGCCCAGCTGCGCCGAGGGCGGCGTGCTGGGCGTGCTGTGCGCCTCGATCGGCTCGATCCAGGTCAACGAGGCGATCAAGCTGCTCACCGGTGTCGGGGAGCCCATCGCCGGGTCGCTGATGATCTACGACGCCCTGGAGATGGAGTACCGCAAGCTCAAGGTCCGCAAGGACCCCGCCTGCGCGCTCTGCGGGGAGAACCCGACCGTCACCGAGCTCATCGACTACGACGCCTTCTGCGGCGCGATCAGTGACGAGGCCGCGGACGCCGCTGCGGGCTCGACGATCTCGGTGACCGAGCTCGAGCACATGCTCAAGGAGCGTGAGGAGGGGAGCCGTGACTTCGTCCTCATCGACGTCCGCGAGCCCAACGAGTACGAGATCAACCGGATCCCGGGCTCGGTGCTGATCCCCAAGGGCGAGTTCCTCAACGGGAATGCGCTGGAGCAGGTGCCCGGTGACAAGCCGGCGGTCCTCTACTGCAAGGGCGGTGTGCGGTCCGCCGAGGCGCTGTCGGTGCTCAAGGGCGCGGGGTACGCCGACGCCGTGCACGTCGGCGGCGGCGTCGTCGCCTGGGTGAACCAGATCGACCCGTCACAGCCCGCCTACTGACGCGGCGCTCGCGGCGGCTGTCGCGCGTGGCGGCGTAACCCGCTCGCGACTCGCGTCGTTGGTCTCCTGTCGTAGCGCCGCCCACTCGGGGTCGGCGCGCCATCGGGAGGAATCACCACATGCGCTCGACCACGACGTCTCGTCGTCTGCTCGGTCTGGTCTCGGTGCTGTCCAGCGCGGTGCTGGCCGGCGCCCTCGTCTCCGCCGCACCGGCCACCGCCGCCAAGGGCGGCAAGGGGAAGCCCGCAGGGGCTTCCTGGGCACCGGCCGACACCGCGACGATCACCCCCGGCGTGCAGATGTTCACGGACGGGGCCCAGTGCACGGGCAACTTCGTCTTCACCGACCGGCGTCGCAACGTCTACGTGGGCTACGCCGCCCACTGCGCCGGGACCGGCGAGGCCACCGACACCAACGGCTGTGACGCCGGGTCCCTGCCGCTGGGCACGAGGGTGGAGTTCGAGCGCAACAGCGGACTCGTGACCGGCGGGGACCACGTCGGGAGCGGCACCCTGGCCTACTCCTCGTGGCTGACCATGGGGCAGCGCAACGAGACCGACCCCAACGCCTGCGACTACAACGACTTCGCCCTGGTGAAGGTCGACGCCGCCGACGTGTCGAAGGTGAACCCCTCGGTGCCGTTCTGGGGTGGTCCGGTGGGTCTCGACAGCGACGGGACGACCACCGGCGAGGACGTCTACTCCTACGGCAACTCGATCCTGCGCGGTGGCGTCGAGGCGCTGTCGCCCAAGCGGGGCACCAGCCTGGGCTCCACCGGCAAGGGCTGGAACCACCAGGTCTACACCGCCACCCCCGGTGTGCCCGGCGACTCCGGCAGCGCGTTCCTCGGGGCCGGGGGAGAGGCGCTCGGGACGCTGTCGACCGTGCAGCTCGCCCCGTTCGCCGGCTCGAACGGCGTGAGCGACCTGGCCAAGGAGCTGGGTTACGCCCAGCGGTACGGCGGCATCCGCGGCCTGGCCCTGGTCCCCGGCACGGAGCCGTTCTCCCCGCTCCCGTGACCACCTGACACACCACCACCGCAGGCCCCGTCCGTCACCGGACGGGGCCTGTGTCGTTGGCCGGACATGCAGCTGCGGACACCCGCTTCCCTGGTCGCCACCGCCTCGCTGGTCTTGGCAGCGCTCCTCCCGACACCGGCGGACGCAGGCTCCAGGGCCGGCCGCTGGGCCGCCCCCGAGCAGGCCCCCATCACGCCGGGCGTCCAGATGTTCACCCGCGGTGCGCAGTGCACCGGCAACTTCGTGTTCACCGACGCCGCGCGCCGCGTCTACGTCGGCTACGCCGCCCACTGCGCCGGCACGGGCGAGGCCACCGACATCAACGGCTGCCGCAACCCCTCGCTACCGCTGGGGACGAAGGTCCGCTTCGCCTCGGGGGCGACGGCGGCAACCGGCGGGACGACCGTGGGTCGCGGCCGGCTCGCCTACAGCTCGTGGGAGACGATGCAGGCCCTCGGTACGACGGGCCACCACATCTGCCACGGCAACGACTTCGCGCTGGTCCGCGTCGGGAGGAAGCACGAGGACAAGGTCAACCCGACCGTGCCGTTCTGGGGCGGCCCCACGGGCCTGGCCGGTGCGCCCGGCGCGGGCAGGCAGGTCCACAGCTGGGGCGAGTCGAGCCTGCGCCCCACCACCGTCCTCTCGCCCAAGACGGGGGTCTCGCTCGGGACCACCTACGGTGGCTGGGCCTTCGACGCCTACACGGCCACGCCCGGGGTCCCGGGCGACTCCGGCAGCGGCGTCCTCGACGACCGTGGACGCGCTGTCGGGAGTGTGTCCACGGTCGCCGTCGCCCCCTTCGCCGGCAGCAACGGCGTCGGCACCCTCAAGCGTGAGCTGGCCTTCGCCCAGCGGTGGTCGGGCATCCGGGGGCTGCGCCTCGTGAGGGGCACCGAGCCGTTCGCCGCCGTCCCGTGACACGCGACGAGGCTAGATTCGGCGCGTGTCCCCACGCGTCGACCCGGAGGAGTACGTCGAGCTCGTGCTGCGGTGCGCCGAGCAGGTGCCGCGCGGCCGGGTGACGACGTACGGCGTCATCGCCGAGGTGGTCGGCGCGCTGCTGGGTGGTGGGGGACCGCGCCAGGTGGGTGCGGTGATGGCCCGCCACGGTGGACCGGTCCCGTGGTGGCGGGTGGTCCGCTCCGACGGCTCGCTGCCGCCGAGCCACCAGGACGCGGCGCGGCAGGCCTACCTCGAGGAGGGCACGCCGCTGCGTCCGTCGGGCAACGTCGACCTGGCCCGGGCCCTGGTCAGGCCGACGCTCGCCGGGCGAGCTCGGCCAGCCGCGCCAGGGCCTGCGGGAAGATCTCGGCGGGAGGCGTGACCAGCCCGGCGCCGACCTGACCCACCCCCGCCTCCTTGCCGGCCATGCCGGTGTTGATCTGGGGCAGGATGCCGGTCCGGCACACCCGGGTGACGTCGATGCCGGTGGGGACGCCCTGGAAGTCGAGGACCGGCACCGACCAGCGGGGGTTCTCGGCGAGGGTGATCTCGTGCATCCGTCGCGTCGTGGCCAGCGCGTCGGGCACCGACCCGCCGACGAAGCGGACGATGGCCGGCGCGGTGGCCATGGCGAACCCGCCGATCCCGGCGGTCTCGGTGATGGCGGAGTCGCCGATGTCGGGGTTGGCGTCCTCGGGCCCGAAGTCGCCGAGGAAGAGGCCGTCGGCCAGCTGCGCGGGGCCGGTGAACCACTCGTCACCGGTGCCGGACACCTGGATCCCGAAGTCGGTCCCGTTGCGTGCCATGGCCACCACCATCGTGGACCCCGGCACGTCGCGACCCGCGTCGAGCGCGAGCTTGCAGGCAGGCATCGCCAGGTTGAGGAAGAAGTGGTCGTTGCCCCCCATGAAGCGCAGCGCCTCCGCGACGTCCGCGCCGTCGAAGCCGCTGGTGACCATGGCGGGGGAGAGGTCGCGCAGCAGCATCAGGGTGCCGGCCCGGTTGCGGTTGTGGGCCTCGTCGCCCATCTGCAGCATCTGGGTGAGGATGCCGGTGACGTCGACCGGGCCGGTCTGGCGCACGGCTGCCTGCAGCAGCGGCCCCAGCACCTCACTCATCCAGCGCAGCCGCTCGAGCACCTCCGGGCCGTAGGCGCCGTAGCGCAGGACCTTGCCCAGGCCCTCGTTGAGGGTGCAGTGCGTACGCCGACCCGTCGCCGGGTCCTCGAGGACGAACATCCACATGGACGGGGTGACCACGCCGGCCATCGGTCCCACCGCACCGCGGTGGTGGCACGGCTCGAGGCTCACGCCGTCGCCGCGCTCCAGCAGCGCCATCGCCGAGTCGGGGTCCTCGGCGAGCCCCTCGAGGACGGCGCCCCCCAGGAGCGCGCCGCGCAGCGGGCCCGAGGCGCGGTCCCAGGTGATCGGGGGCCCGGCGTGGAGGAACTGCCCACGCTCCAGCCCGACCACCTCGGCAGCCGGAGCCACGTCGACCAGGTGTGCGGTGACCCCGAGCATCGCCTCCACGGCGCGGCGGTTGGCGTCGTGGCGCCTCGGGTCGGCGGCGACGACCGCCAGGTCGGCCTCGGTGCCGGCCATCGGGGGTCGCCACGCGACCCGCTCCACCTCGACGGCCTGGCCGGCCACGGCCTCGGCGAGCAGGTCGGCACCGGCGGCGACGACGCGGTCGGGCGCCTTCATCGGCCACCTCCGCCGATCTCGAGGGCCCGGCGGGTGGCCGAGGCGTTGGACAGGTGGACCTCCGCGCCGGCCGCCACGAGTGCCGAGACCTGGCGTGGTCGGTCCTGGGGGTCGAGGCCGGTGCCGACGACGCTCACCACGACGGGAACGTCGAGGTCGGCCAGGACAGGGGCGAGGCCGGCGGCCGGGTCGGGCTCGGCGCCGTGGCCGAGTACGACGTCGAGCAGCAGCACCCCGGTCTCCGGGTCGGCGGCCGCGCGCCGGAGGTGCTCGAGCCTCAGGGTCGGGTCGATCATGGGGTGGGCACGGCCCTCGGTGTAGTCGTCGTCGCCGAAGTCGACGAACGTGTGGCCCTCGCCCCCGGCGATCAGTCCAGCCTCGCTGCACAGGGTGCCCCCCACGAAGAGGCCGCGGACCAGCCCGCCGGAGCCCTCACGGGTCGAACCCTCGACCGGCCACGTCGGTACGTCGCTGCCGAGCCGTGCCAGCACCCGCTCCGCCGCCGCGGTCAGGTCGGGACGGCCAGGCCCGAGGAGGGCCATCTCGACCGGGGTCGCGAGGCCGGCGGCGTACTCCTCCACGCGGGCGGCTACCTCGTCGGCGGGGGGCTTGGAGACCAGCACGATCAGGTCGACCTCGTCGTCGGCGTCCAGCCGCCGCAGCGCCTCGAGGGTCGCCAGTCCGCCGACCTCGGCGGAGAGGTCGCGGCCCCCGACGCCGAGGGCGGAGCCGACGCCGACGCCGGCGTGGTCGAGCAGGGCGAGCAGCTGCTGGCAGCCGGTCCCGGAGGCGGCCACGATGCCGACCGGTCCCGGGCGTGTCGTGTTGGCGAACCCGAGCCCCACGCCACCGACCACCGCCGTGCCGCAGTCGGGGCCCATCACGAGCAGCTGCCGCTCTGCCGCGACCCGCTTGAGGGCCACCTCCTGCTCGAGGGGGACGTGGTCGCTGAAGACCATGACGTCGCACCCGGCGTCGAGGGCGTCCATCGCCTCGACCAGGGCCGAGGGGCCGGGCACCGAGACCAGGGCCAGGCCCGGACGTCCCGCGAGCGCGGCCGCCGTGGTCCGGGGCGGCTGCTCCTCCCGGGCACCGGAGGGACCCCGGGCCGGTGCCAGGGCCCGGTCGACCGCGGCGAGCGCCTGGTCCAGGTCGCCGTCCTCGCCGAGGCGGAGGGCCACCACCATGTCGTTGGGCGAGGCCTCCGGGACGTCGAACCCCAGGCCCTCCAGGACCTCGAGGTTGAGGGGGGTCGCCATGGCGACCTGGGCGGTGAGGACCCCGGGGGTGCCCTGGACGTCACGGCTCACCTGGAGCAGGGTCACCGAGTCGGCGTAGGCACCGGGTCGCAGCTCGACGTGGTCGGTCACGCAGCCTCCTGGAGCTGGTCGAGGGCGATGAGCGCGCCCTGGTGGAGGCCGGCGCCGGAGGTGGCGCCGACCCGGTGGAGGGCCCGGGCCCGGTCGGCTTCGTCGGGGGTCCCGAGCGCGGCCACCCAGGCGGCGTACTCGGGCAGCACCTCGCCGTGGGCCGCGCAGTCGAGCAGGGTCGCCGAGAGCAGCGTGGTGCGGGCAGCGTGTGCGCGGACCGCGTCGTCGACCTCGGGGGACGCGATCCCGGCCGCCCGGTGGAGCGCGACCCAGCCGGCGAGCACGTCGTCCCCGAGCGGGGTCAGCCCCTCACCACGCCCGATCAGCCTCGGCACGGCAGCCGCGTCGATGCGGCGGTCGGGGAGGTGGGTGGCGACGAACCCGGCCACCGTGGTCGGGGGGGTGACCTGGACGGTGGCCGGGCACGCCGTGTTGCGCGGGAGCTCTCCGTCGCCGAGCCGCGGCACCCGGGGCGCCTCGAGGCGACCGACCGGCAGCGGTGTGCTGCCGAGGTGGAGCGTCCCACGCTCAAGGTACGCCGCCGGTCGTCCCGGCCGGTGGGGAACGGGCAAACCCTGTCCGGGGGGCAGCCGCAGTGCGTTGGGGACCCGGGTCACGCCGGTGGTGACCACGCCCACGCACCAGCCCCCGACGTCGACGTAGAGCGCCCCTCCGGTGTGGTGGAGGACCGGCAGCGGCCCGTCGGCGGCTGCCGACAGCCGGTCGCGCACACGCGGAGGTGCGGCGACGGGGATCACGCTTACCGACGCTAGTGCGCGGCCGATACGTTGGCGATGTGAGGTTGTGCCAACGTCGAGCGGATTCGAGGGCAACTCGTGATAACCGACCATGAGGCCAGTGCCGCCCTCGCCCGCGTCGACGCCCTGCACACCGCGCTGACCCACATCGTGCTGGAGGGCGGTGACCTGGACCGGATCGCCGCCGAGGTCGCACGGGTGCTGGGGGCCGGTGTCCTGTTCTGCTCGACCGACGGCCGGGAGCGCGCGGGGCACCTCGACGACGACCACCGCAGCGCCCTGGAGCGGGCCGACCTGGTCGACCCGACGGGCCGGGTCCGCGTCGAGCGGGTGGGGGCCGACGGCGCGCCGGTGGACCAGGGGGAGGTCCGCGCGGCGCGGGTCGCCGCGGGCGGCTCCGACCTCGGCCGGCTGGTGTGCGTGCGTCCCGGGGGTGCGATCCCCGAGGCCGACGTCCACGCCCTCGAACGCGCGGCCACCGTCGCGGCGCTGCTCATCACCCGCGAGGAGTCGATCACGGCCGTCGAGAACAAGTACCAGGGCGACTTCCTGCGCGAGCTGTTCGCCGGCCGGGCCCGCGACGCGACGTACGTCGAGGAGCACGCGGAGGCCTTCGGCTGGCACCTGGACCGGCCGTTGGTGGCCGTCGTCGCCGAGCTCGACCCGCCGGACCCGGACGTGGAGCAGCCGACGAGCCTGGAACGACGTCGCTGGCAGAGCCGGTTCTCGGCGGCGTGGCGGCAGGTCACCCAGGCGGTCGATCCGGGGGTCCCCTCGGTGGACTTCTCCTCCGAGGTGGTCTCGCTGCTCCCGGTCACGGGCGCGGCGGAGGCCCACCCCGGCGAGGAGGTGGTCGGCCGGGCGGTGGCCGCCGTGGCCGGCGACAAGGGCGGCGGCCGGCGATCGTTCTCCGTGGGGGTCGGCCGGGTGGCCGCGTCCCTCGACGAGCTCGCCGACAGCTACGGCCAGGCCCGCCGGGCGGTCGAGGTCGGCCGTCGGGTGCGGGGGACCGGCTCCACGACGTACTTCGACCAGCTGGGGCTGCACCGCCTGATCGCGCTGGTCCCCGACCAGGCCGAGCTGCGCGCCTTCGCCCACGACGTGCTCGGGCCGCTCGCCGAGCGCACCGCCGCGGCCGCCGACCTGCGCGAGACGCTGCAGGTGCTGCTCGACACCAACTTCAACGTCGCCGAGGCCGCGCGGCTGCAGTTCTTCCACTACAACACGATGCGCTACCGGGTCGGTAAGCTCGAGCGGCTGCTCGGGCCGCTGTCGTCGGACCCGCACCTGCGGCTCGACGTCGCCGTGGCGCTGCGTGTGCTGGAGATCAGCGGATGATTCTCGCCCACGACGACCTCGGCGCGGGGCCACCGGTGCTGTTGCTGCACTCGGGGGTGACCGACCGTCGCATGTGGGCGGACGTCGCACCCGCCCTTGCCGACGACTACCGCGTGGTGGCACCCGACCTGCGCGGCTTCGGTGACAGTCCGCTCCCGGGGGAGCACTTCACCGACGTGGCCGACCTGGTGGTGCTCCTGGACAACCTGGCCATCGACCGGGTCGCCGTCGTGGGGTCGTCGCTGGGTGGTCGGGTCGCCCTCGAGCTGGCCACGGCGCATCCCGAGCGGGTCTCGGCCTTGGTGCTGTGTGTGCCGCCCTGCGCGGCGTGCCGCTGACCGCGTCGGCGCGGGCCTTCGGGGAGGAGGAGGACGAACTGCTCGAGGCCGGCGACGTCGACGGGGCCGTGCGGCTCAACGTCGACACCTGGCTGGGGCCGGAGGCGTCGCCCGGGACACGCGACCGGGTGTCGACCATGCAGCGACACGCGTTCGACGTCCAGCTGGCGGCGGAGGGGAGCACACCCGAGCCCGAGCGCGGCGTGGTGGACGTCGAGCTCGCCGCCCTCGACATCCCGGCGGTCGTCGTCGAGGGCGGACACGACATGGATCACTTCCGGGCGGTTGCACGGCTGCTGGCGACCCGGATCCCGGGGGCTCGGCACGTGACGCTCCCGTGGGCTGGTCACCTCCCGTCGGTCGAGCGGCCTGGGGGAGGCTGCTGCCCTGCTGAGGGAAGCACTGCGCGGTGTGGGGTCCGGCTTCGACGCCTGACTGGACACGCTCACGGCCCCGCCCTGTGGTGGGCGGGGTGTGGGGCGGGGTCAATCTCGCGGAGGTGGGTGCTGCTCGGGCCGGCCGTCGTCCGCGGGATCGATCGCGGTGGTGCCGGTGTGGTCGCGGAGGTAGTGGTGGCCGTGGGGTGAGGTCCACCGGTAGGTGCCGGGTTCGGGGGTTTCGTAGTGCCAGTGGCCGTGGGTCTTGTGGCGGTGGTGGCGTCGGCACAGCGGCGCGATGCCGTGGCTGCAGGTGTGGGGCTGCTCGGCGTAGGGCCGGATGTGGTCGTGGTCGCAGCCGTGGGCCTCGGGGTGGAGGCGGCGGGCGGGTCGGGTGCAGTGGGGGAAGACGCAGGTGAGGTCGCGCAGGGCCACGTGCTCGGTGATGCGGTGGGGGATCTCGTACTGGTCGACGTGGACGTGCTGGTTGAGGTCGATGACGGGCTGGACCACCAGGTGGGTGTCGGGGTGGCCGCACCAGTCGCGGATCTGGGTGGCGGTGACCGGCTTGCGGGTGGTCTCGCAGCGACCGATCCCGTCGCCGGTGCTGGTGAGGGCGTCGGTGCTGAGGTGGAGGTAGAGCACCGTCTTGCGGACCGGTGTGCGGGTGGGGGCCGGGGGTTTCGTGGCTCGCTGCGCTCGCACCTCAACCTCCGACCTCGAGCCCCCAGCCTCCGGCGGGGTGAGGTCGAGGGTGAGCTGGCGGCGGGCGAGCTCGCCGACCGCGAGGGCGCGGCGCTGGTCCAGGGTCGCCTCGGAGCCGAGGTCGGCCAGCTGGGTGGCCAGCCCACGCACGGCGTCGTCGAGGTCGATCGCGTCGGCCAGGTCGAGCTCGCCGGTGACGTAGGCGGTGCCGTCGAAGGAGACGTGGTTGCGGTCGACGGTGAAGTGCCGCCGGTCGAGGCCGTCGCGGCGGCGTTGTTCGGCCTGGTCGGGCATGAACCGGCCGATCGCCTCCTCCACGAGCCGGTCCAGGGCCGTGGGGCGGATCTTGTGGGCCACCGGGGCGACGTGTTGGTCGACGAACGTGGCGGCTTCGGGGGTGAGGTCGGCGCCGATGGTGGCGTCGGCGACCCGGCGGGCCTTCCAGGCCGGCAGGTCCCCGGCCACCACCCGTGCCCACAGGCGGGGGAGTCGGTAGCGGAGCTCGACGGCCTGGCCGAGGTAGTGCTTGCCGGCCTCGGTGGAGAGGCCGAGGGCGGCGGCGTACTCGGCGACGCTGAACTCTGCCACCAGGGGGGCGCCGGGGCCGGCGATCGGGATCACGCCTTCCAGGCCGGAGCGGAAGGTGTAGGTCTCGGCGTCCTGCACGCTCTCGGCGGGGTGGATGATCGCCCACTGCACCGCGAGCTGGAGCTTGCGGGCCTCGGCGCGGTCCGCGGCCGCGGTCTCGGCCCGCGCCGCCGCCAGCACCCCCGCAGCGTCATCCGGCAGGGTGCCGGGCTGCTCGGAGGTGGTGATCGCCATGACCCCTACTCAAGCACTCACCACTGACACCAACCCCCGTGGTTGAGCGGTTCTCCACACCCCGGACCAGGGTCTCGACAGGCTCGACCTCCGTGGGGTCGAGACGGTGTGAACGCCACGGAACTACACGCTGGTCGAGCCTGTCGAGACCACCTCGACCGACGTGGCGTGGGGTCGAGGTGGCGTCGTACGCGCCGGGGGTTTCGAGGCTCGCTGGCGCTCGCACCTCAACCACCGGCCGCGTCCCACTTGTGCCTCGACCGGCGCGGCGCGCGACAACACGTGCCAGCGCCCACGGCGTTCCTTCGGCACTTGTCGCCGTCGAGGGTGTCCAATGGGCCGCACTACCTTGTGGTGCCTCGGGCCCACACGAAGTGCCAGGAGGGGTCATGTCAATGTTCAAGTGGGACGTCGTCGATCCGGCGCCCGGTGAGTCCGTAGCACCGCACCAGCGGCTGCCGTGGGGCAAGACGGTGGGCCTGGGCGCGCAGCACGTCGTGGCCATGTTCGGCGCCACCTTCGTGTTCCCGATCGTCATGGGGCTCGACCCCAACCTCGCCATCATGTTCTCGGGCATCTGCACGATCCTGTTCCTGCTGATCTGCAGCAACAAGGTGCCGAGCTACCTCGGCACCAGTGCCTCGTTCGTCGCCAGCGTGGCGGCGATCCGGGGGCTCGGCGGCGACTCCGCCGACGTCACCGGCGCGATCCTGCTGGGTGGCCTGGTGCTGGCCCTCGTCGGCGTCCTGGTCCACTTCTCCGGCGCTGGCATGATTCACCGGATCCTGCCCCCGGCGGTGACCGGTGCGGTCGTCATGCTGATCGGCTTCAACCTGGCCCCCGTCGTGGCGCAGATCTACTGGCCGCAGGACCAGTGGATCGCCCTGATCACGGCCACGTTCATGGTCGTCGCCGCGGTCATGCTCCCCGGCTTCTGGTCCCGCATCGCGGTGTTCCTCGCCCTCATCTTCGGCTACCTGCTGTCCTGGGTCGCCGACGGGCTCCTCGGCCCCATCACCTCCGTCCTGCCGACCAGCAACGGCGAGGCCGTCGAGCACGACCGCGTCAGCTGGGCCGGTGTCCAGGCCGCAGACTGGATCGGGCTCCCGAGCGGCACCCTCGCCGACGGCGTGTCCGCCGTCCACGGGCCCTCCTTCTCGCTGACCTTCTTCCTGCTCGTGCTCCCGGGCGTGATCGCGCTCGTGGCCGAGAACACCGGTCACGTCAAGGCGGTCGCGGAGATGACCGGCGAGGACCTCGACCCCTACATGGGGCGGGCCATCGGTGCCGACGGCCTGGCGACCGCGCTCGCCTCGTCGTTCGGCGGCTCGCCGACCACGACGTACGCCGAGAACATCGGCGTCATGGGCGCGACGCGCGTCTACTCCACCGCCGCCTACTACGTCGCCGCGGCCGTGGCGATCCTGCTGGGCCTGTGCCCCAAGTTCGGTGCCATCGTCAACGCGACGCCGGGCGGGGTGCTCGGCGGGATCACGCTGGTGCTCTACGGCATGATCGGACTCGTGGGCGCCAAGATCTGGGTCGAGAACAGGGTCGACTTCGGCAACCCCGTCAACATGGTCGGCCTGGCCGCCGGCATCATCGCGGGCGTCGGCAACGTGAGCCTGCAGATCACCGACGACTTCGAGCTGACCGGCATCGCCCTCGGCACGATCCTCGTCATCGTCTACTTCCACCTGGTCAAGGGCCGCACCGGTACGGGCGTCGGCGCAGTGACGCGCAACCTGAGCCACCCCGACTACGACGAGGGTGTCGACGACGTGGCCTCGAAGGGGGACCCCGACACCCGATGAAGCCAGCACCGTTCCGCTACCGCCGTCCGGGGAGCCTCGAGGAGGCGCTCGAGGCCCTGGCGGCGGAGCCGGGAGCCAAGGTGCTGGCCGGGGGCCAGAGCCTGGTCCCCCTGCTCAACATGCGGTTGGCGGCGCCACCGGCGCTGGTGGACATCAACGGGCTCCCCGACCTCGACCACGTCACGGTCTCCGACGACGGGGTCAGGGTCGGGGCGCTCGCCCGCCACGCCGACGTCCTCGCGCACGAGGGCGCCCGCGAGGCGCAGCCGCTGCTGGCCCGGGCGCTCTCCCACGTGGCGCACGCGACCATCCGCAACCGCGGCACCACGGTGGGCTCGATCGTGCACGCCGACGCCGCGGCCGAGATGCCGACGGTGCTGGCGGTCCTCGACGGTTCCGTCACGGTCGCGTCCGTGCGGGGCACACGCACCATCCCGGCCGCCGAGCTGTTCGCGGGACCCCTCGAGTCGACCCTGGCGGCCGACGAGGTCGCCACCGAGGCGTTCTTCCCGGCCCGTCGACCGGGGGAGGGTTCGGGCTTCGCCGAGATCGCCCGGCGTCACGGTGACTACGCCCTGGTCGGCGTCGCCGGCGTCGTACGTCGGGAGGGTGACCGGCTCGCCGAGGCGCGGCTGGGCTACCTCTCGGTCGACGACGTGCCCACCGTGGTCGACGTGACGGGTCTCGAGCCGGACGCCGCGGCCGACCGGGCGCTCGAGGTGCTCGAGCCCGAGGCCGACATCCATGCCACCGCCGCCTACCGCGCCCAGCTGGTGCGGGTCCTGACCCGGCGGGTGCTGGCGGCCGCCACCGACGACGCGGGACAGCCATGACCGAAGAGCTCCACGACCTCCGACTGATCGTCAACGGCGCCACCCACGCGGTGCGCGTGCCGGCCCGTCGGCTGCTCTCCGACGCGCTGCGTCACGACTGCGGCCTCACCGGCACCCACGTCGGGTGCGAGCACGGCGTGTGCGGTGCCTGCACCGTGCTGCTCGACGGCCGGGCGGTCCGCTCGTGCCTGGTGTTCGCCGTCTCCGCGGAGGGCGCCGACATCACCACGGTCGAGGGCCTGACCCGTGACGACGGCACGCTCGGTCCGGTCCAGCAGGCCTTCGCCGACTGCCACGGGCTGCAGTGCGGTTTCTGCACGCCCGGGTTCCTCACCACCATCACTGCCGGTCTGCGTGACAACCCCGATCCCTCCGAGGAGGAGGCCCGCGACATGATCGCCGGCAACCTGTGCCGCTGCACCGGTTACCAGAACATCGTGGCGGCCGTCCGCCGCGCCGCCGAGCTGGCCGCCGACGAGGAGCCCGCGTGACCACCAAGCTCTTCGGCAGCAAGGTCCCCCGGGTCGAGGACCAGCGGCTGCTGCGTGGCCAGGGCCGCTACGCCGACGACGTCCTGGTCGGCCAGCGGGTGCTCCACGCCGCGGTGCTGCGCTCCCCGCACGCCCACGCCCGCATCCTCGACATCGACGTCGGCGACGTGCTCGAGGTCGACGGCGTGCACGCCGTGTGGACCCACGAGGACCTGCAGGGCGCGATGGCCGAGCCGCTCCCGCTCCTGATCCCCCACCCGACGCTCACCCACGGCCGCACCCAGTACGCCCTGGCCCGCGACGAGGTCAACTACGTCGGCGAGGCCGTCGCGTTCGTCGTGGCCGAGGACCGCTACGTCGCCGAGGACGCGGTGACCCGGATCCGGGTCGACTACGAGGTCCTCGAGCCCGTCGTCGGCGTGGAGGCCGCCCGCGCGGCGCAGAAGGCGGTCCACGACGACGTCCCCGACAACGTCGCGGCCCGGATGGAGCAGGAGAACGGCGACGCGCGCGCCGCGATCGCGGACGCACCCCACACGCTCTCGCTCGACCTCACCATCGAGCGCTCGGCCTGCCAGCCCCTGGAGGGGCGCGGCGTCGTCGCCCGCTGGGACCCCGACCTGGGCCGGATGACGGTGTGGTCCTCGACGCAGACCTCCACCGGCGTACGCGGTTGCGTGGCCGCCAAGCTGGGCCTCGACCTGGGCCAGGTCGACGTCATCACGCCCGACGTCGGCGGCGGCTTCGGGGTCAAGATCAACCACCCGTGGCCGGAGGAGCTGCTGGTGCCCCTCGCTGCGCGGACCCTCGGCGTCCCGGTGCGCTTCACCGAGGACCGGCGCGAGCACTTCATCTCCTCCGCGCACGAGCGGGGCCAGGTCCACCACGTCGAGGTGGGCTTCGACGACGAGGGGCGGATCCTCGGCCTCGACGTGGAGTTCTGGCACGACCACGGCGCCTACATCCCCTACGGCCTGATCGTCCCGATCATCACCTCGACCCAGCTGCTGGGCCCCTACAAGCCGCAGAGCTACCGGGTGCGGTTCGAGAGCCTCTACACCAACACCGTGATGGTGACGCCCTACCGCGGGGCGGGCCGGCCGCAGGGCTGCTTCGTCATGGAGCGGACGATGGACGCGATCGCCGCCGCCCTGGGGCGCGACCGCACCGAGGTCCGTGCCGCCAACTTCATCCAGCCCGACGAGTTCCCCTTCGACCAGGGCCTGGTCTTCCAGGACGGGCGCGAGCTCGAGTACGACTCCGGCGACTACCCCGCCCTGCTCGACCGGCTCAAGGACCTCGTCGGGTGGGAGGAGTTCCCGGCCTTCCGCGAGGAGATGGCGGCGCAGGGACGGCGCGTCGGCATCGGCCTCGCCTGCTACGTGGAGGGGACCGGTGTCGGCCCCTACGAGGGTGCCCACGTCCACATCGAGACCTCCGGGAAGGTGAAGGTCGCCACCGGCCTGACCAGCCAGGGCCAGGGCCACCAGACGGCGTTCGCGCAGATCGTGGCCGACGAGCTGGGCGTGCCGTTCGAGCAGGTCGAGGTCACCACCGGCGACACGCGCCGGATGCCGTACGCCGTGGGGACCTTCGCCTCGCGCGCGGCGGTGATGAGCGGCTCGGCGATCCACCTGGCCGCCCAGCGCGCCAAGGAGAAGGCGCTCCGCATCGCGGCGGACGCGCTCGAGGCCGACGAGGCCGACCTCGAGCTGGTCGACGGCACGGTCCGGGTCCGCGGCACCGAGACCGGCATCGACCTCGGCACGGTGGCGGTGCTGTCCAACCCGTTGCGCTACGCCTTCGACGAGGCCTCCAAGGCCGCGACCCAGTTCTCCGTCGGTGATCCCGGCAAGCCGCCTGTCGCGGAGGACGACGAGCCGGGCCTGGAGGGCAAGGACTTCTACTCCCCGGAGCGGTCGACCTATGCGAGCGGGATGCACGCGGTGATCGTGGAGACCGACCCCGAGACCGCGGAGATCAGGATCCTCAAGTACGCCGTGGTCCACGACTGCGGCCACCTCATCAACCCGATGATCGTCGAGGGCCAGATCCACGGGGGGGTGGCGCAGGGGGTCGGCGGTGCGCTCTACGAGCGGATGGCCTACGACGAGTCGGGCCAGCTGCTCAACGCCTCCTTCATGGACTTCCTCATGCCCTACGTCACCGAGGTGCCGGCCGGCATCGACATCGACCACCTCGAGACGCCCTCCCCGCTCAACCCGCTCGGCATCAAGGGCGCCGGCGAGGCCGGGGTGATCCCGTCCGCGGCGGTCTTCGCGGCGGCGATCGAGGACGCCGAGGGGATCCCGATCACCGCGATGCCGATCTCGCCCTCGGAGCTCTTCGACCTACGGACCCAGCGACAGACGCAGCAGGAGACGACATGAAGTTCGCCGGAGAGAACACCCTGCACGCCCCGGTCGAGCAGGCCTGGGACGCCCTGCTCGACCCGGCGGTGCTGGTGCGCACCATCCCGGGCTGCGAGCGGCTCGAGGCGCTCCCGTCCGAGGCGGGGGAGAACGCCTACGCCATGACCGTCACCGCGGGCGTCGCCGCCATCCGCGGGACCTACTCGGGGACCTGCGTGCTCTCAGACCTGCAGCCCCACGAGTCGCTCGTGATGAAGCTCGACGGGGCCGGCGCCCCCGGCACGATCGGGGCCACGGTGCAGGTCAGGTTCCAGCCTTCGGGGGAGTCCACCACGGTGGCGTGGGACGCCGACGCGACCGTCGGCGGGATGATCGGTGGCGTCGGGCAGCGGATGCTCAGCTCGGTGTCGAAGCGGATGGCGGGCGAGTTCTTCGGCAACGTCGACGACGTCGTCACCGGCGCCGCGGGCCCTGGCGCACCCGAGGCCGCGGCGGCCTCCGCCACCACCGAGTCCGCGCCCGGGGTCTTCACCGCCCCGGCCCGTCCGGCGGCGGTGTCCTCGCAGCGCGACTTCCTCGCCGGGGTCGCCGTCGGCGCCGGCCTGGTGGCCCTCGGGGTGCTGCTCGGACGACGCCGGTGACCCTCACCGTCGACTCGCCGGCGCGCGAGCAGGCCGACGCCGTACGTCGCCGTGAGATCTCGGCGCGGGAGCTCCTCGAGCTCCACCTGGCCCGCATCGCCGAGCGCAACCCGCAGCTCAACGCGATCGTCTCCCTCGACGAGGAGCGGGCCCGCGAGGGCGCGACCGCCGCCGACGACCACCTCGCCCGCGGCCACCAGGTCGGCCCGCTCCACGGGCTGCCGATGGCCATCAAGGACACCCACGCGGTGGCCGGGTGGCGCACGACGTACGGCTCACCGCTCTTCGCCGACCACGTCCCGGACCGCGACGACCTGGTGGTGGAACGGATCCGGCGGGCCGGGGCGGTGCTGGTCGGGAGGACCAACGTGCCGGAGTTCGCCGCCGGCAGCCACACGTTCAACCGCGTCTTCGGGACCACCCGCAACCCGGTCGACCCGGAGCGGTCCGCCGGCGGGTCCAGCGGGGGAGCGGCCGCCGCGCTCGCCAGCGGCATGGTCCCCCTCGCCGACGGCTCCGACATGGGCGGCAGCCTGCGCAACCCGGCCTCGTTCTGCGGGGTGGTGGGGCTGCGGCCGAGCCTGGGCCGGGTGCCGACGTGGCCTGCTGCCAACCAGTGGGAGACGACCTCGGTCAGCGGGCCGATGGGGCGCACCGTCGCCGACGTGGCGCTGCTGCTGTCGGTGATGGCGGGCCCCGACCCGCGGGTGCCGTTGGCGCTCTCGCAGCCCGGCCACGTCTTCGCCCCGCCCGTCGCCGGGACCCTGGCCGGTCTCCGGGTCGGGTGGTCGGTGGACCTCGGCGGCCTGCTCGCCGTCGACGAGCGCGTCGCCAGCGTCCTGGCGTCGGTCGGGCACCTCCTCGTGGGTGCCGGGGCCCGCGTCTTCGAGGACCACCCCGACCTCTCGCTGGCCGACGACGCCTTCCGCACGCTGCGGGCCTGGCACTTCCAGGCCAGCTACGGCGAGCTGCTGCATCGTCATCCCGACGACATCAAGCCGTCCCTGGCCGACAACATCCGGGCGGGTGAACGCCTCACCGGTGCCGACGTCGCACGCGCCTTCGCCGCCCGCACCACGCTGGGCGAGGTCATGCGGGAGTTCTTCACCCGCTACGACGTGCTCGTGCTCCCGACCTCGCAGGTGCCGCCGTTCCCGGTCGAGCAGGAGTACCCCACCGAGATCAACGGCCGCCCCATGGAGTCCTACCTCGACTGGATGCGGTCGGCGTACGTCGTCACCGTGACCGGGTGCCCAGCCGTGTCGGTCCCGGCCGGCACCACCCCCGAGGGGCTACCGGTGGGCGTGCAGCTGGTCGCGCCGCACGGTCAGGACCGGCGGCTGCTCGAGGTCGCCGCGGCCTTCGAGCTGGCCCGCACCGGCGGCTGACCCCCCAGCGCCTCGAGGCCTCGACCCAGCAGCACCAGCCCGACCCCAGCGACGGCGACGCCGGCCGCCTCGCCGAGCTTCAGGCTGAACTCGGTGACCAGGAAGACCGCGATCCCCGCCACCCAGCAGGCGACGGGCAGCCACCCGGTGGCGCCCGCCCGGCGCAGCCCGATCCCGAGCAGCACCGGTCCGACCAGCAGGCAGGGCAAGGTGAGCAGCAGCACGACGAAGGCGGGGCCGCCGGCGTCGTCGAGGACCCGGACGGCGACCTCGCGCGGCACCTCGGGCGCGGTCAGTCGCAGGAAGAGCAGGTTGAACGCGCCGCGACCCGCGACGAGCCAGACGCCACCGAGGGCGACGAGCGCAGTGCCGACGCGCAACAGCCGGCCGCCCTGCCCGGACGCCTCGACGCGACGCGCGCCGGACAGCGCCGCGAGGACCAGCAGCATGCCTGCCGCGAGCAGCAGGGCGGTCGCCGCGCCCTCCGCGGTCGGCGATGCCGCCACCGCGTCGTACCGGGCACCGGTCGTCGTGCCCATGTCGGGCAGGGCCGCCTGCCCAGCGGTCCAGCAGCCAGCAGCTGCCGCGAACAGGGCCGTGGTCGTTCCGCGCATGCGTTCCCCTCCCGCGTGGGCGGCACCGGTACCGCCCCGTGTCAGCGTGACGGTAGACCGCGGACACGGGCGACGACGGCAGTTCGCGCGGGTTCTCGTGTCCTCGGGGCGAATCCCCTCCGGAACCGGCTCGCTGCCGTAGCGTGACACCCATGGGTGCCCCCCTGCCCCAGCGGACCCAACGCGTCGTCTTCGCGGTCGCCGTCCCCGCGGCCCTGACGGTCGTCGGGATCGCAGCCGCGCTCCTGGATCCCTCGGTGCCCCAGGCGACCCGGCAGTCCAGCAGCGGCATCCTGCTGCTCCTCGCGGGGGTGGCCGGGGGCGCGTGCAGCTACTACCGGGCCCGCCAGACCAGCGGCCGCCGCCGGCGGTCCTGGTTGCTCTTCGTCGCGGCCAGCGGGCTCGCCATCGCCTCCAACCTCTACGGCGTGCTCCTCGGCACCGACACCTCCATCGAGCCCAGCTCGGTCAGCGACTTCGGGATCGTGGGGGCCCTGCTGCTGGTGATCATCGGCCTGATCGGCTTCCCGGGCGTACGCCACAGCGGCTCCAGCCAGGTGATGGCGGTGCTCGACGGACTGGTTGCCGGCGGCGGGGTGCTGACCATCGTCGCGGTGCTCATCTACCCGAACCTGCTCGAGAGCGGCACCGCGGGCGCGGCCGCGTTCGCCGCCTCCCTGCTGATCCCGGTGCTGGACGTCGTGCTCATCACGGTGGCGCTGACCCTGCTCATCCGCGCCCACGGCCCGGACCGCCCCACGCTGGTGCTGATCGCCTCGGGCTTCCTCATGTACGGCAGCGCCGACCTCGCCTACGCCGTCCTGGTCTCCGAGGGCAGCTTCGACTTCGGGACCCGGCTGGACCTCGGCTGGATCGCCGGCTACCTCGTCGTCTCCCTGGCGGCGCTGCTGCCCAGCCGCGAGGCCGCGCCGGTGGACTCGCATCCCTCCAACACCCGCGGGTCCGTCCTCGTCTTCGGCGTCCTCCTGGTGGCGGGCGTGGTGCAGGTCCGCTTCGGCGAGCAGCTGCGCGGCAGCAACCTGGCGATCGTCTGGCTGCTGCTGGTGCTGCTCGCCGGCGTCCGGCAGGCGATCCTGTCGGTGGTCAACGACTCCCTGCGCCGAGGGCTGCAGCGGCGTGTGGACGAGCAGACCGCGGACCTGGCCCGGCTCGCCGCACAGAACGAGCTGCTGCTCACCTCGGTCGGCGACGGGATCTACGGCGTGGACCGCTCCGGCCGGATCAGCTTCGTCAACCCGTCCGCTGCCGAGGCGCTGGGCTTCCGGACCGACGAGCTGCTCGGGCGCGAGGCGCACGGACTCTTCCACAGCGACCACGACGTGGAGGAGTGCTACGTGCACCTGGCGGTCCATGCCGCAACGGCGGGCAGCGACATCGAGGACGAGTACCGGCGGGTCGGGGAGCGGGCGTTCCCCGTGGAGGTGACCGCGAGCCCGCTGGTGCACCGCGAGGGCGAGGACCCCGTGGGAGCCGTGGTCGTGTTCCGCGACGTCACCCAGCGCCGTGAGGTCGAGCGGATGAAGAACGAGTTCCTCTCCGTGGTCAGCCACGAGCTGCGGACGCCGCTCACCTCCATCCGGGGTTCGCTGGGGCTGCTGGCCGGGGGTGCGGTCGGCGAGCTCGACCCGCGCGCCGCGGCCATGGTGAGCGTGGCGTCCGAGAGCAGCGAGCGGCTCACCCGGCTGATCAACGACCTGCTCGACATGGAACGGATCACAGCCGGCGGCCGGGCGCTGCGGCTGACCGCCGTGGACGCGGGCGATCTGGTCCGCTCCGCCGTGGCCCAGATGGAGGGCGCGGCCGTCCCGCGCGACGTCGTCGTCAGTGCCGGCCCGAGCGAGGGTCGGGTGCTGTGCGACGAGGACCAGGTGCTGCAGACGCTGGCCAACCTGCTCGGCAACGCCATCAAGTTCTCGGAGGCAGGCGGCGAGGTGGTGGTCAGCGCCGCCGTCGAGGGCGAGCACGTGCTGTTCCGGGTGCGCGACCAGGGGCGGGGGATCCCCGGCGACAAGCTCGGCCTGATCTTCGAGCCGTTCGCCCAGGTCGACTCCTCCGACGCCCGGGAGAAGGGCGGCACCGGGCTCGGCCTGGCCATCTGCCGGGCCATCGTCGACCACCACGGTGGCCGGATCTGGGCCGAGAGCCGACCCGGCCAGGGGACGACGATGCTCTTCACCCTCCCGGCCGCGACCGGCGACCGGGTGCCCGAGGTGCTGGCGTGAGCAGTCGCCGGGTCATGGTCGTCGACGACGACGAGTCGATCCGGATGGTGGCCTCCGTGGCGCTGGAGTCGATCGGCGGCTGGCAGGTGCTCTCCGCCGACTCCGGACAGGCCTGCCTGGCGATGGCTCCCGGCCCGGGCATCGACGCGATCCTGCTGGACGTGATGATGCCGGGCCTCGACGGGCTGACCACGTTCCGGCTCCTGCAGGCCGACCCGGCCACGCGCGACATCCCGGTCGTGCTCGTGACGGCCAAGCTCGCCTACGGCGAGCACCCCGACTGGGAGGGCCTGGCCGTGGCGGGAGTGATCGCCAAGCCCTTCGACCCCATGACCCTGGCCCGGGAGGTGGGCGACCTGCTCGGGTGGAACGACTGACCGGCATCCACAGCGGGCTGTGGACAAGATGTGGACGCCGGGGCCGTTGCTGGGGACGAGCCGCTCCATGCTGGGGACGACGCGCCGGAACCCGGAGTACGTGAAGAAAAGGTCGCCGAACCCCTTGTGGCAGCGGGGTTCCGCAACGTAGAACTTCACCCACGCCGACCCGAGAGGGGTGGCGGGACGAGCTCGGAGACGAGGGTCCGTCCGGCGGCAGCTGCTTCGGCGGCAGGCCGCCGCGGCCGCCAGGTGATGTGGTGGCCGGGACCGGGACCTCCGAGCACGTCGACCGGGAGCATCACCAGTACCGGTCGCAGCGCGCGGAGGAGTCGGGCTCAGCCCGCCGTCCTCCCGCGATCCGGAGGGCCCTCGTGACTCATACTCACGAGGGCCCTTCGCCGTTCCCGGAGCCAGGCGACCCGGTGCCGTCGTCCGGTCGGGGAAATCGTCCCACGAGCCCCGCCGGGGCTGTCCAGTCCAGCGTGCCATCGATCCACAGGGCGTCGGCAGCGCTGTGGAGGGAGCCGGCCATCTTGTGGGGAACCCCGGTGCCGCCTGGGGACGACACGCCGGAACCCGGAGTACGTGAAGAAATCTCCGCGAGACCCCTTGTGGCACGGGGGTTGCAGGGCATAGAACTTCTCCCACGCCGACCTGCGAGGGAAGGCGGGATGGCTCGGAGACGAGGGTCCATCGGGCGGCAGCCGGTACGCCGGCGGGCCGCCGCGGCCGCCAGGTGACGGGGCGACCGGGACCCGCGTCGAGGAGTGCATCGACCGGGAGCGTCACCAGTACCGGTCAGCGGTGCCGCCGCAAGCCTTCGGGCCGAGGCCGACACCGTCGGAAGGGCCCTTGTAGCTCATACCTATGAGGGCCCTTCTCCTATTTCCGCGGACCCCCTGTCGCGGAAACCCGGTGGTCGGCGGGGTCCCGCGCGCCCGAGGTCCCCAGCGTGCCGGACTCCGTCGACCTCCTCCGCCGGGGTGCCATGATGAGCCGGTGACGGCGACGTACCGCGTGCTCCACTCGATCGTGCCGCCGGTGCTCCGGGCGGTGTGGCGACCGACCGTGACGGGCCTCGACCTCGTCCCCCGGACCGGACCGGTGATCCTCGCCAGCAACCACCTGAGCTTCGTGGACAGCGTCGTCATCCCGTGCGTCGTCCCGCGCAAGGTCGTCTTCCTCGCCAAGTCCGACTACTTCACCGGCACCGGCGTCCGCGGCACCGTCCGGCGGCTGTGGTTCGAGGGGATCGGGATGCTGCCGGTCGACCGTGACGACAGCCGCGCCGCCCTCGCGAGCCTCGACACCGCCCTGGAGGTGCTCGGCCGGGGTGAGGCCTTCGGCATCTACCCCGAGGGCACCCGGTCGCGCGACGGGCGCCTCTACCGCGGCCGCACCGGCGTGGCGCACCTGGCGCTCACCGCGGGCTGCCCGGTCGTGCCGGTGGGCCTGCAGGGGACCCAGGACATCCAACCCGTCGGGTCGAGCCGCCCCCGGCTGGCCGACGTCACGGTGCGGTTCGGGGAGCCGCTGGACTTCACCGGCCGGTTCGACGGGGTGCCCTCGGGTCGCGCCCGTCGGGAGGCGACCGACGAGATCATGGCTGCCATCGCGCGGCTGTCCGGCCAGGAGCAGGCCGGGACCTACAACGAGCGCTCGCTCGGGGTCTGACCCTCCACCGCGTGGACGTCCCACGCCTCCCCGGCCTCGTCGTCCCAGCGGCGCAGCCGCAGGGCCGTGGCGGTGAAGGGAGGTGCCGCGCCGGCGAGCGCGAGCGCCCGCGGGAGGTCGTCGTCCGTGACCCCCCGGGCCAGGGTCAGGTGGGGAACCCACTGACCGGGCAGGGTCAGCGGTGACCCACCGGGCCCGAGCACGGCGTGCACGTGCTCGTGGAGCTCGAGCAGCGGGCGGTCGACGACCACGTGGCGGGCCACCACCCACCGCTGACGGGCGCGGAAGAGCACGAGCGAGCCGATGCGGACCTCCAGCGGGAGCCGGGCGGCGACCACGGCCAGGCCCGCCTCCGCCGCGGCGGGCACCGCGTCGCGGCTGTCCAGCGTGAGGTGGGGCCGGTTGCTGGGCGCCGTGTGCCGCGCCAGGCTCGGCAGCCCGGCGTCGCGCAGCTCCTCCCACGCGGCCCGGACCCGGGCCTCGCTCGGGCGGTCGAAGGTCACGTCCAGCGCCTGCACCATGCCCACATCCCAGCACGCCGGCTGCGGCGGGGCTGGCAGGTGCTGACAAGCGGATGGGGGTCCGTCGGCAGGATGTGCCGTCGCAGACCGGCGCGCCGAACGGTTGAATCGTCGGCATGGCGCAGCGGATCCGGATCGGCATCGACACCGGAGGCACCTTCACCGACGTGGTCGCGGTCGACGAGACCACGGGTGAGGTGGTCACCACGAAGACACCCTCCACCCCGGCCAACCCCGCTGACGGCTTCCTGGCGGGCATCGAGAAGGTGCTCGACCTCCTCGCTGCCGGCGGCGGGTCGATCAGCGCGGTCTGCCACGGCACCACGGTCGCCACCAACCAGCTGCTGGAGGGCAAGGTCGACCGGCTCGGTTACGTCACGACCACGGGCTACGAGGCGATGCTGGAGATCGCGCGGCAGTCGGTGCCCGACGGCTACGGCAACTCCTACTTCTGGGTGAAGCCGGACCGCATCGTCCCTCGCGACCTGGTGCGCGGCGTCGAGGGCCGCCTCGACTTCACCGGCGAGGAGGTGCGGCCCTTCGACGAGGACGGTGCGCGCGAGGTGGCCCGCTGGTTCCGCGACCGCGGCATCACCACCCTCGGTGTCTGCTTCCTGCACGCCTACGCCAACCCCGACCACGAGCTGCGGATGCGGGAGGTCATCGCCGAGGAGCACCCCGAGGCTGTGGTCTCCATCAGCAGCGAGGTGCTGCGCGAGTACCGCGAGTACGAACGGGCGATGACCACGCTGGTGGACGCCGCGGTGAAGCCGCGGCTCGCGGCGTACGTCACCAACATCACCGAACGGCTCGCCGCCGAGCACCAGCAGGACGGGCAGCGGCCGATCCCGTTCTACGTCATGAAGTCCAACGGCGGCGTGCTCAGCGCGGAGGAGGTGGTCCACCAGCCCATCACCACCGTGCTCTCCGGCCCGGCGGCCGGCGCGCTGGGCGCCGCGCTGATCGCGAAGGTCGCGGGCTTCGACAAGGTGCTCACCAGCGACGGTGGCGGAACCTCCACCGACGTCTCAATCGTCATCGACGGCGAGCCCACCCTGACCACGGAGGGCAGCGTCGGGGTCTACCCGTCGAAGATCCCCATGATCGACGTCGTCACCGTCGGGGCGGGCGGCGGGTCGATCGCCCACCTCTCGCCGGAGGGCACCCTGAAGGTCGGACCCCAGTCGGCGGGCGCCGACCCCGGGCCGCTCTGCTACGCGAAGGGCGGCACCGACGTGACGATCACGGACGCCCACGTGGTCCTGGGGAGGATCCCGCCCCACCTGCTCGGGGGTGAGATCCCGCTCGACACCGAGGCCGCGCGCCGGGGGGTCGAGGAGCTGGCCGACCGGCTCGGGCTGAGCCCGGAGGCGGCCGCGGTGGGCGTGCTGGAGATCTCGGCCTGGAACCAGGCCAACGCCCTGCGCCAGGTGACGGTCAAGCGGGGGCTCGACGTCCGCGACTTCGCGCTCGCCACCTTCGGCGGGTCCGGATCGCTGCTGCTGTGCCGGCTCATGGACATCCTCGGCATCCCCACCGTGCTGGTACCGCCGGACCCGGGCAACGTGTCGGCGTTCGGCCTGCTCACCGTCGACGTCAAGAACGACTACGTCCAGACCCATGTCAGCCTCGCCGAGACGCTCGAGGTCGCCGAGGTCGCGCGGGTCTACGCCGACCTGGAGTCGCGGGCCGCCGCCGCGCTGCGGACCGAGGGGTTCCCCGAGGAGGAGCACCGCTTCGACCGGACCGCCGACCTGCGCTACTTCGGGCAGGCCTTCGAGGTCCGGGTGCCGGTGCCGACCGGCGAGTTCGACGACCGCACCGCCGCCGCCGTGGTGGAGGCCTTCCACGCCGAGCACCGCGGCCTCTACGGCTACGACTTCGCCCACGACGACAGCCAGCACGTCGAGTGGGTCAACCTGCGGGTCTCGGGCATCGGCCCCATCCAGCGACCCGAGATCCGGAAGGCGGAGGCGTCGCCGCCCGCCGAGGTGCGCGGCGAGCGGCGCCGCGCGGTCTGCTTCGAGGCCGCCGACGGGTACGTCGACACCCCGGTCGTCTGGCGCCCCGACCTGGCCGCAGGGACGACGCTGACCGGCCCGGTCATCATCGAGGAGTACGGCTCCACGGTCCCGGTCCACCCCGGGTTCGCGGTCCGGGTCGACGACTACCGCAACCTCATCGTCACCCGCGAGGAGAGGAACGAGCCGTGAGCAACCGATCCCGCAGGGTCCCGACCCAGTTCCCCTACGGCCACCTCACCGACGACGCCGGTGCCGGCGCCGACCCGGTCCTGACCGAGATCGTGCAGGGCACGCTGGCCAGCGTCGAGATGGAGGTCGAGACCGCCATCGCCCGCACCTCGCGCAGCCCGATGATCCGGGACGCCCACGACTTCCGCGCGGGTATCCACGACCGCCTCCTGCGCAAGCTCACCGGCCGCTCGTACTCCGCCCTCGTCCACCCGGTGGCGCGCGACTTCCCGATCGCGGAGATGCGGGAGGGTGACGTCTTCTTCCACAACGACGTCTACCGCTCCGAGGGCGGCATCGGCCACCTGCCGGACCTGTGCGTCACGGTGCCGGTGTTCGCCGGCCCCGCGGGGGAGCGGGCGGTCGTCGCCTTCGTCCAGGCCTTCGGCCACCACGACGACATCGGCGGCGCGGTGCCCGGCTCGATGCCGAGCCAGGCCACCAGCGTCTTCGAGGAGGGCCTGATGGTCCCCCCCATCCGGTTGTGGGACCAGGGCCGCCCCAACCGGAGCGCGCTGGCGATCATGACCCGCAACTCCCGGATGCCGGAGTCGCTGGCCGCCGACCTCGACGCCGAGTGCTCGGCCTGCCTCATGGGCGCCCGGCGGCTGGGGGAGATGTTCGACCGGTACGGCGTGGCGGCGGTCGAGTCGTGCTTCGACGCCATCCTGTCGCGCACCACCGAGACCTACCGGCGGGAGATCCTGGCCAAGATCCCTGTCGGCACCTGGACGTGGGAGGACTACGCCGAGCACGACGGCGTGGACGAGCCGCGGCTGCACGCGCAGCGGATCACCCTGACCCGCACCGCCCCCGACGACCCCGACGGCGAACGGCTGGTGCTCGACTTCGACGGCACCGGCCCGCAGGCGAAAGGACCGATCAACCACTGCGGCGACTACAGCGACGGGGTCTTCCTCAAGAAGTGGCTGGCACCCATCCTGCGCAACCTCGCCGACACCCCGGAGCGGATGGCCGAGCTCGACGTCAACGAGGGGGTCGTGCCCCTCATCGAGATGCGGTTCCCCGAGCCGGGCACCCTGCTCACGCCCGTCTTCCCGGCGCCGACCAACGCCCGGACCTTCGTGATCCTGCGGCTGCTCGGTGTGCTGGCCGGGGTCGTGGCGAAGGCGGTCGACGGGCGGATGCCGGCCGACCAGGAGACCATCCGCTACACCGGCGTCTACGGCGAGGACCGCGAGGGCCGCCCCTACCTGATGCGCGAGGTGCTCGGGGGCGGCTCCGGTGGCCGCTACTACGCCGACGGCGAGGACACCATCCACGTCGTGCCCGACTCCCGGAACCTCCCCAGCGAGTTCACCGAGTCCCGCTTCCCCTTCCTCGTCGAGTCGCTGTCGCTCGCGGTCGACTCGGGCGGCGCCGGGGAGTTCCGCGGCGGTCTCGGCTACGAGAAGCACATCCGGATGCTCAAGGACGCCCACTTCATGTCGATCGCCGACCGCTCGATCCTCGCGTGCTGGGGGGTGAGGGGTGGCCGCGCCGGCGCACCGTTCCAGGTCACCGTCGACCCCGGCGGACCCCACGAGCGCGACGTGGACGCCCTGGCCGACGCCGAGCCGGTGAAGGCCGGTGAGGTGATCCGGATCCGCACCACCGGCGGCGGCGGCTGGGGCGACCCGCTGCGCCGTGAACCGGAGCTGGTGGTGCGCGACGTCGTGTGGCGCAAGGTCTCGCCGGAGGCGGCGCTGCGCGACTACGGCGTGGTGCTCACCGGATCGGTCGAGGGTGACGACCTGGCGCACGACGCCACCGCCACCGAGGCGGAGCGGGCCGGCCGTACCGTCGAGGCCGACGCGCCCTTCTTCGACCGGGGCCCGGGCTACGCCCGGCTGGCCGACGGGGCGGCGTACGCCGACGTGGACCGGGTCTGACGTGGCGCTCGACGACACCGACCTCGCGCACCTGCGCCGGTGCGTCGCGCTGGCCCGTGAGGCCCTCGACGACGGCGACGAGCCCTTCGGGTCGGTCCTGGTCGACGCCGCCGGCGAGGTCCGGTTCGAGGACCGCAACCGGGTCAAGGGCGGCGACCACACCCGCCACCCCGAGCTCGCGATCGCCCGGTGGTCCGCCGCCCACCTCGCTCCCGCCGAGCGCGCGGCGGCGACCGTCTACACCTCGGGCGAGCACTGCCCGATGTGCGCGGCGGCCCACGGCTGGGTGGGCCTCGGTCGCGTCGTCTATGCCGTGTCGGCCGCACGGCTCAGCGCCTGGCGCGAGGAGTGGGGGCTGCCACCCGGGGCGGTCCGGCCGCTGCCGATCGGCGAGGTGGCGCCCGGTGTGCCCGTCGACGGACCCGCGGCCGAGCTGGAGGCCGAGATGCGGGAGCTCCACCACCGCAGCGTGGCGACCGGGCCGTGACCACCACGGTCGCCGTGGTCGGGGGCTCCGGCAAGACCGGCCGGGTGGTCCGTGCGGCGCTCACGCACCGCGGGGCCGCGTCGTTCCCCACCGGCCGCGACGACTGGGACGCCCTCGCCCGCGCGCTGGCACCGGCCGACCGGCTCTACCTGGTGGCGCCCAACCTGCACCCCGACGAGCCGGCGTACGTCGCCGCGGTGCTCGAGGCGGCGCACGCGGCCGGGATCGAGCGGGTGGTCTACCACTCGGTCGCCGCTCCGCACGCACCCGCGATGCCCCACCACCTCGCCAAGGCCGAGGCGGAGGACCTGGTCCGCCGGTCGGGGCTGGGCTGGACGGTGCTGCAGCCGGGTGCCTACGTGCAGAACCTGCCGCTGGACGGCAGCCCGGTCCGCGTCCCCTACCGGGCCGACGTGCCGTTCGGCTTCGCACACCTCCCCGACGTCGGGGAGGCCGCCGCTGCGGTCCTGCTGGGGGAGGGGCACGAGGGCGCGACCTACGAGCTCGCCTCCTTCCGGGCCAGCGTGGCGGAGGTCGCGGGGGTGGTGGGCGCCCCGGTCGAGGTGCTGACCCCCGAGGCGTGGGCCGCCGGCGAGGGAGCCGGGCTGGACGCACGTCGTCGCACGTGGCTGCTCGCGATGTTCGCCTACTACGACCAGCACGGCCTGCCGGTCGGGACCGGGCCGATTTCGCTGCTGCTGGGCGGGCCGCCGACCCCGCTGCGGGCAGCGTGCTCCTTGAAGGGCGACCCGGCGCGACGCACGATGGACAGAGGCCCGGAACCGACGAGGTGAGGCCCATGCCCACGGCCGACCCGCTGCAGCGCAGCATCCAGCACACCCACGACGATCTCGCGGGCCGCCTCGAGCGGGCGAGCGCCGGTGTCGCCACGCTCGAGGAGCCGCGCAAGGACTACGAGGAGATCGACACCTTCCTCGCGACCGCGAGCCGCCACCTCGGCGCCGTCGACGCGGTCCTGCTCCCCCTGGCCCACCAGGAGCTGGAGGACGCCCACCGGGCCACCCACGACTACCTGGACGCCGCCCGCCACCTCGAGGTGGTGCTGGCCCACGTGAAGGCCCGTGCCTATGGATCGGTCTACGAGACCGGGTTCCGCTGGGACGAGGTGTGGGGCGACGTCCGGGCAGCGCTGGCCGATCACCGGGAGCAGGAGCTCGAGCTCGCGCGGCGGCTGGGCCTGGTCCTCGACCACGCCGAGCTCGACGCCGTGGCCGCGCAGCTGCACCACGCCGAGCCGTCGGCGCCGACGCGGCCGCATCCGTACGTCCCGCACACCGGGTTCCCGGGGCTGGTCGCGCGCAAGGTGATGCACGCTGCCGACCTGTTCTGGGACGCGGTGGAGGGCCGCATGGTGCCCACGCCCGCTCGCCCGCGGCGACGCGACCCCGGTCTGGTGGCCCAGTACTTCCTGGCGGACCCCCGCTTCGACCCGGAGGAGCAGCCCAAGGGCTGAGCACGACGGCCTTGGCAACACCTGCCAGCGGACGTCGGTGCGCTTGGAAGGAGTTGCTGTCGTCGCCCGGGGGCGGCACTCACTAGGTTCGAGCCATGAGGGTGCTGCTGGCACTGGGCGGCAACGCCATGGCCAACGACGAGGGTCGCGTCCGCGTCGAGGACCAGCAGGCCGCCGCGGCGGTCGCGATGCGGGCCGTCGCCGAGCTGATCGCCGCCGGCGCTGACGTGGTGCTGACCCACGGCAACGGCCCGCAGGTGGGCAACCTGCTGGTCAAGAACGAGATCGCCGCGGCCGTGGTGCCACCCGTCCCGCTCGACTGGTGCGGGGTGCAGACCCAGGCCACCCTCGGGTTCACCCTGATGAACGCGCTCGACAACGAGCTCTCCGGCCGGGGCATCGAGCGCCCGACGGCCACCGTGGTGACCCGGACCCGGGTCGCGGCCGACGACGCCGGGCTGAGCGCCCCCACCAAGCCGATCGGTCGCTACCTCCCCGAGGACGAGGCCCGGCCCCTGATGGAGCACGGGCAGGTCTGGGAGGACCGCGGCGAGCGCGGCTGGCGCCGGGTGGTCGCCTCCCCGGAGCCCCTGGAGATCCTCGACGCCGGCGCCATCCGCTGCCTCGTCGACGCGCGGTACGTCGTGGTCGCCGCCGGCGGTGGCGGCGTCCCCGTCGTGCGCGAGGACGGTGGGCTGCGGGGTGTCGAGGCGGTCATCGACAAGGACCTCGCCGCCGCCCTGCTCGCGGCGACCGTGGACGCCGAGGTGCTCGTCATCGCCACCGACGTGCCGCACGCCGTGCTCCGCTTCGGTCAGCCCGACGCCGAGGAGCTCGGCCGGGTGAGTGTGTCGGCGATGCGCGACCACCTGCGGGAGGGTCACTTCGGCAGCGGCTCGATGGGCCCCAAGGTGGAGGCCGCCTGCCGCTTCGTGGAGCAGGGCGGGCGCCACGCCGCCATCACCCGTCTCGACCGGATCCTCGACGCGGTCGAGGGCCGCGCCGGGACCCTCGTCGTCCCCGACTGAACGCCCAACCGAGAGGAAAGCACCCATGCCCAGCGCCATCGAAGTCCGCAAGGTCCCCATCCACTCGGTCGCGGACGCCTCCGAGCTGACGCGGCTCATCGAGGACGGGGTGATGGCCGCGGACCGCGTCATCGCGATCATCGGCAAGACCGAGGGGAACGGTGGGGTCAACGACTACACCCGGATCATCGCCGACCGCGCGTTCCGCGAGGCCCTCGTCGAGCAGGGCGCCGACCCCGAGGCGGTCGCGGAGATCCCGATCGTGTGGTCGGGCGGCACCGACGGCGTGATCAGCCCCCACGCGACGATCTTCGCGACGACCGACGTGGCCGACGACGACCCCTCCAAGCAGGAGATGCGGCTGACGGCGGGCTTCGCCATGAGCGAGCAGCTGCTGCCCGAGGACATCGGCCGGACCGCGATGGTGAGCAAGGTCGCCGACGCGGTCAGGGTGGCGATGGAGCGGGCCGGGATCGACGACCCGGCCGACGTCCACTACGTCCAGACCAAGACCCCGCTGCTGACCATCCACACCATCCGCGACGCCAAGAGCCGCGGCAAGACGGTCTGGACCGAGCACACGCACGAGTCGATGGACCTCTCCAACGGCTGCACGGCGCTCGGCATCGCCGTCGCCCTCGGCGAGATCGACATGCCCCGCGACGAGGACGTCATGCACGACCGGTCGCTCTACTCCGCGGTGGCGTCGTGCTCCTCGGGCGTCGAGCTCGACCGCGCGCAGGTGGTCGTGGTCGGCAACGCCACCGGCGTGGGCGGTCGCTACCGGATCGGGCACGCGGTGATGGAGGACGCGCTGGACCAGGACGGCATCTGGGCCGCGATCCGCGACGCGGGCCTCGAGCTGCCCGAGCGGCCCCACACCTCCGACCTCGACGGCCGGCTGGTCAACGTGTTCCTGAAGTGCGAGGCCTCCCAGGACGGGGAGGTGCGCGGACGTCGCAACGCGATGCTCGACGACTCCGACGTCCACTGGCACCGCCAGATCAAGGCGTGCGTCGGCGGGGTCACCGCGGCGGTCACGGGTGACCCGGCGGTGTTCGTGTCGGTGTCGGCGGCCCACCAGGGGCCCGAGGGTGGCGGCCCGGTGGCTGCCATCGTCGACGTGGGCTGAGCGCCGGGGCTCAGGCGACCTCGCGCCCGGCGAAGGCCGCCAGCCGTTCGTAGGGGTCGGCGTCGGCGGGAGCCTGCTGCTCGGCGGCGAA
Source organism: Nocardioides coralli (assembly GCF_019880385.1). Taxonomy (NCBI): domain Bacteria; kingdom Bacillati; phylum Actinomycetota; class Actinomycetes; order Propionibacteriales; family Nocardioidaceae; genus Nocardioides; species Nocardioides coralli. Next base: position 1,076,545 of record NZ_CP082273.1, read on the forward strand.
GGCCTGGCCCCGGTTGTCCGGTGTCAGGACCCGCGACATGTAGGCGTAGCCCCGCTCTGCCACCTCGGGATCGAGCCGGTCGGTCCGGCGACCGAGGGCCTTGGCGAGGTCGTAGCCGTGGAGCGCGAACTCGGCGGTCTGCCAGTCCACCGCCTCGGGCGAGGCGTCCTCGCCCTCTTGGTGCCAGTGGTGGATGAGGTCGTCGGCCGACTCCCGGAAGGTCTCCGCCCAGCCGTGCTCGGGCGGGGCCGGGTTGGTCGAGAAGTCGGGCTCACCGCCCTCGGCCATCTCGAGGAAGCGGCGCGGACCGGCCAGCACGTGGGCCACCAGCTGGCCCACCGCCCAGCCCGAGCAGGGGGTCGGTCGCCCGAGCTGGTCCTCGTGGACCGCGGCGATGAGGTCGCCCATCTGGTCGAGGGCACGGTTGAGCATGATCACGGAGTCGGTGGCCTCGGACATCTCTCGTCTCCCTTCGCGGTCCCTGCGCTGTCACTTGCCGGCCAACGTACCCGCGCCGCATGTCGCCCACCACCCGGCCGGTGTCGGTGCCCCATGATGGGGTGAGGCCATGACGACGTACCGCCTGGTCGCCGACCGCGCGACCGCGACGACGCCGGTGCTCGACGAGCACCAGCAGGCCGTCGTCGACCACGCCGGCGGGCCGCTCCTCGTCCTCGCCGGGCCCGGCACCGGCAAGACCACCACGCTCGTCGAGGCCATCGCGCGCCGCATCGAGGACGGCGCCGACCCCGCGTCGGTGCTGGCCCTCACCTTCTCCCGCAAGGCCGCCGAGCAGCTGCGCGACCGCGTGATCGCGCGCGTCGGTCGCACCGTCTCCTCCACGCTGGGAGCGACGTTCCACTCCTTCGCCTACGGCCTGATCCGCCAGTGGTCGCCGCCGGAGCTCTACGACGGGCCGCTGCGGCTGCTGTCGGCCCCCGAGCAGGACGTCGTGCTCCAGCAGATCCTCACGCGGGAGGCGGAGTCGATCGTCTGGCCCGAGTCGATCCGTGGCGCGATCGGGACCCGCGGCTTCGCCGGCGAGGTGGCGCAGGTGCTCGCGCGAGCCCAGGAGAAGGGGCTCGGCTCCGAGGCGTTGCGGCGGCTCGGTGAGGAGGAGCAGGTCCCGGAGTTCGTCGCGGCGGCGGCCTTCATGGAGCAGTACGACGCGGTGGCGGCCAGCCAGAACCACCTCGACTACCCCAGCCTCATCGCCACCGCGGTGCGCATGCTCCAGGACCCCGAGCAGCCGGTCCGCGACGCGCTGCGGGCCCAGCTGCGCCACGTGTTCGTCGACGAGTACCAGGACACCGACCCCGCCCAGGTGGCGCTGCTGCGCGCCCTGGCGGGCGACGGTCGCGACCTCACCGTCGTGGGCGACCCCCACCAGGCCATCTACGCCTTCCGCGGCGCCGAGGTCCGCGGGATCCTCGAGTTCCCCGACCGGTTCCGGACCGTGGCCGGCGAGCCGGCGCCCACCGTGGTGCTCGGCACGACCCGCCGGTTCGGGCCGCGCATCCTGCGGGCCGCCCGGGGCGTGTCGGCACGGTTGCCGCTCCCGGGCGCGGTGCCCGCCAGCGCCCTCAACCGTTTCCTCGAGCCGGTCTCGGAGGTGTCCGAACCCGGCGAGGTCGACCTGCTGACCTTCGACACCGACCGCGCGGAGGCCGAGCACCTCGCCGACCTGCTGCGCCGCGCCCACCTCGAGGACGGCGTGCCGTGGTCCGACATGGCCGTGCTGGTGCGCTCCGGGCGTGCGACCATCCCCGGCCTGCGGCGGGCCCTGGTCGCCGCCGGCGTGCCGGTCGACGTCGCCGCCGACGACACGCCGCTCGTGCGCGAACCGGCGGTGCAACCACTGCTCGCGGCGCTCGCGCTGGTCGTCGACGCCGAGGTGGCGGACCCGGCGGACCCCTCCTTCGTCGGGCCGCAGCGGGTCTCCGAGCTGCTCGCCACCCCGCTGGCGGGCATGGACGCCACCGACGTCCGGTCGGTGGCCCGACGGCTGCGGGCGCGCGACCGTGAGCGGGCCACCGCGGAGGGCCGGCCTCCTCGGAGGTCGCCCGACCTGCTCCGCGACGCGGTGCTCGACCCCCGGGTGCTGGCCGCGGTCACCGACCCGACGCCGGGGGAGCGCAAGGCGCTGGCGATCGCCGAGCTGCTCGCCGGGGCCCGCGAGCTCCGTGCCGCGGGAGCCACGGTCGAGGAGCTGCTGTGGCACCTGTGGGCCGGCACCACGTGGCCCCAGCGGCTGCGCGACACGACCGAGAGGGGTGGGCTGGCCGCCCGGCTCGCCCACCGCGACCTCGATGCCGTCGTGGCCCTCTTCGACGCGGCCGTCCGGGCCGAGGAGCAGCGGGAGCACACCTCGGCCGGAGCGTTCCTGGACACCCTGCGCGCCCAGCAGATCCCGGGCGACACCCTCGCCGAGACCGGTGTGCGGGACCACGCGGTGCGGCTGCTGACCGCACACCGGGCCAAGGGCCTCGAGTGGCCCCTCGTGGTCGTGGCCCACGTCCAGGAGGACGCCTGGCCAGACCTGCGCCGACGCGCGACCCTGCTGCGCGCCGACCGGATCGGTGTCTCGGGGCTGGTGCCTCCCACCACCGCCCGCGAGCTCCTGGCCGACGAGCGACGCCTGTTCTACGTCGCCGTCACCCGCGCCACCCGCCGCCTCGTGGTGACGGCGGTGCGCTCGACCGACGACGAGGGCGAGCAGCCCTCGCGCTTCCTCGAGGAGCTCTTCCCCGACGAGCCCGGGCGCCGGATCAGCCACGTGCCGGGACGACCTCGGCGGCCGCTCTCGCTGCCCGGCCTGGTCGCCGAGCTGCGACGTACGGTCGCCGACCCCGACCAGCCCGAACCGCTGCGTCGGGCGGCCGCACTCCGGCTGGCGCGGCTCACCGCTGCCCACCGCGCAGGCGAGGTGCGCGTGCCGTGGGCCGACCCGGCCTCCTGGTGGGGCACCCGCGCCTGGAGCGTCGGCGACGAGCCGTTGCGACCCCTCGACCAGCCGGTGGTGATCTCGGCCAGCACCCTGACCAGCGTCGACCAGTGCCCGGCCAAGTGGTTCCTGGAGCGCGAGGGCGGGGGCGAGCGGCCCGCTGGTCAGGCGCAGGGCTTCGGCAACGTCGTGCACGCGCTGGCCGACCGCATCGGTCGCGGCGAGGTCGAGCTCGCCGGCCGTACCTCCGAGTCGGTCGTCGAGGAGCTGATGGCCCAGGTCGACACGGTGTGGTCCCAGATCCCGTTCCGCACGCCGTGGTCGGCGGAGTCGGAGCGGAGCAAGGTCCGCGAGGCGCTGGTGGGGTTCCTGTCCCGACACCGCAGCGCCGAGGCGCGCGAGCTGGTCGGCACCGAGCAGCCGCTCCGGGCAGAGGTCGAGCTCGCCGACGGCCAGCGGGTGCTCCTCCACGGCTACGCCGACCGGATCGAGCTCGACACCGAGGGCCGGGTGGTGGTCGTGGACCTCAAGACCGGCAAGACCGCGCCGACCAAGGAGGAGCTGCGCGTCCACCCCCAGCTCGGCCTCTACCAGCTCGCGGTCGAGCACGGCGCGGTGCCCGGCCACGACGTGCCGGGTGGTGCCGAGCTGTGGCACCTGCGGCAGCAGCTCGCGACCTCGGGGATGCGCGTGCAGCAGCAGGCGCCCCAGGTGCCCGACGAGGACGGGGTGCGCCCCATCGAGCGGCAGCTGAGCGAGGCCGTCGGCCGGCTGCGCGACGAGGAGTTCCCCGCCCGCCCGGGCCCCCAGTGCAGCTACTGCGCGTTCGAGCGGTTCTGCCCTGCCCAGACCTCCGGCACGGTGCTGTCGTGACCACGCGCGAGATCCGGACGCCGGCCGAGCTCCAGGAGGTCATGGGCACCCCCTACCAGGTCAGTGACCAGCAGTGGGCGGCCATCAGCGCGCCGCTCGAGCCGGGGGTGGTCATCGCGGGCGCGGGGTCCGGCAAGACCTCGCTGATGGCAGCGCGTGTCGTCCACCTCGTGGTCACCGGTCAGGTCCGGCCCGACCAGGTGCTCGGTCTGACCTTCACCACCAAGGCCGCCGCCGAGCTGCGCACCCGCATCCGGGAGGCCCTCGACGACGCCGGCTTCGGCCGGGGTTCGGTGGGCGACGGCGAGGAGGAGGTCCTCGAACCGGTGGTGGCGACCTACAACGCCTACGCCGCCTCGCTGCTCACCGAGCACGGTCTCCGGATCGGTCACGAGCCCGAGACCCGGGTGATCGCCGACGCGGCCCGCTACCAGCTCGCCGCCCGGGTGATCGAGCAGCACACCGGCGAGGTCCGCGAGCTCTCCGACAGCCCGCCCCACGTCATCGACTACCTGCTCAAGCTCGACGGCGCCCTGGCGGAGCACCTGCGCGAGCCGGCGGAGCTGCGCGACTTCGACGCCCAGGCCCTGCCGCGCTTCGAGGCGGAGCTGTCCGGCGCCCTGCTCCGCGACGTCCGCTCGGCGTTCACGCGGCGCGGCGAGGCGCTGGGGCTGGTCGAGGACTACCGCCGGCTCAAGCAGCGGCTCGGGCTCATGGACTTCTCCGACCAGATCTCCCTGGCCGCCCGGCTGGCCGAGGCCCACCCCGGCGTCGGCGTCCTGGAGCGCGACATCCACCGCGTGGTGCTGCTCGACGAGTACCAGGACACCTCGGTCGCGCAGGCGCTGATGCTCAGCCGGCTCTTCAGCGGCCCCGACCCCGACGCGGGTCTCGGCCACGCGGTCACCGCCGTCGGCGACCCCAACCAGGCGATCTACGGCTGGCGTGGGGCCTCGGTCTCCAACATCCTGCGCTTCGCGGAGGACTTCCCGCCTGCCCCGGGCAGCGCGGTCACGGTCCACCCGCTGACGGTCAACCGTCGTAGCGACGCCCGGATCCTCGAGGTCGCCAACCGGCTGGCGGCGCCGCTCCACGAACAGTTCGAGCAGGTGCGGCCGCTCGAGCCCGGCGGCGCCGAGGCCGGCGTGGTGCAGACCGTCGTCCACGAGTCCTACGCCGAGGAGCTCGCGTGGCTCACCGACCAGGTCCGGCTCGCCCATGGCGAGGGCCGGGCCGGGTCGTGGCGCGAGATCGGGGTGCTCGTGCGCGACAACGCCCATGCCGCCGACGTCTTCGACGCGCTCACCGCCGCCGACGTACCCGTCGAGATCGTGGGCCTCAAGGGTCTGCTCCGGCTCCCGGAGGTCGCCGAGGTGCTCGCCACCCTGACGCTGGTCCACGACCTCACCGCCAACAGCGAGCTGCTCGCCCTCCTGACCGGGCCACGCTGGGCCATCGGTCCGCGCGACCTGGCCCTGCTGGGCCGTCGGGCGCGCGAGCTGGCCGATGCGCGGCAGGGCAGGGCCACCGGTGGCACGCTCGCCGAGGAGCTCGCCCACGCGGTGACCGGTGCCGAGCCCACCGAGGTCACCGCGCTGTCAGACGCGCTCGCCGACCCGGGCGACCTCCCCTACTCGACCGTGGCCCGCGAGCGGTTCGCGCTGCTCGCGGCCGAGCTCCGCCACCTGCGTGGACACGCGGCGGAGCCGCTGCTGGAGCTGGTGCGTCGCATCATCGATGTCTGCGGCATCGACGTGGAGCTGGCGGCCTCGGTGAGCGAGGCCGCCCGCGCCCGGCGCGAGAACCTCGACCTCTTCGTCAAAGCCGTGGCGGAGTTCCAGGCCATCGACGGAGCGGTGACGTTGCCGGCCCTGCTGGCTTGGCTCGATGCCGAGCTCGACGGCGAGGGCCTCGACGTGGCGACCCCGTCGGCGGCCGACTCCGTCAAGCTGCTGACGGTCCACCGCGCCAAGGGTCTGGAGTGGGACGTGGTGTTCCTCGCCGGGGTCTGCGAGGAGAAGTTCCCCCACACCACGAGCCGGGGGCTCTGGCCGACCCGGGTCGAGCTGCTGCCCACGCCGCTGCGGGGCGATCGGCGCGACCTGCCCGCCCTGGGCGGGCACGACAAGGACGCGATCGCCGCCTACAAGGCGGACTGCAAGGCCCACGAGTTCACCGAGGAGCTGCGGCTCGGCTACGTCGCCTTCACCCGGGCCCGCCACGAGCTCCACGTGTCCTCCTACCTGTGGACGGACACCCGCAAGACACCCCTGGGCCCTTCGCCCTTCCAGCAGGTGGTGCGCGACCAGCTCGCCGCCTGGGGCGAGAAGCCCGTCGCCTGGCTCGACAAGCCGCCCCCGGGCACGCCCAACCCGCTCCACGCCACGGTCCGGGAGGTGCCGTGGCCGGTGACCGACCACACGGCGGAGGCGCTGCGTCGGCTCTCGGCGAGCGAGCTGGTCGCCGACGCGCTGGCGGGCCGGCTCGAGGATCCCGAGCTCGACCTGGCGGAGGCCTCGCGGGTGGGGGAGTGGGACGAGGAGCTCGAGCGGCTGCTGGCCGAGGCCCGCGCCGAGGGGGGCGACACCGTCGACGTGCCGCTCCCGGCGAGCCTCTCGGCCACCGCGCTGGCACGGTTGCGCGACGACCCCGACGGGTTCGCGCGCGACCTGCGCCGTCCGATGCCGCGGCCGCCCGCGCCGGCAGCCCGGTTCGGCACCCGCTTCCACGCCTGGGTCGAGGCCCGGTTCGGGCAGCAGGACCTCATCGACCCCGACGAGCTCCCCGGCCGCGCCGACGTCGGGATCGACGGCCCCGACGACCTCGCCGAGGTGGTCGAGGCCTTCGAGAAGGGGCCCTTCGCCGACCGCCCACCCCACCGCGTCGAGGCGGCCTTCGCCCTCGTGCTGGGTGGACAGGTGGTGCGCGGGCGGATCGACGCGGTCTACGCCGAGCAGGTGGACGGGCAGCCCGGCTACCTCGTGGTCGACTGGAAGACGAGTCGGCAGCAGTCCGCCGACCCGTTGCAGCTGGCGATCTACCGCCTCGCCTGGGCCGAGCTCACCGGGACGCCCCTGGATCGGGTGCGCGCCGGGTTCTTCTACGTCCGCCACGGCGCGCTGGTCGAGCCGCCCGACCTGCCGGGACGTGAGGAGCTGGAGCGGCTGGTCAGCCCGCCTGCGCCGCCGCGGTGAGGGCGACCTCGACCATCCGGCTGAAGGTCTGCTCCCGCTCCTGGGCGCTGGTCTCCTCGCCGGTGACGATGTGGTCGGACACGGTGCAGATCGCCAGTGCCCGCCGGTCGTACTTCGCGGCGAGCGTGTAGAGCGCGCTCGCCTCCATCTCGACCGCGAGCACGCCGTAGTCGACCATCCGTGAGACCAGCTCCGGGCGAGCAGCGTAGAAGGAGTCGCTGGAGAAGATCAGGCCGACGTGTGCCTCGGGAGCGGCGGCCGCGGCCTCGCGGAGCAGCGCGAAGTCGGCGACGGGGGCGTAGTCGAGGCCCTCGAACGCGATCCGGTTCATCGCGGAGTCGGTGCAGGCGCCGGAGGCGATCACCAGGTCGCGGATCGCGAGCTTCTGCGTGAGCGCGCCACAGGAGCCCACCCGGATGATCGACTGCACGTCGTACTCCCGGAACAGCTCGTTGGCGTAGATGGCCAGGGACGGCTGGCCCATGCCGGAGCCCTGGACCGACACCGGACGGCCCTGCCAGGTCCCGGTGTAGCCGTACATGCCGCGCACCTCGCTGTAGCACTGTGCCCCGTCGAGGAACGTCTCGGCGATCCACCGGGCGCGCATCGGGTCGCCGGGCATCAGGACGGTGGGGGCGATCTCGCCGGGCTCGGCTGCGATGTGCGTGCTCACGGGGGTGAACGTACCGCCGGGTCCGCGGACTAGCCTCATCGTCGTGACCCAGCCCGACCAACGGCGGATCCTGCCCCACGTGGCGCTCTCGCGGCACGCCCACAACCGGCTGGGCAACCAGCGGACCGACCGGGCCTGGCTCGACGAGCGCTGGGCCGACCCCGCCTCCCGGGTTCTGGTCGTCTCCGGCACGCGGGTCCGGCCCGTCGACGGCGACGTGCCGTTCGTCCCGACGTCCGAGGCGCCGGCCGACGGCGTCCGGGTGCTGCTCGGCTCCGAGGCAGGGGTCACCTACTTCGCGACGCTCGTGGCACCCGAGGCGGCGCCCGGTGCCCGCGAGGACTGGCTGCCGCTGCGGGCACTGCTGCCGATGCTGCCCGACCGGACCGACCTGGCGCCGCTGCTCTTCCACGCCGTCGGGCTGGCCGAGTGGCACCACTCCACGCGGTTCTGCCCGCGCTGCGGCGCGGGGCTGGAGCCGCGCGCCGCCGGGCACGAGCTGCGGTGCACGGGGTGCGACCGGCCGCAGTTCCCCCGCACGGACCCCGCGGTGATCATGGCGGTCGTGCACGACGACGCCTCGATCCTGCTGGGCCGGCAGCCCAGCTGGCCGGAGGGACGCTGGTCCACGTTGGCGGGCTTCTGCGAGCCGGGCGAGACCCTCGAGGACGCCGTACGCCGGGAGGTGATGGAGGAGGTCGGGATCCCCGTCGGGGAGGTCACCTGGTTCGGCAACCAGCCGTGGCCGCTGCCGGCGAGCCTGATGCTCGGCTTCGTCGCCCGTGCCGAGTCCAAGCAGATCGACGTCGACGGTGCCGAGATCGAGTCGGCGCGCTGGTTCACGCGCGAGCAGTTCCGGGACGAGGCCGAACGGGGCCTGATCCATGTCCCGCGCGGGGTGTCGATCTCCTCCTCGCTCGTGGCCCACTGGTTCGGCGGACCGCTGCCCGGCGAGGGCTGGTGAGCCTCAGGAGGCCAGGGCCGCCAGCTTGTCCTTGACCTGGGCCAGCGACGGGTTGGTCTGGGTGGACCCGTCCGCGAACAGCAGCGTCGGCACGGTCTGATTGCCACCGTTGGCCTGCTCGACGGTGAGGGCGGCGTCCGGCTCGCGCTCGATGTCGACGATCTCAAACGGAATGCCCTCGCGATCCAGCTGGCCCTTCAGGCGGTGGCAGTAGCCGCACCAGGGGGTCGTGAACATGGTGAAGGTCATGGGGGGTGTGTCTCCGGTCGCGTCTAGGGTTGGGGCCTTGCCTTAGTCAACCCCATCCGTCCCGGAGTTGTTCCCGCCGATGCCCCACGCCGACGCCCTGCTGGAGGCGCTCGACCCCGAGCAGCGCCGGGTCGCCGAGACCCTGCGTGGACCGGTGCGGGTGCTGGCCGGTGCCGGCACCGGCAAGACGCGGGCGATCACCCACCGGATCGCCTACGGGGTCGCGACCGGTGTCTACGAGCCGACCGAGGTGCTGGCGGTCACCTTCACCACCCGGGCCGCGGGGGAGATGCGGACGCGGCTGCGGGCGCTCGGCGCGAGCGGCGTCCAGGCCCGCACCTTCCACTCCGCGGCGCTGCGCCAGCTGCGCTACTTCTGGCCGCTGGTGCACGGCACCGAGCTCCCCACGCTGACCGAGTCCAAGCTCGCCCTGCTCGCCTCAGCGGCCCGCCGGTGCCGGGTCGACGCCGACCAGGCGCTGCTGCGCGACATCGCCTCCGAGGTCGAGTGGGCCAAGGTGAGCAACGTCCACCCCGACGACTACCCCCGGATCGCCTCCGCGCGTGGCCGCTCGGTCAGCGGGCAGTCCGCGGAGGCCGTCGGCCAGGTCTTCTCGGCCTACGAGGACGGCAAGCGCAGCCAGGGCCGCATGGACATGGAGGACGTGCTGCTCTTCACCGCCGGGATGCTCGCCGACGACGAGCGCGTCGCCGCCCACGTCCGCCGCCAGTACAAACGCTTCGTCGTCGACGAGTTCCAGGACGTCTCGCCGTTGCAGTCGGCGCTGCTCGACCTGTGGCTGGGGGGGCGCGACGAGCTCTGCGTGGTCGGCGACCCGTCCCAGACGATCTACTCCTTCGCCGGTGCCCGCGCCGACTTCCTCCGTGACTTCCCCGCCAAGTACCCCGCCACCACCTCCATCGAGCTGGTCCGCAACTACCGCTCGACGCCCGAGGTGGTCGCCGCCGCCAACACGCTGCTCGACGGCACGGCGAGCAAGGGCGTGGAGCTCGTGGCGCAGCAGCCGGCCGGCCCGGCCGTGGAGCTCTCCGGTCACCCCGACGAGGTGGCCGAGGCGGAGGCGGTGGCCGAGCGGGTCCGTCGGCTGGCCGACGCCGGGACGCCCTACGGCGAGATCGCCGTCCTCTTCCGGATCAACGCCCAGTCGGAGAACCACGAGGAGGCGCTGGCGGCCAAGGCCGTCCCCTACGTCGTCCGGGGCGCGGCCCGGTTCTTCGACCGACCCGAGGTGAAGCAGGCCGTGACCCTGCTCCGCGGGACCGCGCGCTCCGGCGCCCAGCCCGGCGACCTGGTCGAGACGGTCCGGGCCACCCTGGCCGGCCTCGGCTGGACCGCCGAGGCCCCCGGCTCCCGCGGCCAGGTGCGCGACCGCTGGGAGTCGTGGCAGGCGCTGGTCGACCAGGCCGTCGAGTTCGCCCGCTCGGGCGGCGACCTGGGCGGGTTCGTCGACGAGCTCGACCGTCGGGCCGCCGAGCAGCACGCCCCGGTGGCCGACGGGGTCACCCTGACCACCCTGCACGCCGCCAAGGGGCTGGAGTGGGACGCGGTGCTGCTGACGGGGATCCAGGACGGCACCCTGCCCATCACCTATGCCGAGAGCCCCGCCGAGCTCGAGGAGGAGCGTCGGCTCCTCTACGTCGGCATGACGCGGGCGCGGCGGCACCTCGGGGTCTCCTGGAGCCGGGCGCGCAACCCCGGCGGCCGCCAGTCCCGCCAGCCCTCGCCGTTCCTGCGCCCGCTCCTCCCCGAGGAGCAGCAACCGCGGCCCCCGGCCTCGCGCCGCCGGGCCGTCCACTGCCGTGAGTGCGGCTCACCGCTGGCCACGGCAGCGCAGAAGAAGCTCGGCCGGTGCGCCGACTGCCCGGCCTCCTACGACGAGGAGCTCTACGAGCGACTGCGCTCCTGGCGGCGCGAGCGGGCGACCGACGACGGCGTGCCGGCGTTCGTGGTCTTCACCGACGCCACGCTGCAGCTGATCGCCGAGCACCGACCCGCCGACGAGCAGGCGCTGCTCCGCATCAGCGGGGTGGGTCGCTCCAAGCTCGACCGCTACGGAGAGGACCTGCTCGGCCTGCTCGGTTGAGCGGTCCCCGGGCGCCGGGGAACGGGGCCGATCGCGCCGCGATCGAGGGTGGTCTAGAGGTCTCGTGAAATGAGCCAATAAATAGATTGCCCATGACAAGACCGACCCGCTACCGTTCTCGGGAACGCACACGACACGCGCATCCAGGTCTTGGCACGACCCGCGCACGACTCACCGTGAGGAGGTGGCATCAGTGATCAGCATCAAGCTCCCGACGACGACCCAGATCCCGTCCGGCTTCGTCCTGCCTGCGTCCGGCGCCACCTTCGGCATGGGCGCGAGCATGCTCGCCGCCACGGAGTGGGGCGTCGACGGCGTCACGTTCGGCGACATCGTTCGCGATCGCCACGTGGCCGGCGCGACCCTCGCGCAGGACGCCGTCCCGGGTACCACTGCCTGGAGTCCACCGATCTGATGACCTGACCTCAGCATCGGCGCCTCCAGGCCGCGGAACCCGAACCCGGGATCCGCGGCCTTTCTGTTTCCGCAGCACCCAGCGATCAGAGTCAGGAGGAGGTGACCAGATTGACCATCAGCGTTCTCGACCGCACTGATGGGACGACCGATGCCACGCTCGGCGGCCTGCACGACGCCGCCGCGCAGGTGGACCAGGAGCGGCTGCCGTGCCGGGTGAACAACCCGGAGCTGTGGTTCGCGGAGTCTCCCGCGGACGTGGAGTTCGCCAAGCTCCTGTGCACGGACTGCCCCGTGCGCGACCTCTGCCTCTCCGGCGCGTTGCAGCGCCAGGAGCCGTGGGGGGTGTGGGGCGGCGAGCTCTTCGCCCAGGGCGTGGTGATCCCGCGGAAGCGGCCTCGAGGCCGTCCGCGCAAGAACGCCGCGTGACCACCGTCCCTCCACCAGAGAGCAGCAACCAAGACCACATGACCAACACGACGATCCGGAGCAACGAGATGGAACTCATGCACGAAGACCTCGCGCGGGCACAGATGTCCGCGCGCCTGGGAGAGGCGCAGCAGCAGCGGCGTGGCCACCAGCTGGCCCGGGCCCGCCGCATCAGCCGCAAGGCCGAGCAGGCCGCGCAGCAGGCACGCCTCGCCCTCGCCCGAGCGCTCTGAGGCAGGCGGCCCTTCCGGGCCCTCCACCCCTGATCGCTGGGTGCGAAGAGACAGGAGCCGGGTACGACGACCACGTCGTACCCGGCTCCTGCTGTGTCCCGGCGGAGTAGGGTCGAGACGTGACCACCTGTGACTTCTGCGGGCGTCAGGAACCGGACGAGGCGAAGACCCTGACGTGGACGGTGGCGGTCGAGAACGGTCGGCGCCGCACCTTCTGCGAGGAATGCTCCCGGGCCAACCTCCGGGCCATGGAGAGCAAGCTCGACAGCGAGTGGTGGTAGTCCTCAGCCCGCCAGCCGGTCACCCCAGGCGCAGCCGCAGCGGGGATGGCGCCGCCAGCTGCGGATGACCGCGCCGTCCCGCAGCAGCTCCACCGTCGTCGACCAGGTCGCCGGCCGGTCGCCCTCCACCAGGCTCACGAGGTCGCGGACCGCCCAGGCGAGCGCCAGCTGCAGGTCCGCCGTGGGCACCCGGTCCTCCGCGTCGGGTGTGCGGTGCTGCTCGACGACCAGCGGGTGGCGCGGGTCGACGTCCGCGAGGTGCTCGTCGACGCAACGCAGGCACGCGGTCAGTCCCGGGACGACGCACGGGCCCAGCCGCAGCCGACCGGCCACGGCGGTGAGCAGCAGGTGGGGGACGTCCGCGCGCACCGACTCCGCGAGGCGTTCGCGGTCCGGCTCGGCACCCCACGAGACGACCAGCAGCACGGTCCCCAGTCGCCCCGGCCCCGCCTCCGGCAACCCGGCCGCGGCCAGCAGGCGGCCGAGGACCGGTCGCACCGGGGCCGGGCAGTCGAGCCGGACCTGGGCTGCGGCCCGGGCGCGCTCGCGGACGGTGTCCTCGTCGGGGCTGGTCAGCAGACCGGCCTCCGAGAGCTCGGCACACAGGCTGCGGTCACGCGGCGGGAGGCCGCCGGGGTCGACACCGTGTCGCAGCAGGGCCAGCAGCCGGCGTACGTCGGGGGTGTCGGCGAGCAGCAACCTCTGGTCGTGGTGGGCGCCGACCTGCAGGGAGCCGGGCCCCCGGGCGGCGACGCGGATCCCGGGACGGAGGCGGACACGGGGGAGGAGTGGTGCCGGCATCGCGTCACCCTGCCACGGCGGGACGGCGCCTCGGGCGGCTCGTCCACAGCCCACGACGACAGCGGCGGCACCCGCCCGGACTCACCGGGCGGGTGCCGCCGCAACGTTGTGGGTCGGCCGGCTCTCAGGCCTTGCCGAGGATGCGGTTGAGGTTGGTGCCGCAGACGGGGCACACGGCCTTGGCCATGCGGGTGCCCTTGTCGTTGACCTTGACCTCACCCTCCGCCTCGCGCTTCTCCTTGCACTTGACGCAGTAGAACTCGCCGCTCCAGGTCTCCGCCATGACGGCCTCCTTGCTGTTTCGTTGTTCGGTCGTCGCGGCGGGATCGGGTGGGGAAGCCCGCCGGAGGTTCCGTGGCCGAGGCCCCAGAACCGGTCTCGACCCTACGACACGCAGCGCTGAGCGTGGGTGAGGCTCGCCCTGAGCGTGATTTCGCGCTCACAGGGGGTGGGAGCCGTCGCCGGGCTGTCGGGGGCCGGTCACTACCCTGCGAGCCATGCCTGACTACCCGCACCTCCGCGTCGAGCGCCCCTCTGACGGCGTCGTCCTGCTGACCCTCGACAACCCCGACCAGCGCAACGCGATGTCGGACCAGATGACTGAGTCCTGGGTGGCTGCGATCGACGAGCTCTCCGAGGACCGGACCGTGCGGGCGGTCGTGGTCACCGGGGCCGGCAGTGCCTTCTGCTCCGGGGGCGACACCTCGTGGATCGCCAGCGAGCCCGATGCCGGCGTCGACCGGCTGCGCGACCGGATGCTGCCGTTCTACCGGGCCTGGCTCTCGGTCCGGCGGCTCGAGGTGCCCACCATCGCCGCGGTCAACGGCGCGGCGATCGGCGCCGGTCTCTGCCTCGCGTTGGCCTGCGACCTGCGCTACGCGGCCTCGGGCGCCCGCCTCGGGGCACCCTTCGTCCGGCTCGGCATGCATCCCGGGATGGCCGGCACCTACCTGCTGCCGGAGGCGGTCGGCAGCGCCCACGCCCGTGACCTGCTGCTGACCGGCCGCGTGGTGGAGGCTGACGAGGCGTACCGGATGGGTCTGGTCTCGCGGGTCCTGGAGCCGACGACGTTCCTCGACGACGTGCTCGCGACCGCGCGCGAGGTGGCCGCGACCGCGCCGGTCGCGAGCCGGCTCACGACGCTCGCGCTGCGCGACGGCGGCCACGCCGACCTGGAGACCTGCCTGCAGTGGGAGGCGCTGGCGCAGCCGGTGACGCTCGCGACCGAGGACCTCCAGGAGGGGATCGCCGCGGCCCGCGAGAAGCGGCCGCCGCGGTTCACGGGCCGGTGAGGTGGGATGCGGCCACGCGACCGGGCACGGCAGGAATGAGAACGGGCATGAGAAGAGGCCCCTGGCCCGCCTCCACGACCCTTGCCTTCCCCTTGCGAAGGTCGCCTCGACGGGCCCGGGGCCTCATCTGTCGCCCACGCTAGGAGCCCGGGTCCCGCGGGGTCAACGGTGGGTCCGGGATCCCGGGCGAAACCCTGTGGACAGCCTGTGGACGAACCTGTGGGTAGGGCACGCAAGGCGGTGGAGGGACTCGGGACCGGGGTGTGGAGGACGCCGGTCGCGGCGCGCGGACCGCCCCGCTGACCAGCCACCATGGACGTGCACAGGGTGTGGACAGAAAGTTCTCGGACAGGAAGCGTGGCGCGGGTGAGCGAGACCTACGACGACGGGCCGGTGGCCGCACTGCGGCGGATCGCGTTCCTCATGGAGCGGGGCCGGGAGGAGAGCCGGCGCATCGAGGCCTTCCGGACCGCGGCCCGCACGATCCTGCCGCTGTCGCCGGGGGAGGTCGCCGAACGGGCCGCGGCCGGGACCCTCACCGAGCTCCCCGGCATCGGGCCGAGCACCGGCGCCGTGATCGCGGACGCGGTCCGGGGGGTGGTCCCCGATCGGCTCGCCCGCCTCGAGGGTGAGCACCAGGGCCCGCTGGCCGCGGGTGGTCGCGAGCTGCGGGCCGCCCTCCGGGGCGACCTGCACTCGCACTCCGACTGGTCCGACGGCGGGTCGCCGATCGAGGAGATGGTGTTCAGTGCCATCGAGGTCGGCCACGACTACCTCGTGCTCACCGACCACTCACCCCGGCTCACGGTCGCCCGCGGGCTCAGCGCGGAGCGGCTGGCCCGGCAGCTCGAGGTCGTGAACGCCATCAACGACCACCTCGACGGCTCCTTCACCCTGCTCAAGGGGATCGAGGTCGACATCCTCGACGACGGCTCGCTCGACCAGAGCGAGGAGATGCTCGCGCAGCTCCAGGTGCGCGTGGCCAGCGTCCACTCCAAGCTGCGGATGGAGAAGGACCAGATGACCCGGCGCATGGTCACCGCGGTCGGCAACCCCTTCGTCAACGTGCTCGGCCACTGCACGGGTCGCCTCGTCACCGGCAACCGGGGTACCCGTCCCGGCAGCGACTTCGACGCCCGGGCCGTCTTCGAGGCGTGCGCCGAGCACGACACGGCGGTGGAGATCAACTCGCGGCCCGAGCGCCGCGACCCGCCGACCCGGCTGATCGAGCTCGCCCGCGACATCGGCTGCCTGTTCTCGATCGACAGCGACGCCCACGCGCCGGGGCAGCTCGACATGCTCGACTACGGCTGCGAGCGGGCCGAGGCGGCGGGGATCGACCCGGACCGGATCGTCAACACGTGGCCACGGGAGCGACTGCTGTCATGGGCCGGCGCTAGGTTGCCCTCATGACGGTGCGGCCCGAGGTCGAGGTACGCCGGTCCAAGCGCCGGCGACGTACGGTCTCCGCCTATCGCGACGGGGACCGCATCGTGGTGATGGTGCCGGCCACGCTCACCCGGGCCGAGGAGGCCGAGTGGGTGGAGTCGATGATCGAGCGGCTCGAGCGCGCCGAGCGCCGCACCCGCCCGAGCGACCAGGAGCTCCTGGCCCGTGCCAACCGGCTCTCCTCCCGCTACCTCGGCGCCATGGCGGCGCCGGAGTCGGTCCGGTGGGTGACCAACCAGGGCTCGCGTTGGGGCTCCTGCACCCCGGGTGACCGCACGATCCGGCTGTCGTCGCGGCTGCAGGGGATGCCCGAGTGGGTCATCGACTACGTGCTGGTCCACGAGCTCGCCCACCTGCTCGAGCCCGGCCACGACGCGGCCTTCTGGGCGTGGGTGGACCGCTACCCCCACGCCGAGAAGGCGAAGGGCTACCTGCTGGGCTGGTCGGCGGCGGCCAAGGTCGATCCCCCGCCCGACGACGTCGACTGAGCACGCGCCACCCCGAGGGCCACCAGCTCGACGAGGTCCGGCTGCGCGTCGGGCAACGCGTCGACGGGCCACCAGCGCACGTCCAGCGACTCGTCGCTGACGACGGGGAGGAGGGCGTCGTCGACGACGGCGACGAACCGGACGTCGAGGTGGTGGACGTTGCCGCGCTCGTCGCAGAACGGCACCGCGTGCTCGCTCAGCTGCACCGGCACCGGGTCCACGTCGAGGCCCACCACGCCGGACTCCTCGACGGCCTCGCGGGTCGCGGCCCCCGCCAGCGTCCGGTCACCCGACTCGCAGTGGCCCCCGAGCTGGAACCACCGGCCCGCCTTGGCGTGCAGGGTCAGCAGCACCCGGCTGCCGTCGGCGGCGAGCACCAGCGTGCTGGCCGTGAGGTGGTCCGGGTAGCACGCGCGCTCCATGCCGTCGGAGTGGGCACGCAGGTGCTCGACGTACCGGTCGCGCAGCTCCGCCTGTGCAGGCGTGGGTGGGTGCCACGCCGACAGGGTCGTCAGCGCGTCGGCGTGGAGGCTCACTCGCGGGGGCGGTCGTCCCCGGGCCCGCCGTCGAGGAGGTCACGCAGACCGGCCTCGAAGTCCTCGTCGCTGAGCTGGTCGGGGGAGTCGGCACCCTCCCGGAAGCCGAGCGGGTCGTCGAGGTCGGCCGCGGTCGGCAGGAGGTGGGGGCTCATCCAGACGCCGTCACGCGCCTCGGTGCCCTGCCGGGTGCGCAGCGAGCCCCACAGCACCGAGGCGTCGCGCAGCCGGCGCGGCCGCAGCTCCAGCCCCACCAGGGAGGCGAAGGTCTGCTCGGCCGGTCCGCCGGAGGCCCGGCGCCGCCGGACCGCCTCCTGCAGCGCGCCCGCGCTCGGCATCCGCTCGGCGGTCGCCTGGCCGACGACCTCGTCGACCCAGCCCTCCACCAGCGCCAGCGTGACCTCGAGCCGCTGCAGGGCCGCGTCCTGCTCGGGGCTCTGGGAGAGGTCGAAGAGGCCACCCTCGGTCAGCTGCTGCAGCGACTCGAGGTTGGAGAGGTCCATGCCGCGCAGCTGCTCCTCCATGCGGGACTGGAGGTTGGCGGTGTTGACCTCGAGACCGTGGGCGTAGTCGGTGACGGCGCCGATCAGGTGGTCGCGCAGCCACGGGACGTGCGCGAACAGCCGCTGGTGGGCCGCTTCGCGCAGCGCGAGGTAGAGCAGCACGTCGTCCTCGGACGCCTCCAGGCCCGCGGCGAACTCGGCGATGTTGGCCGGCACCAGCGCGGCCTTGCCGTGGGCGCCGAGGGGCAGGCCGATGTCGGAGGCCGTGAGGACCTCCCCGGCCAGGCCGCCGAGCCCGGACCCGATCTGCTGGGCCAGCATCGCTCCGACGGCACGCTGCAGCATGCCGAGGAGCTGGCCCCCCATCGCCTGTGCCTGCTCGGGCATGGCGGACCCGAGGGCGTTGACCGACGACGCGGCGATCGGCTCGACGAGCCCCTTCCACACCTCGGTCGTCCCGACGATCCACTCGGCGCGGCTCCACGCGGCGGTGGCGGTGACGCCGGAGGGGAAGTCGGTGGTCTCGTCGAGCCAGTGGTCGGCGAGCCGGACGGCGTCGGCGACGCGGTCCTGCTGGCGTTGGGTGGTCGAGGGGTCCTGGCCCTGGGCGACCTGCTTGCGCGCGATGTCGAGCGCGAGGTCCCAGTTCAGGGGGCCGTCGTAGGGCTGCATCATGGCCTGGATCTGGCTGAACAGCGCTCCGAGGTCGGGGATGCCACCACCACCCATGGCGCCGCTGAAGAACTGCTCGAAGGGGGTGCCCTTGAACGGGTTCTGGCCCTCGTCGGCGTCGTCGCTCATGGCGTCGAGCCTACGCCGGAAGTGGTTAGAGTCGGGACGTGCCCGATCACGTGCTGCCGCCCGCCGTCCGCCTCGTGGACCTGCGGGAGACACCGCTCGACGTGGCCGAGGTGGTGGCCGCGCTCGAGGGTGACGCCGCCGGCGGGCTGACGCTCTTCGTGGGCCGGGTGCGTGACCACGACGGGGGGAGGTCGGTGGCCGGTCTGGACTACTCCGCGCACCCGAGCGCCCTCGAGCGGCTGCGCGAGGTGTGTGCGCGGGTGGCCCGCGAGCACCAGGTGCACGGGGTCGCCGCGGTGCACCGCGTCGGCACGCTGGCGATCGGCGACATCGCCGTGGTGGTCGCCACGACCGCCGCCCACCGGGGCGAGGCCTTCGACGCCTCGCGGGCGCTCATCGACACCCTGAAGGCCGAGGTGCCCATCTGGAAGCACCAGCGGTTCGGGGACGGCACCGAGGAGTGGGTCGGCGCGCCGTGAGGGTGCCGCCCGGCCCGGGACCTACCCTCGTGACGTGGAGATCCTGCTCTGGCTGGTGCCCGCCGGCGTCGTCACCACCCTCGCCATGGCCTGGGTGTCGTGGTTCGGGCGCGAGGGCCGCGGCGAGGTGGATCGCGAGGTCGCCGTACGCCGTCTCGCGGCCGCGATGCAGCGCGAGCACCCCGCTGCCGGGACCACCCGGCCGCTGGCGGCGCGCGAGCGCAGCACCGGCATCGCGGTCCGCCCCTCGCGCACGGCACCGTCCCCCGCCGAGGACCCGCGGCGTACCGCCTGAGCGCACCACGCCGCCGATCTGCTTCGCCCGGGTGAGAGGCTTGGCCGCATGACGCAGCGCACCCTCGCCGGCCTGTTGGCCGTGCCGTTGCTGGTGGCGCTGTGGCTGCTGGCACTCCGTGAGCCGCTGCCCTACGTGACCTACTCGCCGGGCCTCACGGTCGACGTGCTGGGCACCGTCGAGGACGACAGCAGCGATCCGATCCTGGAGATCGAGGGTGCCGAGACCTACCGCGACGAGGGTGAGCTGCGGCTGACCACCGTGCTCGTGACACCGCCGCAGTCCGAGGTCAATCTCTTCCAGCTCCTCGGGGCCTGGATCGACCCGGACTCCGCCATCTACCCCTACGACGCGATCTACACCCCCGAGGACACCGACGAGACCAAGGACGCCGAGGGCGCCTTCCAGATGGCCTCCTCCCAGGACAGCGCCATCGCCGCGGCGCTCCGCGAGCTCGACTACGACTTCGAGGAGGCGCCGGTCATCTACGAGGTGGTCGAGGACAGCCCGGCCGACGGTGTCTTCGAGGTGGGTGACCGCATCCTGACCATCGACGACGAACGGGTGTCCTCGCCCGAGGAGGTCGCCGCGGCCGTCGAGCCCTTCGACGAGGGCGAACCGATCCGGTTCCGGGTGGCGCGCGACGGGGAGCGGCTCGACCTCTCCGCCAGCCGGGAGGAGATCGACGGGCAGCCCCGCGTCGGCATCATCTCGCGCAGCAGCTTCGAGTTCCCGATCGACGTCTCCCTCGACGTCGATCCCAACATCGGGGGGCCCAGCGCGGGTCTGGTGTTCTCCCTGGCCATCTACGAGGCCCTCACCGAGGGCTCCCTCACCGACGGCGAGAACATCGCCGGCACCGGGACCATCACGCCGGAGGGCGAGGTGGGGCCCATCGGAGGGATCGACCAGAAGATCGCGGGGGCCCGGCAGGACGACGCCGAGCTCTTCCTCGTGCCCGCCGACAACTGCAACGACGCGGCTGAGTCGCCCCACGGCGACATGCGGCTGGTGCGCGTGGAGACCATCGGGGACGCCGTGGCGGCGCTGGAGGCCTGGACGGCTGACCGCGACGCCGACCTGCCGTCCTGCACCGACACAGGGGTTGCCAGTGAATGACCTGACCGACGTCGACCCGGCGCTCGCGGCCGCCGTCCTCGAGATCGAGGGCCACGTCGCCGACTCCGGCTGGGACCAGCCGGCGCGGCTCTACGCCCTGGTCGACACCACGCGGCTGCTCGACCGCGAACCGACTCTCGCCGCCAGCACCGGGCTGGGTGACCAGCCGGTCGCAGGCTCCCTGACCCCGGTCGAGCAGGACCAGCTGCCACCCGACCGGCCGCTGGAGTCCGTGCTCGAGCAGATCAGCTGGCCCGACGGGGTCAGCGGGTGCGCGGCGGTCGTGGAGCGACTGGTGCTGCCGCCCGACGTCGACGACATCCCCGCCGACCGCGCCGAGGCGGAGCAGTTCGCGCGCGAGCACCCCGACCGGCAAGAGGTGCGGATCATCGCCGGTGCGACCCGGGCCGGTGCGACGTACTGCGCCCTGCGACTGAGGGCGCACGACGACGCGCAGTCGGTGGTCACCGGCACCGACCTGGTGCCGGGACTGCTCGAGCTGCTGACCACGACCCTGGAGAACGACGACGTGCAGATGGAGGACGAGCGGTGAGCGACCTGTTCGACGAAGGGAGCCCGCAGCGGCCGACACGGCCACCGACGCAGGAGCCGCCGCGGCGGTCACGCGCGCTCGTCATCACGGCGGTCGTGCTGGTCCTCGGCTTCTTCGCCCTGACCACGTTCGCCACCTTCTGGACCGACCGGTCCTGGTTCGCCTCCATCGGCTTCAGCAGCGTGTTCAGCACCCTGCTCTGGACCCGCATCGGTCTGTTCCTCGTCTTCGGGGCCGTGATGGCGGCGTTCGTGGGCGCCAACATGTACCTCGCCTACCGGTTCCGACCGATGTTCCGGATGCCCTCGCCCGAGCAGACCGGGCTGGACCGCTACCGCGAGGTCGTCACCCCGATCCGGACCTGGCTGGTCGTCGGGGTCTCGCTGCTGATGGGTCTCTTCGCCGGCACCTCGGCGTCGGGGCAGTGGCGCGAGTACATGCTGTGGCGCAACAGCGTCGACGTCGGCGACGTGGACCCCTACTTCGAGCGCGACAAGGGCTTCTACCTCTTCGACCTGCCCTGGCTGCACTACCTCACCGACTCGGTGATGGCCTTCGCGATCGTGGCGCTGCTCGTGGCCGGGCTCGTGCACTACCTCTACGGCGGCATCCAGCTGCAGACCAAGACCGACCGGCTCTCGGGGGCCGCGCAGGTGCAGCTCTCCGCGCTGCTCGGGGTGTTCGTGCTCGCGAAGGGTGCCGACTACTGGCTCGACCGGTTCGACCTGGTGACCAACCAGGGGTCGCTCATCACCGGCATGACCTACACGGGCGAGAACGCCGTGCTGCCGGCCAAGAGCATCCTCATGGGGATCGCCGTGATCTGCGCGGTGCTGTTCTTCCTCAACACCTGGCGCCGGACCTGGCTGCTGCCGTCGGTGGGCCTGGCCCTGCTGGCCCTCAGCGCAGTGCTGATCGGGATGATCTGGCCGGCCGTCGTGCAGCAGTTCCGGGTCAAGCCGACCGAGGCGGACCGGGAGGCGCCGTACCTCGAGGTCAACATCGACGCGACGAGGGAGGCCTATGCCCTCGAGGGCATCGAGGTCGCGCCCTACACGGGGCAGACCGCGGAGCGGCGGCTGGCGATGCTGGCGGGGGAGACGGCCTCGGTGCCGCTGGTCGACCCGCAGGTCGTCAACCGCACCTTCGAGCAGGTGCAGCAGGTGCGTGCCTACTACTCGGTCGCCGACGTGCTCGACGTCGACCACTACGAGATCGACGGCACCGACCGGGCCCTGGTGCTCGGGGTGCGGGAGCTCGACCAGACCGGCATCTCGGAGGCCGACCAGAACTGGAACAACCTGCACACGGTCTACACCCACGGCAACGGGGTGATCGCCGCGTTCGCGAACCAGCGCGGCGAGGACGACGCGAGCGACAGCGCCGAGATCCCGTGGGCCGAGGGCCAGCAGCCGGGCCAGGACGCGTTGACCAACCTGTTCCCCGACGGCTACGAGGACCGGGTCTACTTCGGCGAGCTGAGCCCCACCTACTCGGTCGTCGGCAAGCCGAGCGACGACGCCCCCTCCGTGGAGCTCGACCTCGGCAAGTCGGCGAGCGACGACGAGAGCCGCACCACGACCTACGACGGGGCGGGCGGCGTGCCGGTGGGCAACCTCTTCGCCAAGCTGATGTACGCCGTGCGGTTCGGTGAGCCCAACTTCCTGCTGTCGGGGCGCGTCCACGAGAACAGCAAGGTGCTCTACAACCGCACCCCGCGTGAGCGGGTGGAGCGGGTGGCGCCGTGGTTGACGGTCGACGCCGACCCCTACCCGGCCGTGGTCGAGGGGCGGATCGTGTGGATCCTCGACGGCTACACGACGACCGACCGCTACCCCAACGCGGAGCGCGAGTCCTTCGACACGATGATCGACGACTCCCTCACGCAGGACGCCACCTTCGGGACGCTGCCGACCGACGAGGTCAACTACATCCGCAACGCCGTGAAGGCGACCGTCGACGCCTACGACGGCACGGTCAACCTCTACGCCTGGGACGAGGACGACCCGATCCTGCAGGCGTGGCGGGGCGCGTTCCCCGACGTGGTGCAGGACCGCTCGGAGATCCCCGAGGCGATCGTCCCGCACCTGCGCTACCCCGAGGACATGTTCAAGGCGCAGCGCTACCAGTTCGCGCGCTACCACGTGACCGAGGCGGGCGACTTCTACCAGGGCAACGACCGGTGGGAGGTCCCGGAGGACCCGTACGCCTCGGGCAGCTACCAGCCGCCGTACCGGCTGTTCATCGACGACCCGACCTCGGAGGAGGAAGAGGTCTGGTCGCTGACGTCGGTGTTCGTGCCGCGCAACAAGAACAACCTCGCGTCGTTCGTGTCGGTGAACTCCGACGCGACCAGCCCGGACTACGGGCGGATCAGCGTGCTGCAGCTGCCCAACGAGCAGACGCCGGGCCCAGGCCTGATCGCCAACGAGATGGCCAACAGCGACGACGTGCGGCGGGAGCTGCAGGCGTTCAACCTCGGTGAGATCGACCCGACGTTCGGCAACCTGCTGACGCTTCCGGTGGGTGACGGGCTGATGTACGTGCAGCCGGTGTACGCCGTCCGCGAGCTGTCGGAGGCGAGCTACCCGATCCTGCAGTTCGTGATCGTCTCCTACGGCAACCGGGTCGGCATCGGTACCTCGCTGGTGCAGGCCCTGGCCGACGCGCTCGGCGTCGACCCGGACCAGGTGGACGAGCCGGCACCGCCGGACCCGGAGGAGCCTGCGGGCGAGGAACCGACGGAGCCGCCGACCCAAGGCTCGGTGGAGGAGCAGATCGCCTCGCTGCTGCGTCAGGCGCAGGCGGCCTTCGACGCGGCCGACGAGGCCTACGGCGAGGGCGACCTCGTCAGGGCAGCCGAGCAGACGGAGCGGGCGCAGAACCTCATCGAGCGGGCGGTCCGGCTCGCGGACGGGCAGCAGTCGGGCGACCAGGGCTAGCCACGAGGCACGACGCCCCGGGTCGGCCGGCTGGCGGCTGATCCGGGGTGACGTCGTGGGAGCCGTGGCGGTCGCGCAGGAGCTGCAGGCCGTGGGGCGTGCGCCACAGCCAGGTTCCGGGCTCGATCAGCGTGTAGCGGTAGCCCCGGTGCGTCTTGAGCCGATGGTGCCGCCGGCACAGCGGCGCGAGGTTGTAGTCGCACGATGCGCCGTCGTCACCCCACGCCACCCGGTGGTCGACGTCGCAGCGGCGGGCGGGCAGGGCGCACCAGGGGAACACGCAGGTCGGGTGGGCCAGCTCGACGCGCTCGCGCATCCGGCCCTCGATCTCGTAGGCGCCGACCTGGACGTGCTCCTCGAGGTCGTGGACTGGCGTCACCGTGAGGTGGGTGTCGCGGCGACCACACCAGTCACGCACCGCCTGGCCGAGCAACGGCCGGTCGAGTCGGCCGTCGCGACCGAGCAGGCCGTGGCGCGCCATGGCGTCGAGCGTGAGGTGGAGGACCAGCTGCGTACGACGCCTCGGTGAGGGCGCGGGGCCTGCTTCGAGCAGCGCGAGCGCCGAGGCCGGGTCCGCCAGGACGCCGAGAGCACGTGAGCGGCGTACGTCGAGGGTGTCGGCAGGAAGGTCGGCGGCGGCGTCCTGCTGGGCGAGCGCCTTCGCCACCGCGGAGACGGCCTCGTCGAAAGCGGCGAGATCGGCCCACTCGGCCCGGGCGGTCAGGTCGGCGACGCCGGTGTGGTTGATGGAGAGCTCGTCGATCTTCACGAAGCGGGCGTCCAGCTGGGCGAGGCGCTCGAGCTCGACCTCCTCGGGGTGGAGGCGGAGCATCGCCTCTTCGACCAGACGGTCGAGGGTGGTGATCCCGACCGTGTCGACAACGCGGGCGACGTGCGCGTCGACGTCGGCGCAGACGTCGTCGGGGCGCCCGACGACGGCGTCGGCGACACGTCGGGCGCGGAAGGACTCGACAGAGCCGTCGAGCACGCGGCCCCAGAGGCGCGGCAGCCGGTGGCGCAGCGTCAGCGCCTGGCGGATCAGGCGGTCTGCTGCCGGGGTGGAACGGCCCAGCGCGGTCGCCAGCCCGGCTGCGGCGTCCCAGGCGACGGTCGGGATGCCGCGCCAGTCGTCGAAATCGACGACCTCCTCGCCCAGCCCGCCGATGGTCATCGGGTCGACGGCCCCGGTCGCGACGGAGGTGGCGGCGTCGGCGGCGGAGAGGTCGGGGTGGGCGTCCGCCCAGGCGGCCGCCAGCTGCAGCAGCTCGAGGTCGGCCGCGCGGCGCACGGCGTCCACCTCGCGCACCCGCGCCACCAGCGTGGTGGGAGTGGTGTCGACGCCGGCTTCCATGTCCCCACCCAAGCAGCAGGGTCTGACAACCAGACCCCCTCGATTTGGCCCCTCCACACCCATCCCGTAAGGTTCTGGTCACCGACGCGGGGTGGAGCAGTTCGGTAGCTCGCTGGGCTCATAACCCAGAGGTCGCAGGTTCAAATCCTGCCCCCGCTACCAGATGACGAAGGCCCGGACCACCAGGTCCGGGCCTTCGTCGTCGTCCGGGACGCAGCATCGTGAACGGGCCGCCGCGGCGTCGCCAGGACACCGACTCCGTAGGCTCGTCGACATGGGCTTCCAGCTGCGCCGCGCGCTCCTGTCGTACGCCGTCGCCGCGGTCGTCTTCCTCGTCGTCGACCTGGTGTGGCTGACGGTCGTGGCGACCGACCTCTACGTCGACCAGCTGGGGCCGCTGCAGGCCGAGTCGGTGCGCGTCGGGGCGGCGGTGCTCTTCTACGCGCTGTTTGTCGCAGGGCTGGTCTATTTCGTGGTGCTGCCCGCGCTCGCGCGGGACAGCGTGCGGTGGGCGGTGTCGGCGGGTGCGTTCTTCGGCCTGGTCACCTACGCCACGTGGGACCTCACCAGCCTGGCCGTGATCGAGGGCTTCCCGGCCGCGCTGGTGCCGATCGACCTGGCCTGGGGTGCGGTGCTGTCGGCCACCGTCTGCGGCGCGACGACCCTCGTGATGCGCCGTCTCGGTCACGCCTCGACGGACGCCGTTACCGGTCGGTGAGCGACGCGGCGTACCCCTCGCGGTAGGTCGGGTACGCCGGTACCCACCCGGTCGCGCGCAGCCGGGCGTTCGAGATCTGCTTGCCGTATGCCCGGGTCCGGTCGCCCGAAGGTGGTGCGGACACCCCCAGCACCTCGGCGAGATGCGCAGCGACGTCGCCCATCAGCGCCGGCTCGTCGTCGGTGGCCAGATAGACGGGCTCCGGCGACTCGGATCGGGTGAGCAGGTGCACCACGGCCGCCGCGGCGTCGTCGCGGTGGATCCGGTTGGTCCAGCGGTGAGGGTCGCCGACGTCGCCCGCGCGCACCCGCTCGACCAGCCGTTGCCGGTCGCCGCCGTACAGACCCGAGCACCGCACCACCGTGCCGGCGGGGACCCGTGAGGCGAAGAGCTCCTCGGCCTCCAGGAGCACCCGGGCCGGACCGTCCGCGGGGGAGGGCGGAAGGATCTCGTCGACGAGCGTGCCGTCCGGGACGTCGCCGTGCACGCCCGTGGAGGAGACCAGGACGGCGCGCTCCAGCTCCTGGTCGAGCGCGTCGAGCGCGTCGAGGGCGCGCCGCATGCCCTCGACGTACGTCGCCCGGTAGGCCCGCTCGCTACGCGGACGGGCGGTCAGCGCGACGACCAGGAAGCGCAGGTCGAGCGCCGGGAGCTGCGGCACCTCGCGGGTGAGATCGACCGACAGGCCGCGCAGGGGGTCGGGCACGAGCTCCGCGCGGCGACGCAGCGCGAGCACGTGGTGCCCGCGCTCGACCAGCCGCAGCCCGATCCTCGAGCCGAGGTCGCCACAGCCGACGAGCAGCACGTCAGGATCCACGCTCGCAGCCTAGGCACGGTGCCGAGTGACGGTGAGCTCTGCACCGCGGACTAGGATCCTCGACCCGCCTCGTCCCCGAGGCCCCGAACACCCGGATCCCCGACCCGCCGCCCGCCCCAGGAGCACCGACATGAGCCGACCGCTGCGCGCCCTGCTGGTCCCGAGCCACGAGCTGGGCGAGGACCGCCTGCGTGAGATCTGGCGGCTGCGGCTGGAGATGCTGACCCTCACCCGATCCGAGGAGCAGGACTGGCAGGAGTTCCGGTCGGCGGTGGTGGGCCCGGATCGCTTCGTCTTCGTCTTCGTCGACCCCGACAACGTCGCCCAGGGCTTCTTCAGCATCGCGATGCTGCCCGTGGAGGTCGGGCGCCGGCGGCTGCTGCTGATGTTCTCCAAGTACTTCTACTTCCGCCGCGCCTACCGCGGCCACCCCAAGACGATCCTGGCGCCGTGGCGGCTGCTCCCCATCGCGTTCCGCAGGTTCGGGCCGCGGAGCCTGCACTTCGTCACCACGGCGTACCCCCAGAGCTATGTCTCACTGACCCGTACGTCGGGGCGCACCTGGTCGCTGAGGGACCCCGACGCGCCGGGCTGGGCGCGGGAGGCACTCGTGGCGTTCGCGGAGACCTTCTACCCGACCACGTTCGACCGGGTGGAAGGGGTCGTGCGGGGCGGGAACGTCGCCGACAGCGAGGCGCTCGCCGGGTCGGCCGAGGCGCGTCGGCTCCTCGACCACTACGAGGAGCTGAACCCCCACTGGCGGGGCGGGGTGACCCTGCCGATCCTGTTCTCCGTGGACGCCCGGCTCGTGGTGACCAGCGCGCGGCGCTCGGTCCGGCGGTGGGTGCGCCGAGGATGATGCGGTCCCGGTCGTCCTCGGTCGCGTCGGTGGCTCAACAACGAGAACGGTTCTCACTATGGCATAGTCTGCCCGTCGGGTCACGACAGGACCCGGTACCTCGAGAGCTAGGAGCAACCGCATGAACCGCAAGGACCTCGTCGAGAACGTCGCCCGCCAGGCCGAGCTGACCGCGACCCAGGCGGAGGCGGCCGTGGGCGCCGTCATCGACGGCGTCGTCGGTGCTGTGGCGGCGGGGGACAAGGTGTCCCTGTCCGGCTTCGGCACCTTCGAGCCGCGCCACCGTGCTGCCCGCTCGGGGCGCAACCCGCAGACGGGCGAGGCGCTCGAGATCGCCGCGACCGTGGCGCCCGCGTTCAAGCCGGCGTCGGCCTTCAAGCAGGCGGTGGCCGAGGGCTGATCTGCCCCGGCCTGCCACGATGAGGTGGTGACGACGACCCGGCTTCTCCTCGTGGGTGCCGGGCACGCCCACCTCGAGGTGGTACGCCGGGCGGGCGAGCTGATCGCCGCCGGCTACGAGGTCACGCTGCTGGCGCCGGACACGTTCCACTACAGCGGCCTGGCCTCGGCCACGGCGGCCGGCGCGGTGCCCGCCCGGCAGGCCAGCATCGACGTCGCCGGGCTGGCCCGCGCGCACGGCGTACGCCACCACCACGGGTTGCTGACCGCCCTCGACCCGCACCTCCGCACCGCCACCACCGACGACGGGGTCACCCTCGGCCACGACGTCGTGTCCCTCAACGTCGGCAGCGTGGTCGGCGAGGAAGGGCTGGAGGTCGACGACTCGGTGGTGCGGGTCAAGCCGCTGGCCGGCCTGGGTCGACTCGCCGCGCGACTGGCGGGCGCGCCAGTCGACGGACTGCGGGTCACCGTCGTCGGGGGCGGGTCGACCGGCCTCGAGCTGGCCGCCCACCTCGCCTCGCGCCCCGAGGTCGGCACGCTGGTCCTCCTCGAGGGAGCCCGCATCGGGTCCGACCTGCCGCGCGGGGCCCGCCGCCACGTGCTGTCCCTGCTGAGGCGGCGGGGGGTGCAGGTGCGGGAGCGGACCCCGGTCCGTTCGATCGGCCGTGACCGGAGCACCCTCGCCGACGGCTCGACGGTCCCCCACGACGTGGCGCTGCTGGCCACGGGCCTGGTCGCCCCTCCCTGGCTGGGCCGGCTCGGGCTCGGCGACCACCGGGGAGTCCCGGTGGGCCCGACGCTGCGGCACCCGGAGCACGACCACGTCCACGCCGTCGGCGACTGCGCCCACTTCCTGCCGGGACCCCTGCCCAAGATCGGCGTCCACGGCGTGCGCCAGGCGCCGGTGCTGGTCGACAGCCTGCTCAGCCGGGCCCGCGGCGGACCGGCACCGGTCTACCGTCCGCAGCGGCGGGCGCTCGCGGTGCTGGACCTCGGCGACGGCCACGGCCTGGCCGTGCGGGGCCGGCTCTGGTGGGCCGGCGGGTCGGCGCTGCGGCTCAAACGCCGGATCGACCGGCGCTGGATGGCCCGCTACGCCGTGCCCGAGCGCTCCCGGTCGGCCGGGGTCTGAGCGTGGTCAGGTGCGGTCGACGGCCTGCTGGCAGTCGGTGCAGGTGCCGAAGAGCTCCACGGTGTGGCTGACCTCGGTGTAGCCGTGCTCGGCGGCCATCTGGTCGGCCCACCGCTCCACGGCGGGCCCGCGGATCTCCACGGCACGGCCGCAGCTGCGGCACACGAGGTGGTGGTGGTGGGCCTCGCCGCACTCGCGGTAGAGCGACTCCCCGGTGTCGGTGCGGAGCACGTCCGCGCGCCCGGCGTCGGCCAGCGTCTGGAGGGCGCGGTAGACCGTCGCGAGCCCCACGGAGGCGCCACGTCCCCGCAGCGCGGCGTGGATCTCCTGGGCGCTGCGGAAGTCGTCGGCACCACCCAGCTCCTGGAGGACCGCCTGGAACTGCCGGGTCGACCGTTCGCGCGGGGCGGGCCGACCCGGGCGCTGCCCGTTGGTGCCAGCGGCCACGACACCTCCTCGTCCGGGGCCCCAGCCTAGCCAGCGCGGGGTGGCTCCAGCCGGAGGTCGCGGTCGGCGACCGCCGTGGCCAGCTGCTGGTCGTGGGTGACCAGCAGCACCGCGCACCCGCTGGCGTCGACCTCGCTCATCAGCAGGTCCATCGTGTCGGCCTGGGTGGCGAGGTCGAGCCGTGAGGTCGCCTCGTCGGCCATGACCAGTGCCGGCTGCGGGAGCATGGCGCGGACGACCGCGATCCGTTGCAGCTCACCGCCGGACACCTGCCCCGGGCGCCGCCCCAGGATCGTGGGGGGCAGGTCGACGCGCTCCAACAGGTCGGCCGTACGCCGGCCGTCGACCCGGTGGCGGCGCACCACGTCCTGCAGCGCGACCCGGAGCGGAACGCGAGGCGGGAAGGAGAGCCCCGGGTCCTGGTAGAGCTTCTGGAGCCGGCCGCTCGCCGTGGCCGGGCTGTGGCGCACGGTGCCGCTGTCGACCCGGGTGAGCCGCAGCAACGCGTTGCCGAGCGTGGTCTTGCCGACCCCGCTCGGCCCCGTGAGCGCGAGGCGTTCGCCCGGCCGCAGCTCGACCGAGAGGTCCTCGAACAGCCGGACGGCGCCGTAGGCCTTGCTGATCCGGTCGGCGAGCACGACCGGCTCGCCCGTCGGTGCGACCTGGCGGCCGGGTCGGAGCCAGGGGAAGGCCCAGCGGGCGGGCTCGGTGCCCAGCAGTCGACGGGTGTAGGGGTCGGCCGGCGAGCTGAGCACCTGCTCGGTGGGGCCGGTCTCGACGATCGTGGCCCGACGCATCACCGCGACCTGGCCGCCCAGCCGCCGAGCCAGCCGCAGGTCGTGGGTGATCGTCAGCAGCAGGCCCCCCGCGGCGACGTGGGCGAGGAGCAGGTCGGCGAGCTGGTCGAGCGAGTCCGGGTCGAGGCCCTTCGAGGGCTCGTCGACGACGAGGACCTCCGCGCCCCCGATGGTGGCGGCGGCGAATGCGACGCGCTGGGCCATGCCCCCCGAGAGCGTGTGGGGGTACGACGCGCCGACCTCGCCCAGGCCCAGCTGGCCGAGCCTCCGGTCGGCGAGCTCGAGGGCGGCCGCGCTGCGGGGCCGCCACCCGGCGGCGCCCTCGGCGACCTGACCACGGACCCGCATGGTCGGGTCGAGCGCCTGTGAGGGCTCCTGGGGCAACAGGGCCAGCCGCCGCCCCCACAGGTGCCGGCGGCCGTCGCGGTCAGCGAGGTCGAAGGTGGCGTCGCCGATGGTGACCGAGCCCTCCGCCGCGAGCTCGGGCGGCAGGGTCCCCAGCAGCGCGTGGGCGAGCACGGACTTGCCCGAGCCGCTCTCGCCGATGACGGTCAGCGGCTCCCCGGGGGCGATCCGCAGGTCGGTGGCGTCGGCGAGGACGGTGTCGCCGTGCCGCACGACGGCCCGCGGGACGACCAGCCGGGAGTCGTGGCGGGCGAGGACGGCGTGGTTCATCGGGCTCCTTCGGTCGAGCGCAGGCCCAGGAAGCAGAGCGTGAGCAGGAAGAGCACCCCGATCGGGGCGAGCGTCAGCCAGGGTGCGACGTCGTAGAACGGGAACGACTCGGTGATCATCAGGCCGAGCTCCGCCCGCGGGGGCCGCAGGCCGACCTTGACGAAGCCGAGAGTCGACATCGCGAGCACCGAGGTGACCATCCCGAGCGAGGCGAGCGTGGTCAGCAGCGGACGCAGGTCGGGCCACAGGTGGCGGCGTACGACGTGGGGGGCGCCGAGCCGCAGCAGGCCTGCCGCCTCCACGGCGGGGGAGCCGAGCACCAGCCCGCTGCGGGCCCTGACCACCCGGAAGTACTCCACCCACTGGGCGAGCGCGAGCCCCAGGTAGAGCGGCCACAGGCTGCCTCCCGTCGCCAGCGCGGCGACCAGCAGGACCACGAGCAGCCCCGGGATCGCCACGAGGGTCTCCGAGAGGGCCCGCAGCACGCCGTCGACCCAGCCGCCGAACCACGCCGACGCGATCCCGGTGACCGTGCCCAGGACCAGCGCCGTGGCCACGCAGCCCGCGGCCAGCAGCAGCGAGAGCCGGGTCGCGTGGGCCAGGCGGGCGAGCACGCTCCTCCCGTAGTCGTCGCGCCCCAGCGGCTCGTCGAGGCTGGGTGGTTCGAGGTAGCGAGCCAGGTCCTGTGCTGTGGGGTCCGGGAGGACGAGCGGCCCGACCAGGGCGAGCGCGGCCAGGCCCACCAGGCCGGCCGCCGCCACCCGGCGGACCGCGGGCCGTCGTCGTGCAGGCGCCGCGGGGGTGGCTGTCGCCTCGAGCAGCGGGGTGGCGGTCATGCGCGTGCCTCCAGTCGGCGCGGCCGCGGGTCGAGCCAGAGCACGAGCAGGTCGACCACGGTGTTGACGGTGACGATGAGGAGGGCCAGGACCAGGGCGCTGGCCTGCAGGACCGGGACGTCACGCCAGAAGACGGCGTGCACGAGCGCGTGGCCCAGTCCCTGCCAGGCGAAGAGGCTCTCCACGACCACCACGCCCTCCACGAGGATGACGGCCTGGATGCCGAGGTAGGGGACCAGCACCACGGCGGCGTTGCGGACGACGTGGCGCAGCAGCACCCAGCGGTCGGCCATCCCCTTCGTCTGCGCGAACCTCACGAAGTCCGCCGCGCGCACCTCCACGACGGCGTCGCGGGTCACCCGCGCCACCAGCCCGGACAGGCCGATGCCCAGGGTCAGGGCGGGCAGCACCAGGCTCGCGGCGTCGCCGTGCCCGACCGCCGGCAGCAGACCCAGCTGCGCGCTCAGGACCACCACCAGCAGCAGGCCGAGGAGGAAGGGGGGCGCGGCGCGCACGGCGGCCACCCAGGCGGTCGCCAGCCGGTCCAGGGTGCCACCGGGCCGGCGCGCGGCCAGGACGCCGATCGTCCCGCCCAGCAGGGTCGCCACCACCAGCGCGGCGGCGGTGAGCTGCAGGGTGCCGAGCAGGAAGTAGCCCACCTCCTCGACCACGGGGCGCGAGGTGACCAGCGAGCGCCCGAGGTCGAGCTGCGCGAGGTCGCCGAGCCAGGCCAGGAGCTGGCGCCAGGCCGGCTGGTCCAGGCCCAGCTCCGCGCGGACGTCGGCAGCCGTCTCCTGGTCGACGAGGTCGTAGCCGTACCGGCCGGCGGCGATCCGGAAGGCCGCGTCTCCGGGCAGGTTCCTCACCACCAGGAAGCAGAGCACCGACACGAGCACCGCGACGCCGAGGCCCTGGGCGGCGCGGTGCACCAGGATCCGCCCGAGGGCGGTGGCGCGGCTGCTCACGAGGACCAGGTGAGGTCGGTGAGCCGCCAGCTGGTCTCCAGCGGGTCCATCCGGAAGCCCTCGACCCGGTCGCTGACCGCGGCGTTCATCCGGTACCAGGACACGGGGATCAGCGGCAGCTCCTCCTGGGCGGTGTCCACGATCGTCTCGCGGTGCCGGGTGGCCTCGGCGCCCGTCGCCCCGGCCAGCAGGCCCTCCACCGCGCGGTCGACGGCAGGGTCGCTCCAGCTCATGACACCCCAGTCGGAGCCCTCGGGGGCGAAGACGTCGGCGACGTCGATGAGCGGGTCGGAGACCAGGGCGAAGTGCTTGGCGATGAGGGCGAGCTCGAGGCTGCCGTCCGCCTGCCCGGACGGGATCTCGCTGGAGTTGCTCACGGTGACCGACAGCTCCACGCCGACCTCGCGCAGCGCGGCCTGGATCGCGGTGGCGAGGGCCGGCAGCTCGGCGCGGTCGGGATAGGTGAGCAGGGTCAGCCGCAGCGGCTCGCCGTCCCGGACGCGGATGCCGTCGGCGCCCTCGGTCCAGCCGGCCTCCTCGAGGAGGCTCTCGGCCTGCTCCACGTCGTGGGTCAGCTCCTCGGTGCCGTCGGACTGCCAGCCGGCCAGCGAGGGTGGCAGCAGGCGGGTGGCGGCCAGCTCCTCCTCGCGGAGCACCGCCTCGGCCATCGCCTCCCGGTCCAGCGCCATGCTGAGCGCCCGGCGGACCCGGACGTCGCGGAGCACCGGGTGGCCCGCGTTGACCTTGAGCAGGATGGTGCGCGGCTGCAGGCTCGAGGCCATCTGCACGTCGTCGGAGGCCGACACCCGCTCCCGACCGGCGGGCTCGAGCCCGAACACGACGTCGGCCTGGTCGCTGACCGCCATGAGGGCCCGCGACTCCGGACGTCCCACGGCCTGGAAGGTCACGTCCTCGACCGCGGGCGCCTCGCCGCGCCAGTTGTCGAAGCGGGTGGTCTGGATCGAGGCCGGCAGCTCGGCCGAGGTCACCCGGTAGGGCCCGGTGCCGATGACCTCGGTGACGTGTCCGTCCGCGCCGTACGACGCCGGCGCCAGGATGGCGGTGCTGTAGTGCGTCAGCACGGCTGGCAGCGTGAGGTAGGGCCGTGACAGCTCCACGACGACCGACGCTCCCGCGGTGCGGATCTGCCGGATCGGGGCCGCTGCGAGCGGGCTTGCCGCCTCCTGCGCGGCCTTCTCGAGGGCCGCGACGACGGCGCCAGGGGTGACGGGGGTGCCGTCGTGGAACGTCGCGTCACGGGGGAGTGTGAACGTCCAGGCCCGGTCGCCGCGCGAGGACGACCAGGTGGTGGCGAGCCCGGCCGTCAGCTCGCCCTCCAGGTCGCTGGTCACGAGGGTCTCGCTGACCTGCAGGCGGGTGAACACCTCGCCGTCCAGCGCCGGGTCGAGGCTGTGCACCTCGAAGGGGCCGACGATCCGGAGCGGCTCGGCGGAGCCCGCGCGGTCGGCGCCGGCCGAACAGGCGCTGGCGCCGAGCACGACGCTCGCCAGCAGTGGGAGCAGGAGTCGGGTGCGGGTGGACGATCGCATCGAGGAGGAGCCTTTCGGGGCAGGAAGCGCTGGTGGTTCTAACGATAACCATTCTCAATCTCGAGCGGGGGTCCGGGGTCCCGGGGACCGCGCCGCTAGCATCGACCGACGCCATCACCCGAGGCCGTCCCGGTCCACGACCCCGTGAGGAAGCAGCGCATGGGAGCGCACCACCCGCGCCACGTCGCGACGTCCGACCGGGGTCCGCTGCGCCGCGTCGCCGTGCTGCTCATCGCCCCCGTCGCCGTGTTGACGCTGGTCGCGATGGTCTGGTTGTGGCCGGATCGGGACGTGAGCCAACCTGTGCCGGCCGACGCGCCGACCGAGCTGGACGGGGAGGTCGTGGCCCTCGAGCGTGAGCCCTGCCCGGAGGAGCTGGACGACGAGGTGAACGGGTGCGGCACCACCCGGGTCCGGATCGCCGAAGGCGCGGACCAGGGCGAGGACGTCACGGCGCCGCTGCCCAACGGGCCGGGCGCCCCGCTGATCGCCGAGGGTGACGCCGTGCAGGTGGTCCGCTCCACGGGTCCGGACGGGCCCGTCTACGCCGTCGTCGACCACCAGCGCAGCACCGGCCTGCTGGTCGTGGGGGCTGCCTTCGCACTCGCGGTCATCGCCTTCGGTCGCTGGCGGGGGGTCAGCGCGTTGGCCGGGCTCGCGGTCACCTTCGGTGTGCTGGTGCTCTTCGTGGTCCCGGCGATCCTCGCGGGCGAGCCGCCGGTGCTGGTGGCGCTCGTCGGGTCGGCGGCGATCATGCTGACCGTCCTCTACCTGACCCACGGCTTCACCATGTCCACGACGGTCGCCCTGATGGGGACGCTCATCAGCCTGGGTCTGACCGGGCTGCTGTCCGCCGTCGCGGTGGCCGGGCTGCACCTGACGGGGTTCACCGACGACCTGGCCACCTCGGTCGGCACCAGCTACAGCGTCAACATGCAGGGGCTGCTGCTGGCCGGCATCGTGATCGGCTCCCTGGGCGTGCTGGACGACGTCGCCATCACCCAGGCGGCCACGGTGCACGAGGT
The DNA here is from genome assembly GCF_019880385.1 of Nocardioides coralli. Lineage (NCBI taxonomy): Bacteria > Bacillati > Actinomycetota > Actinomycetes > Propionibacteriales > Nocardioidaceae > Nocardioides > Nocardioides coralli. The sequence goes on from NZ_CP082273.1 coordinate 1,111,735, forward strand.
GGCGCGGGCCAACCCGGCGTACGGCCTGGGGCAGCTCTACCGCGCCGGCACGCGCGTTGGCCGATCACACATCGCCTCGGTCATCAACACCATCGTCCTGGCGTACGCCGGAGCCTCGCTGCCGTTGCTCATCCTGGTCGTCGCGAGCGAGGCCCCGCTCGCGGGCGTGGTCACCAGCCAGGTGATCACCCAGGAGATCGTGCGCAGCGCCGTCGCCACCCTCGGCCTGATCGCCGCGGTCCCCGTCACCACCGGCCTGGCCGCGCTCGCCGCCCGACGGGCGACCTGAGTCACTTCTTGGCGCGGCGAGCGACCTCGAGGGCGGTACCGGCCCAGTCGACGAGCACCGGCGGGTCCTCCCGGACGTGGGGCGGCACCGTCCAGTAGGGCATCCGGCCGTGGGCCGCGGACCCCGCCGCCTCGTAGGCGCCTCGCGTCTCGTCGTCCACGCGCAGGTAGCAGTCGCCGCGGGTGTCGACGAGGGCGAACATCACCCCGTCGCAGAACACCCCCTGGCCACCGAACATGCGCTTCGACGTGACCGGACCCAGCTCCTGCAGGTCCGCGACGAGTGCCTCGGCGGCATCGTCGGCCGCGGCGTTGGCCCTGGCTCCCTTGTCGCCCATCGTGTGCTCCTCTCCCGGGACCAGCTGGGGGTCAGCCCAGGTCCCGCAGCGCGTCCTCGATGCCCCGGTGGAACGTCGGGTACGCGTAGATCATGCTCCGGAGCGCCGCCGTCGGCACCTGGGCGGAGACCGCCACGGCCAGGGCGCCCAGCACCTCGCCGCCGGCGGGCGACATCGCGGTGGCGCCGACCAGGACACCCCGCTCGGTGTCCTCGACCAGCTTGATGAGCCCCTCGTTGCCGGCCTTGTGGATCCATCCTCGGGCGGTGCTCGGCACCTGCGCGCTGCCGGTGCGGACGGTGATCCCCGCGTCGCGAGCCTGCTGCTCGGTCATCCCGACGGCACCGACCTCGGGGTCGGTGAACGTGACCCGGGGGAGCCCGCGGTAGTCGGCCTCGGGGTGGTCGCGGCCCAGCAGGTCGGCGATGACGATCTCCGCCTGGTACATCGCGACGTGGGTGAAGGCGCCCTCGCCGGTGACGTCACCGACGCCCCAGACGCCGTCCGTGACGCGGCAACGGCCGTCGACGGGCAGGGAGCCCGCCTGGTCGTCGAGGCCGAGTGCGGCAACGCCGAGGCCGGCGAGGTCGACGCGGCGACCGGTGGCCACCAGCAGCCGCTCGGCGGTGACGGTCCCGTCCGCGGTCGTGAGGACCACCTGGTCGCCGTCACGGCCGGCGCGCTGCACCTCTGCCCCGGTCAGCACGCGGATGCCCTCCTCGGCGAACACCTCCGCCAGCGCCTCCCCGACCTCGGGCTCGTCGCCGGCCACCAGGTGGGGTGCCATCTCCACGACCGTGACCGCCACACCGAACCGGGCGAAGACCTGCGCCAGCTCGCAGCCGATCGCGCCGCCACCGAGGACCACCAGCGACTCCGGCAGCTCCTTGGCCTCGATCGCCTCGTGGTTGGTCCAGTAGGGCACGTCCTCGAGTCCCTCGATGGGTGGTACGGCGGGCTGGGTGCCGGTCGCCAGCACGACGCCACGTCCGGCGGAGTAGGTCACCCCGTCCACCTCCACGCGGCCCTGACCGACGACCCTGCCGGTACCGCGGACGAAGGTGCCGCCCTTGTCCTCGAAGCGCTGGACCGCGACGGAGTCGTCCCAGCGGTCGGTGGCCTCCTCGCGGATGCGGGTGGCGACCGTCGTCCAGTCCGGCCGCACGGCACCGGTGTCACCGCCCAGCCCGGGCACGCGGCGTGCCTCGGCGAGTGCGTCGGCCGCCCGGATCATCATCTTCGAGGGCACGCAGCCCCAGTAGGGACACTCGCCGCCGACCAGCCCGTGGTCCACGCCGAGCACGCTCAACCCCGCGTCGGCGAGGCTGCCGGCGACATGCTCCCCACCAGGACCCAGGCCGATCACGATCACGTCGAAAGAGCTCACTGGTCCCACCTCTCACTCGTCGGCACATCGTCCCCCCGGTCGCGTGACGCACCCGGGTGTCCTCGGGCAACCCGGCCGGGCGGGCGCGCCATTCCCCGCGCGGAATCCCCGCCGCGTGCCACCGTGTTCCCACACAGCCCTCGCCCTCGACCCCGGGAGGCCCCGCCGTGCGCCCGTTCGACCGGATGTCCGCGTGGTGGGTCAGGACGGCGCCGGTCGACCCGGCGATGGCTGCGGCGTTGCGGCGTCGCTGGCGGGAGCTGCCCGACGTCGTTCGCACCGAGAACCAGCTCGTGGGGCGGCACGCCGTCGGCTGCGAGGGGACGCACGGTGTCTTCCCACGCTGCAACCTCACGTGCAAGCCGTGCTACCACTCGGCGGACGCCAACAAGGTGCGGGTCGACGGCCCCCACACCGTCGACCAGGTCGAGGCACAGATGGCCTGGCTGCAGGCCCACCGGGCACCGCACGGCCATGCGCAGCTGATCGGTGGCGAGGTCACGCTGCTCGACCCCGACGACCACGCGGCGGCCCTGCTGGCCATGCGCGCCCACGGCCGCGAGCCCATGAGCATGACCCACGGCGACGTGGACGCCGACTACCTGCGCCGGCTCGTCCTCGACGACGAGGGCGAGGTGCGCCTGCCCCGCGTGTCCTTCGCCGCCCACATGGACTCGCTGATGCGCGGCCGCCGAGGCATACCGCGGCCTCGCGACGAGCGGGCGCTCGAGCCCTACCGGCGCCGGTTCCTCGAGCTGGTGAGAGGGCTGCGCCGCGACCACGGTGTGCGCTCCTACGTGGCACACAACATGACGGTCACGCCCGCCAACGTCGGCCAGGTCGCCGAGGTGGTGCGGACCACGGTGCCGATGGGCTACGACATGCTGTCCTTCCAGCCGGCGGCGTACGTCGGCGACGAACGGCGGTGGGTGGAGGACTTCCGGTCGATCGACCCCGACGCGGTGTGGGCGGAGATCGAGCGAGGAGCCGGCGGGCCGCTGCCCTGGCGGGCGCTGCAGATGGGGGACCCGCGCTGCAACCGCTCCGCGTGGGGCTGGTTGGTCGCCGACCGTTTCGTGCCGCTGCTCGACGAGGACGATCCCCGCGACCTCGCCTTCCGCGACCAGGTGCTGCGCCGGGCGGGCGGGGTGCGGGTGTCCGGCACCCCGCCCCTGGTGCTGCTGGTCCGTCTCGCCCGGGTGGCCGTCGGCAACCTCGGCGCGCTCCCCGCCGCCGTCGGCTGGGTGCGCCGCTCGGTCCGCCGCTCCGGCGGCGCACTCCACCTGCTGCGGCACGCGCGTAGCGTCCGACCCATGACCTTCGTCATGCACATGTTCATGGACGCCGCCCAGGTCCGGCCCGCCTGGGAGCTGATGGAGCGCAACGAGGTGGCGACCGATCCCGAGGTGCGGGCGACGCAGGAACGACTGCGGTCCTGCGTCTATGCGATGGCGCACCCGGAGCAGGGACGCGTCGTCCCGGCCTGCGTGCAGCACTCCGTGCTCGACCCGGCGGAGAACCGCGGCCTGCGTCGGCTGCTGCCACTGGTGGAGGTGCGGAGCGGGTGACGGCGCCGACGAGGCCGGACCCGGACCGGGCCGGGAACACCGCGGGCAGGGCGGCGGGTTCACCCGGCGTGCAGCCAGCCCAGCCACCGACGAGCGGGGAGTCGACCGCGCCCGACGGGGCGACCGCGGCCTTCGCGCGCTACGTCGAGCCCGAGATCCAGGTGCTGCTGCGCGTGGCCCGCACCCTGACGGGCAGCACGGCCAACGCCGAGGACCTCGTGCAGGAGACCCTGATCCGGGCGTTCCGTGCCGTCGACCGCTTCGACGGACGCCACCCACGGTCGTGGTTGCTGACGATCCTGCGCCGGACGCACCTCAACCTGCTGCGCCGCAAACGGCCCGACCTCGTCGAGGACTGGGCGAGCCTCGGTGACCCCCGTCCCGCGTTCGGCGCGCACCGGCCGCCCGGTCCCGAGGAGCAGGTCCTCGACGCGATCATGGACGAACACCTCGTCGACGCGCTGCGGGACCTCGACCCACGGTTCCGGACCGTGCTGCTGCTCGTCGACGTCGACGAGCTCTCCTACGCCGAGACCGCCGAGGCCCTCGACATCCCCATCGGCACCGTCATGTCCCGGCTGAGCCGGGCCCGCTCCAAGGTCCGCGACCACATCCGCGAGGCCACGACCCCCAGGAGGACCCCGTGATCGGCACCGTGCGCCGCATGATCACCTGCCACTGGTCCGCCCGACGCATCGGCCGCTACCTCGACGCCGATCCGGCCGCGCCGCTGACGCCCGCCGAGGTGCGGCGGCTCGAGGAGCACCTCGCGGTGTGCGAGAAGTGCTCCCGGGTCACCGTGGAGCACAAGGCGCTGCGGCGGGCACTGCACCGCTGGTCGCAGCAGCACCTGCCCGACGAGCAGTCGGTGGCCCGCATGCACGCGGTCCTGGATCGGCTGACCCGGGACGGGACCCGGTGAGGCCGGCCCACGGAGCGCCCTGGGACCTCCTGGTCGTCGGCGGTGGCACTGCCGGGATCGTCGGCGCCAAGACCGCCGCCGGCTTCGGCGCGCGGGTTCTCCTCGTGGAGCGCGAGCGCACCGGCGGCGACTGCCTGTGGACCGGGTGCGTGCCCTCGAAGGCGCTGCTCGCGGCAGCAGGAGTGGCGGCGACGGTGCGGGACGGCGCGCGGTACGGCGTGCACGCCGGCCGGCCGCGGGTCGACTTCGCGGCCGTCATGGAGCACGTCCGCGGCGCCATCCGCACCATCGCCCCCGTCGACTCGCCTGAGGCGCTCGAGGAGGCCGGCGTGACCGTGTGGACCGGCGACCTGACCTTCACGGGGAGCCAGACCGCCCGCGTGGGGGACCGTGAGATCCGGTTCGACCAGGCGCTCGTCTGCACCGGCTCTGCCCCACAGCTGCCGCCGGTGCCGGGCCTGGAGTCCTGCGACCCGCTCACCAGCGACACCGTCTGGGACCTCGAGCAGCTCCCGGGGCGACTTGCGGTGCTCGGTGGGGGCGCCATCGGCTGCGAGCTCGGACAGGCCTTCGCGCGACTGGGCGCCGAGGTGGTCGTGGTCGAGGCCGCCGACCGCCTCGTGCCCACGGAGGACCCGGCCGCCTCGGGGGTGGTCGAGGCGGCGCTGGGGCGTGACGGCGTGCGGGTGCTCACCGGCAGCAAGGTCGAGGAGGTGAAGGCCGAGCGCGCGGGCGCGGGCCACCTGCTCCTCGAGGGCGGCGACAGCGTGTCCTTCGACCGGCTGCTGGTCGCCACCGGCAGGACGCCACGCACCGACGACCTCGGGCTGGCGGTCGCGGGCGTGCGGGCCGACGAGCGCGGTCACGTCGAGGTCGACGACCACCTGCGCACCTCCCACCCGCGGATCTGGGCCGCCGGTGACGTCACGGGGCACCCGCAGTTCACCCACCTCGCCGGGGTGCACGGCAGCCTGGCCGCCTCCAACGCCGTGCTGGGACTGCGGCGCAGCATCGACCTCGCCACCAACCCGCGGGTCACCTACACCCAACCCGAGGTGGCCGCGGTGGGCGTCGCCACCGAGCGGGCGGAGCGTGCCGATGACCTGTCGGTGGTCACCTGGGAGCACGCCGAGGTTGACCGTGCGGTGGCCGAGGGCGAGACCGGTGGCTTCACGCGGATGGTCCTGGACCGGCGAGGACGGATCCTCGGTGCCACCGTGGTCGGCCCGAGGGCGGGGGAGACGGTGGGGGAGCTGACCCTCGCCGTACGCCACGGGATGCGCACGCGCGACCTGGCCGGGACGACCCACCCCTACCCGACGTGGAACGACGGTCTGTGGCGGGCGGCGGTCGCCGACGTGCGCTCGCGTCTGCGGCAGGGCGCGCCGGAGCGCGTCACCCGCGCCCTGGTCGCGGCCCGCCGCCGGTGGGTCGGCTCCCGGGCCGCGGCCGCGGCCGGTCAGGACAGCGCGCGGTAGCCCGCCCACGTCCGCTGGGCCGCGCTGGCCAGCACGACGGCGGCCCAGCCGACGGCGAGCTGCCAGGCCCAGAAGGGCAGGAGCAGCCACAACGCGTGCACGGCGATGGTCTCCGTGCCCTCGGCGAGGCCGCCCAGGAAGGACAGCGAGCGGCCGTCGTCGAGGGTGCGGCCGGTCCGCTCGGCGATCGAGGAGAACGCGAGGAAGGCCGTGCCGTTGACGTAGTAGGCGAGCAGGACGAGCAGGAACGGCCACCAGGGCGCGTCGTAGGCCGCCGTCACGCCGACCGCGACGCCGACCACGCTCGTCCCGTAGACCGCGAAGTCCGCCGTGATGTCGAGGAAGCCTCCCGCATCCGCACCTCCGGGCGTCCTGGCGGCGCGGTGTCGCGCCAGGGCGCCGTCGAGGCCGTCGACCACCCGCGAGACCAGCCACAGCACCAGGGCGACTCCCCACCACCGGCCGGCGGCGGCCCCCGCGCTCCCGAGGCCCAGCACCAGTCCGGCCGCGGTGAGTCGGTCGGGGGTGATTCCCGGCCGGTCGATCGCGGCTGCCGCTCCGGCCAGCACCGGGTCGAGCCGCCGCCGCACACGGGCATCCAGCATCAGCGAGCCTCCCCGCGCCCGCGGACCCAGTTGCGCCGGGCGGCGACGGTGCCCAGCACCGTGAGCAGGACCAGCACGGCCGCGGCGGTGAGGAAGGGCCACGAGGTGGGCGAGGTGCCGTAGCTGCCGAGCGCCACGAAGGCCGCCGTGCCGGGCAGGATGCCGATCCCGGTGCCGATCACGTAGTCGCGGTGGCGCAGCCCGGTCAGCCCTGCCGCGTAGTTGATCGCCGTGAAGGGCACCACGGCCACGAGGCGGAGCAGCAGGACCGTCACCAGTCCGTGCCGGGACAGCAGGGCGTCGAGCTGGGCGACCCGCCCCCCGGAGATGCGCTCCACGGCCGAGCGGCCGAGCAGCCGCCCGAGCCAGAACGACGCCACGGCCCCGATCATGGCGCCGAGCCAGACCAGCGCGACGCCGAGGGCCAGCCCGAAGGCGAGCCCGGCGGCGGCGGAGATGACGTGCTTGGGCACCGGGGCGATCGTGGAGGCGACGTACACCGCGACGAAGAGGACGGGCGCAGCCCACCCGGCCGACTCGACCCGGTCGCGGAGCTGGTCGGCCGATGGCAGGTCCACGACGAGGGCCACGGCGACCGCGGCCGCGACCACGAGCGAGAACGCCGCGAGCCGCAGCCAGGACGATCTCCGGCTGCGTGCGGTCTGCTCGGGGGTCACGGCCGTGTCTCCTCGGGGGGTGGGGGTGGAACCGGTCTGCATGATGGGAAGGCGGTGAGGGGTCCACCGTGTTCCCGGACCGTCCAACCTGCCCCCTGGCCGTGGCGGGTCGGGGCCGAGAACCACCACGTCGACCACCAGGAGGCTGCGTGCGCCTGCGCTCACGCTCCCGCACCCCCCGACCCCCGCGCCCCCGGCGGGCGAGCCTGCTGCTGGCCCTGGCGGCGCCGGTGCTGGCCGCGTGCGCGGCACCGGCCGCGACCACCGCCGACACCGACCGGCCGTGGTCGGCGATCGCGGAGGAGGCTCGAGGGCAGACGGTCTCGCTGTGGATGTGGGGCGGCGACCCCCAGGGCAACGCCTACGTCGACGACGTCCTCGCCCCCGCTGCTGCGGAGCTCGGTGTGACGCTGCGCCGCGTGCCGGTCGCGGACACCGGTGACGCGGTGAACCGGGTGCTGGCCGAGCGCCAGGCCGGCCGGACCGACGGTGACGTGGACCTGGTGTGGGTCAACGGCGACAACTTCCGCACCGGTCGGCAGGCCGACGCCTGGTTGTGCGGGTGGACCGACGCCCTCCCCAACCTGGCCCTGACCGATCCCGAGGACCCGCTCCTGCTCTCCGACTTCGGGGTCCCGGTCGACGGGTGCGAGGCCCCGTGGCACAAGGCGCAGTTCACGCTCGTCTACGACGCCAGCCGGGTGCCGGACCCGCCGACGACCCTCGAGGGAGTGCTCCAGTGGGCCGAGGACAACCCCGGCCGCTTCACCTACCCGGCGCCGCCGGACTTCACCGGCTCGGTCTTCGTGCGTCAGGTCCTCTACAGCGTCGCCGGCGGGCCCGGACAGGTGCCGGCGACCTACGACCAGGCCGCCTACGACGAGCTCGCGCCGCAGCTGTGGCAGCGGTTGCGTGACCTGGCGCCCTCCCTGTGGCGCGGTGGCGCCACCTACCCGCGCGACGTCGCCGCCCTCGACCGCCTCTTCGCCCAGGGCCAGGTCGACATGACCATGACCTATGGCCCGGCAACGCTCACCGAGCTGGTGGAGCAGGGCACCTTCCCCCCGAGCACCCGCGTGCTCACCCTCGAGGAGGGCACCGTCGGCAACGCGAGCTTCCTCGCGATCCCCGCCACCACCGCTGACAGTGCTGGGGCGATGGTCGTGGCCGACCTGGCGCTCTCCCCGGAGCAGCAGGCGGCCAAGGCCGACCCGGCGACGTGGGGTCAGTTCACGGTGCTCGACCTGGAGCGGCTGTCGCCGCCGGAGCGACGGCGCTTCGCGGAGCTGCCGGAGTCAGCGGTGGTCCCGCCCTACGCCGAGCTGTCGCGGGGCGCCGACCCCGAGCTGGCCGCCGACTGGGTGGGTCCGCTCGACGATGGCTGGCGGCGCGACGTCCTGGCCGCGACCCGGTGAGCGTCGGGACGGCAGCGGCCCATGACCGCGGCGACCGGTTCCGCGGGATCCTGGCGGTCGGCCCCGCCGTGCTCGTGGTCGTGCTGGTCGTGGGCACCGGCCTGGTCACGGTGGTGCTGCAGAGCGCGGGGCTGATGCCGCTGGTGGGGCAGCCGCGCCTCTCGGGGGCGGCGTACGCCGGTGCGGCGGACGAGCTGCTCGACGCCACGGTGCTGTCGCTCGTCATCGCCGGCGCGTCGACGCTGGTGGCTGCCGGCGTCGGCCTGGGCGCAGCGATCCTCCTGGTCGCCTCCCCGCGTGGTCGCCGGCTGCTGGCCGCGATCGGGAGCGCACCGATCCCGGTCCCGCACCTCGTGGGTGCGGCGTCGGTCGGGCTGCTGCTCATGGACGGCGGTCTGCTCGCCCGGTGGCTGGGCATCGCCCCCGACGCGTGGCCGGCCCTGGTCGCGGGTCACTGGCCGACCGCCGTGGTCGTGGAGTACGCCTGGAAGGAGTCCGCGTTCGTGGCGCTGGTGGTCACGGCGGCGCTGGCCACCCGGATCGCCGGCTACCACGACACCGCGGCCGTCCTCGGCGCCGACCGGTGGGCGCGGTTCCGGCACGTGACCCTGCCGCTGGCAACACCGGCCCTCGTCGCCGCGTCCGCGATCACGTTCGTCTACACGCTCGGGTCCTACGAGGTCGCCTGGCTGCTGGGGCCGGTCTACCCCGAGCCGCTGCCGGTGATGGCCTACCGGGTCTTCACCTCGACCGACCTCTCGGCCCGCCCGGAGGCGATGGCGGTCGCTGCGGTCACGACGACGCTGTCGTTGGCGTCGGTGCTGGTCGCCCTGGCGTGGCTGCGCCGGACGGCGGTGTGGCGATGAGTGGGATCCGTGTGCTGCGTGCCGGGGCGGGAATGGCGCTGACGGTGTGGTTCCTGCTGCCGCTGGTGCCGCTGCTGCTGTGGGCCGTCGCCGACACCTGGGACGCGCCGGCGCGGCTGCCTCAGGACTGGGGCGGGCGGGGGCTGGAGCTCGCGCTCGCCGAGGGAGGGGTGGCCGCCTCCGGCCGTTCGGTCCTGCTGGGCCTGGTCGTGGCCGGTATCGCGACCCCGCTCGGGGCGGCCGCCGCCCGGGCGCTCGCCCTGCGCACGGCGCCGCTGCCGCGGCTGGTCTCCGTCCTGCTCTTCCTCCCCGTCGCCCTGCCGCTCTTCGCCGTCGTGCTGGGCATCGACGTCACGCTGCTGCGGTTGCGCGTCCCCGGGCTGGTCGGCATCGTGCTGGTCCTCGTCGTGGTCGCGCTGCCCTACACGACCTACCTGATGCGGGTCGCCTACGGCGCCTACGACTCCGCCTTCGAGGACGAGGCGCGCACCCTGGGGGCGGCGCCCCGGGCCGTGCGCTGGCGGGTACGCCGGCCACTGCTGGCGCCCGGGCTGGCCGGGGCGGCCTTCCTCGCCTTCCTCGTCGGCTGGAGCGACTACCTGGTCACGTTGCTCGTCGGCGGCGGGCGCCTGGTCACCCTGCCGCTGCTGGTCGCCGCGACCGCGTCCGGCACCGGCAACGAGCCGACGGTGGCCGTCCTGTCCCTGGCAGCGGTGCTGCCGCCCGTGCTCGTGCTGGTCGGCGTGGGGCTCCTGCGCCGCCGCGTAGGAGGAGTGAGATGAGCGCCGAGCTGTCCCTGCACGCCATCACCCGGGACCACGGTGACGGCTCGCCGCCCGCGCTCTGCGAGGTCGACCTCACCGTGGGGGCCGGGGCCTGCGCCGCGGTGGTGGGCCCCTCCGGCTCGGGCAAGTCGACGGTGCTGCGGATCGCCAGCGGGCTGGACCGCCCCGATGCCGGTGACGTGCTGCTCGACGGCCGCAGCGTGCTGGCGGTGCCGGCGGAGCGGCGCCAGGTCGCGCTGATGCTGCAGCGGCCGTTGCTCTTCCCCCACCTGAGCGTGCTCGACAACGTGGCGTTCCCGGCCCGGGTCGCCGGGGCCTCGCGTCGGGAGGCCCGACGCGGCGCCGCTGACTACCTCGACCTGGTGCGGCTCGACGGCTACGGCCGGCGCCGGGCCGGTGAGCTGTCCGGCGGGCAGGAGCAGCGGGTGGCCCTGGCACGGGCACTCGCCGCCCGGCCCCGGGTGCTGCTGCTCGACGAGCCCTTCAGCGCCCTGGACGTCGCCCTCCGTGCGGAGATGCACGACCTGCTGCGCCACGTCCGCTCGGTGCTGGAGCCCACCATCGTGCTGGTCACCCACGACCCCGGCGAGGCCGCAGCGCTCGCGGACACGGTGGCGGTCCTCGACGGTGGGCGGGTCGAGCAGCACGCCGGGGTCGACCTGCTCTACCGCCGGCCGGCGTCCCTGACCGTGGCCCGGATCATGGGCGGCCGGAACGAGGTGCCCGGCGAGGTCCGCGGAGGGGCCCACCACTCGGTGCTCGGTCGGGTCGCGCTGCCGCCCGACGTGCGCCCGCCGGAGGGAGCCGGGGTGCTCGTGGTGCGCCACGAGTCCGTCGACCTGGTGGCGCCGGAGCCGGGCCTCGTCACCGGCCGGGTTGCGGCCACGACGCCGTCAGGCGCCCGCACCCTCGTCGCTGTCGAGGTGTCGGGCCCGGACCGGCCCGACCTCCGGCTCCACACGGAGGTACCGCCCGGTCACCCCGTGCGACCGGGCGACCTGGTCGGGCTGCGCATCCCCATCCAGGCCGTGGCGGTCGTCCCGACCGGGCGCCCCGCGCAGCCGCCGGTCGACGACGCGGAGTCCGGCGGAGTGGTCCTGGCCGGGGAGTCCGGGTGAGGGTCTCCTGCCGTTCCGTTCCCGGGCCGGGTGTCAGGGCCGGGGTCGCAGCTCGTCGCGGTGGGAGGCGACGTCGTCCACGATCGTCGTGATGTTGAGCAGGGTCGTGATCAGCGCGCCGTAGACCGGCCAGTGCCGGCTGGGCAGCTCCTCGCCGGACAGGTCGCGGGTGAGGCGGTCGAGGTCGGGTCGGACCTGCTCCACCTCGGCGTACGGGTCGGCGACCCGGCGTCCCACGCGACGCAGCAGGTCGGTCCACCGGTCGCGGAACCCGTCGTCCCAGGCGCGGGCCTCGACCACGGACTCGTCGACCACGCGCGCGATCGCCCGCGCCTGGGCGACACCCTCCTCGAGGCGGATGAGCAGCTCGGTCTCCTGGTCCACGTCGGCCGTACGGCGGGACCGGCGGCGACGCACGTTGGCCCACTGGCTCTCCTGGGTGAAGCTCAGGTGCTCCTGCGCACGATCGAGGCGGGCGTCGATGTCCCGCGTCTCCTCGACCCACGCCTGGGTGCCCTCCCGCGCCATGTCGTGACGCAGCTCGGCCGCCATCCGTTCCAGCAGCCTCCCCAGGTCGAGCACCGCCCGATCCAGGGCGCGCTCGGCGATCCGGTCGTCGAGCGGGGGCAGCAGCAGCACGTTGACCACGACGCCGACGCCGACACCGATCAGGGTGTCGAGGAACCGGTCGAGCAGGAGGGCCTCCTGGGTGCCGGCGCCGGAGGTGATGACGAACAGCGCCGTGGTGGCCACCGCGATGCCCTCCTCCTTGATGAGCGGCGTCCGGGCGAGCAGCAGCCCCACCAGCACCGCCGCGCCGAGGCTGGCCGCGCCGAAGCCCAGGGCCGCCGTGGCCAGGTAGGAGAGGACAATCCCGAGCAGCGTCGCCACCACCGACTGGGCGCCGCGCCAGAACGTGCGGTAGACGGTGGCGTGGATGGTGAGCAGGGCGGCCCACGCGGCGAGGAAACCCTGCTCCAGCCCGAGCACCCGGACGGCCAGCAGCCAGGCCACGACAGTCGCGACCACCGCCTTGACCACCTGGAGCAGGTCCGTCTGGACCTCGGGCCGACGCAAGCCGGAGCGGGCTCGGCGCCACCATCGCGACACCATCACACCCCCTGCGGCCGCGTCATCGGGTCGAGCCTAGGGCGCTGGTCAGCCGGCCAGCGACCCCGCGAAGATCTGCCAGGCGAGCGCCGACTTCGCGACCAGGCTGAGGACCAGGTAAGCCCGCTCGCCGAAGGCGTAGCTGCGCCAGGGCCCGACCTCCCGGTACTGCAGCCACTGGTTGACGGCGAAGCTCGAGAACAGGACGAACAGCGAGGCGAAGATGCCGTACACGAAGCCCGGCACCGTCTCGGCGCTCAGGATGTTGTAGCCGATCGCGACCCAGGGCGCCGCGCCCGCGACGCAGCCGAACCAGAAGGCCTTCATGGTGGTGGCGGCCCGGCCGGGCGGGTTCGCGGCCTCCTGCAACCAGCCGAAGAGGATCATCCCGACGTTGGCGCCGGCGATGCCGATGACCGCGGAGAACCCCGTGATGCCGGTGTAGAAGGCAATCAGCACGACCATCAGGGTCGCGCTGACGGAGTACTCCACCCACCGGAACCGGTTGATGCCCGCCCGCAGCCCGGTCTCGTAGCGGTCGCGGAGGACGGTCGCGGTGAGCCCGTGGTCGAGCGCGGCGAGGGCGAGGAAGACGGCGATCGCCCCGCCGATCGGGACGTCGAAGAAGGCCTCGGGTGCCTCCGGAGGGGTGCCCGGAGGCCCCGTGGGCAGGGACGTGGTGACGGTGATCGCGAAGTCGCTGGCCAGCACGAGGACCACCACCGCCTGCGCTGCGTGCAACACGGTGAGCCCCAGGTTCCACCGCCGCAGGGAGCGCAGGCTGCGGTGGTCCACCCCGGAGGCGGTGGCCATGGCTGAGGGCGTGGTCATGGCTCCATCGTGCCAGCGGGCTGAGCACCACACAGGGACAGTACAGCCCTTGCTGGATACATTGCTTGCTGAATACAGCCTCGGGTGTCACGATGGGGACATGACCACGCGCGCCGTCGACACCTTGGAGGCCCTGGCCCGCTTCGGCCACGCGCTGTCCGACCCCACGCGGGCCCGCATCCTCGTGGGGCTGCGCGAGGCGCCGGCCTACCCCGCCGAGCTGTCGGAGCGCCTGGGGGTCTCGCGACAGTCGGTGTCCAACCACCTCGCGTGCCTGCGCGGCTGCGGCCTGGTGGTGGCGGTCCCGGAGGGCCGACGCGTCCGCTACGAGCTGGTGGACGGACGGCTCCGGCACGCCCTGGGCGACCTCGAGGCCCTCGTGCTCGAGGTCGACCCTGCGCTGTGCAGCACCGCCGAGGCCGACGCGACGGGGGTTCCGGCATGACGACGGGGACCCGTTCCGGTGCCCATCCCGTGATCGGGGTCGAGCGGCGCGCCCGTCTCGCGAACCGGGTGCGGCTGCTGGTGCTGCTGACCATCGGCTACAACCTCCTCGAGGCGACCGTCGCGCTCACGGCCGGAGCGCTGGCAGGGTCTGCGGCACTGATCGGCTTCGGCCTCGACTCGGTGATCGAGGTGTCCTCGGCGGTCGCGGTGCTCTGGCAGTTCTCCCGGCCCGACCACGAGGTCCGGGAGCGCGCCACGTTGCGGGTCATCGCGGGGTCGTTCCTGGCGTTGGCGGTCTTCATCTCCTACGACGCGGTGGACGCCCTCGTCCGGCAGGAGCAGCCAGACCCCTCCACGATCGGCATCGCCGTCGCTGCGCTGAGCCTGCTGGTCATGCCTGCCCTGTCCCGCCTCCAGAGGCGCACCGGGTGGGAGCTCGGTTCCCACTCGGCAGTCGCCGACTCCAGGCAGACCCTGCTGTGCGCCTGCATGTCGGCGGTGCTGCTCGTCGGGTTGCTGGCCAACGCCTGGCTCGGCTGGTGGTGGGCCGACCCGGTCGCCGCCCTCGGCATCGCGGGGCTGGCCGTACGTGAGGGGTTCAACGCCTGGCGCGGCGACGCCTGCTGCACCGTGGGCGGTCTGCGTGACGCGCACGCCGTGGACCCCGCTGACCAGCAGGACGTGCGCAGCCCGGGGGACACGTGCTGCTGACGTCCTCGGACCTGTTCTCTTGACTCGTTCAAGAAAGTGGGGGAGGCTCGGGACGTGCCCCACGCGACCGAGCTCGAGCAGAGCCTGCGCGGCGCCGGCCTGCGGGTGACCCGGCCCCGGGTGGCTGTGCTGGCGACGGTCCACGAGCAGCCCCACGCCGACACCGGCTCGATCATCCGCGCCGTGCGCGCCGAGCTGGGCGAGGTCTCCCACCAGGCCGTCTATGACGTGCTGCGGGCGCTGACGGCCGCCGGGCTGGTCCGCTCCATCGAGCCCGCAGGCTCCGTCGTACGGTACGAGGCGCGGGTCGGCGACAACCACCACCACGTGGTGTGCCGCAGCTGCGGGGCGATCGCCGACGTCGACTGCGCCACCGGCGTGGCGCCGTGCCTGGCGCCGGCGGGGGAGCAGGAGTTCGAGATCGACGAGGCCGAGGTCGTCTACTGGGGCCGTTGCCCCGAGTGCGTCGCCGCGGCCGGCACGACCCACAGCTGAAACGACACCGAGACCAGCACCAGACCCACGCGAGTTCCACACCGACACAGAGAGGTACGACGTGACCCAGCACGGCAGCGAGAGCGAGAACCCGGTCATCGACGCTCCCACCCCGGAGCACCCGCACCCGCGGACCAACCGGGACTGGTGGCCCAACCAGCTCCCGCTCAACGTCCTCCACCAGCACACGCCGCAGGGCAACCCCATGGGAGAGGACTTCGACTACGCCGCGGCCTTCGCCGAGCTCGACGTCGAGGAGCTCAAGCGCGACGTCATCGAGGTGATGACCACCTCGCAGGAGTGGTGGCCGGCCGACTACGGCCACTACGGCCCGCTCTTCATCCGGCTCAGCTGGCACGCGGCCGGCACCTACCGGATCGAGGACGGCCGCGGCGGCGGCGGTGACGGCTCGCAGCGCTTCGCCCCCCTCAACAGCTGGCCCGACAACGCCAACCTCGACAAGGCGCGGCGGATCCTGTGGCCGGTGAAGAAGAAGCACGGCACGAAGATCTCCTGGGCCGACCTCCTCGTGTTCGCGGGCAACTGCGCACTGGAGGACATGGGGTTCAAGACCTTCGGGTTCGGCTTCGGTCGCGAGGACATCTACGAGCCCGAGGAGATCTTCTGGGGCCCGGAGGACACGTGGCTCGGTGACGAGCGCTACCGCGAGGACGAGCCGCTCGACCTCGAAGGGACGCCCTTCGGCAACGTCACGATGGGGCTGATCTACGTCAACCCGGAGGGCCCCCAGGGCAAGCCGGACCCGGTCGCCGCGGCCCACGACATCCGGCTGACCTTCGGGCGCATGGCCATGAACGACGAGGAGACGGTCGCCCTCATCGCCGGTGGCCACTCTTTCGGGCGCACCCACGGCGCCTCCACGGCTGACGACCACGTCGGGCCCGAGCCCGAGGGCGCCCCGCTGGAGGAGCAGGGCTTCGGCTGGCGCAACACCTACGGCACCGGCAAGGGACCCGACACGATCACCAGCGGTCTCGAGGTGATCTGGACCCAGACCCCCATCACGTGGAGCCACGGGTTCTTCCAGAACCTCTTCGGCCACGAGTGGGAGCTCGTCCAGAGCCCCGCCGGCGCGTGGCAGTGGGAGGCCAAGGACGCCGAGGCGACCATCCCGGACGGCCACGGCGGACCCGACCGCAAGCCGACCATGCTGACCACCGACCTCGCGCTGCGCTTCGACCCCGAGTACGAGAAGATCTCGCGGCGCTTCCTGGAGAACCCCCAGGAGCTGGCCGACGCCTTCGCCCGCGCCTGGTACAAGCTGCTCCACCGCGACATGGGTCCGGTGACGCGCTACCTCGGCCCCTGGGTCGCGGAGCCCCAGATCTGGCAGGACCCGGTGCCGGCGGTCGACCACGACCTCGTCACCGACGCGGACGTGACCGACCTCAAGCAGCGCGTCCTCGACGCCGGTCTGTCGGTGAGCCAGCTGGTGGGCACCGCCTGGGCCTCCGCCTCGACCTACCGCGACACCGACAAGCGGGGTGGCGCCAACGGCGCCCGGATCCGCCTCGAGCCCCAGCGGAGCTGGCGGGCTAACGACCCGGAGCAGCTCGCCTCCGTGCTCGAGACCCTCGAGCAGGTCCGCCAGGACTTCAACGAGGCCGGCGGCCGCCAGGTCTCCATGGCCGACCTGATCGTCCTGGCGGGCGCCGCCGGCGTCGAGAAGGCCGCCCGTGAGGCCGGTGTCGAGGTGACCGTGCCGTTCGTGCCCGGTCGTACCGACGCCACCGAGGAGCAGACCGACGCCGACTCCTTCGCGGTCCTCGAGCCGCGTGCCGACGGCTTCCGCAACTACCTCCAGGCCGGCGCCAAGGTCTCCCCGGAGACGCTGCTGCTCGACAAGGCCAACCTGCTCGCCCTCTCGGCCCCCGAGATGAGCGTGCTGGTGGCGGGGATGCGGGCCCTCGGGGCCACGACCGCCGGCGTCCCCCACGGCGTGTTCACCGACCGGCCGGGCGCGCTCACCACGGACTTCTTCGTCAACCTCCTCGACAACAGCGTCGAGTGGAAGGCGTCGCAGTCCGACGAGCAGGTCTTCGAGGGCCGGGCTCGCGGCACCGACGACGTGCGGTGGACCGCCACCGCCGCCGACCTGGTGTTCGGCGCGAACTCGCAGCTGCGGGCCATCGCCGAGGTCTACGCCGCCGACGACGCGCACGAGAAGTTCGTGCACGACTTCGTCGCGGCCTGGGACAAGGTGATGACCCTGGATCGGTTCGACCTGGCCTGAGAGCCGGCCTGGGAACAGGACGGGGTCGACGAGGGGCCGGTCGGGTGGTGACATCCGGCCGGCCCCTCGGTCGTCCGGTGGCCAGGACGGGCGGCGACCCGTCGCCGACGGTTCACCCGGGGGAGGGTGTCGGCATCGGCCCGCACCGCTTAGGTTGGGCTGCATGTCTCGGAAGCCCCTGGCCGTGCCGATCGCCCTCATCGCCCTCCTCGTCACCGTCCTGGCCCTGCCCGCGGCCGCGGACGGCGACCGTGACGACGACGGTGCCGACGGCGACCGCCGAGAGCGGGCGGTGCGGTTCGCGACCTACAACGCCTCGCTCAACCGCTTCAACGAGGGTGACCTCGTGCGGGACCTGTCGACGCCCGACGACGCGCAGGCCCGGAAGGTCGCCGAGGTCGTCCAGCGCACCCGTCCCGACGTCCTGCTCGTCAACGAGTTCGACTACGACGCGGCGGGGGAGGCGGCCGACCTGTTCCGGGAGAACTACCTCGAGGTCGCCCAGAACGGCGCGAGCCCGGTGGACTACCCCTACGTCTTCGTCGCGCCCTCCAACACCGGCATCCCGAGCGGCCACGACCTCGACAACCGGAACGGTGTCGGTGGACCCGGCGACGCGTTCGGCTTCGGGTTCTTCCCCGGCCAGTTCGGCATGGTCGTTTTCTCGAGGTACCCGATCGACATCGACGCGGCCCGCACGTTCCAGCGCTTCCGGTGGGCGGACATGCCGGGCGCGATGCTCCCGGACGACCCGGCGAGGCCGGGGCCGGCGGACTGGTACTCGCCCGAGGAGCTGGAGGACGTCCGGCTCTCCAGCAAGTCCCACTGGGACCTGCCGATCGAGGTGGGTGACGACGACACCGTCCACTTCCTCGTCTCCCACCCCACGCCGCCGGTGTTCGACGGTCCCGAGGACCGCAACGGCACCCGCAACCACGACGAGATCCGGTTCTGGGCCGACTACGTGGGCAGCCGCAAGCGGTCGCGCTACATCTACGACGACGAGGGCGGCCGCGGCGGCCTGCGTCCGGGGGCGCGCTTCGTGATCGCCGGTGACCAGAACGCCGACCCGCGCGACGGCGACTCGGTCCCCGGTGCCGTGCAGCAGCTGCTCGACCACCCGCGGGTCAACGACCGGGACACGCCCGCCAGCGCCGGTGCCGTCCAGGCTGCCGCCACCCAGCCGGGCAACGAGGGCCACGCGTCACCGCCGCAGTTCGACACGGCCGACTTCGGGGAGCCCCCCGGCAACCTGCGCGTCGACTACGTGCTGCCCTCGAAGCAGCTGAGGATCCGCGACTCCGCGGTGTTCTGGCCCCGGGCGGGAGACCCCCACGCCGACCTGGTGGACGCCAGCGACCACCGGCTGGTCTGGGTGGAGGTCCGGCGCGCCGACGACGACTGACCCGATGAGGTGAGTCTGGCGGGCCGGCCGGTCAGCCGCTCCGGGTGGTCCGGAAGGTGACGGCGTACCGACGGTCGTCGTCGCGGGACCGGCCGCCACAGGAGTAGCCGGTGACGTACTTGCCGCGGCAGTCGAACCGGGTCGAGGTGTTGGCGACGACGACCCACACCCGCGAGGTCTGCCGGCGGTTGAAGGGCACGGTCACGACGCCGTCGCCGTTGCCGTCCAGCGCCACGCTCGTCCGCCGGAGGGCGCCCGAGGCGGTACGTCGCACGACCGTGGCCCGCGGCCCCGTCTTCCGGGCCGGCCCGTCGACCCGCACCCGCAGCTGCCACCGCCGGTCGTCGAGCGTCCGGGCCGGGCGGACCCGGAACACGTAGCCGGCCAGGTGCCGGACCCGGAAGCCCTGGTCGGACTCGACGCCCTGGTTGCGGCCCAGGCTGCCGTCGTAGGCCAGCCGTGGGCTCGGCCAGTGCTTGCCCTCGGGGTAGGAGCGGGCGGGCACGACGTTGGCGGCGAGGAACCCGAGGTAGGTGCGGGCGAAGGGCGCGGAGCGGGGGAGCGCTGCTTCCAGGGCCCTCGTGGACCAGGCCCGGCCGTCACCGGGACCGTTCCCGGCCTCGCGCCAGACCTTCCGGACGAAGCCGGTGCCGAACCGCTGCGTGAGGTGCTCGACGAACGCCCAGTTGCCGTACTGACTGGTCCCGCTCCGGTCGAAGTAGTCCAGCGGGATGTCGGGCCGGGCGACCTGTCCCTGCGGGAGGTAGCGGCGGTTGTCGTTGACGGCGTCGGCGAAGCGCTCCTCCATCCACGTCGCCGTCGCCTCCATCAGCCACGGGTCCTCGAGGTAGTCGTAGGCGAACTGGACGGCGTGGAAGAACTCGTGGGCCGCGGTCACCCGGAGGCTGTGGACGGGCTTGGCTGCGTACTGCGAGCGGGCGAAGTCGTTGTCCAGGACGCAGTAGCCGGACGCGAGTCGCCGGTTGCCCGGCTTGGTGAGCTCGGGGGCGCAGTAGCCGAAGAGCCCCTGGTCGCCCACGTCGGCCAGGTAGACGTCGAACTTGGCGTTGCCACCCCGGCGGCCGTCGCGGAGCGGACGCCGGTAGCCCATCTTGCCCACCTGCTGCGACCACACCCGGTCGACCGTCGTCAGCGTGCGCCGTGCCCAGGCGGCGGTGGCCCGGTCACGCGTCCGCTTCACCCGGTGCACGCAGATCCGGCCGTTGCACGTCTTGACCGATCGCGCGCGGTAGCCGTCGCCGTACGGGTCCTGGGCGCCCTCCGTGGGGCGTGCCAGCATGCGCTCGGCCCGCCTGCGCTCGGCGCCCTCGAGCTGGGGGAGCGACCGGAACAGGTCGCGGAGCGCGATGGTGGCCTCGGGCTGGTCGTGCCCCACATGACCCGCCGGCGGATCGCCGTCGGCGTCACCCGCGAGGGCCTCCTCCGCCAGCGCCAGCGCCCGCTCCGCCTCGCCCGCAACCCCCTCAGGTGCGCGGGACGCCCGGTCGTCGGCGTACCCCACGGCAGGGCCGAGAGGGGCCGACAGGAGGGCGACGACGGCGACGAGGGCGGCGGCGGTGCGGCGCATGGTGCTCCGTTCCGGGGTGGGGCGGGGGCGCTGGAGCGCGGGGGAAGGATCCGCAGCCATCGAGGGTAGACGCCCCGGGCGGTCGGCGTGGGAGGACGCTCAGGAGGCGCCGGAGATCTTCTCGATCAGCGCGGTCGTCGAGATCGCCGGCGTGCGGGAGAGGTAGACGACCTCGCAGATGTCCTCGAGCTCGTCGAACTTGCCGGCCCAGTCGTCGCCCATCACGAGCACGTCGGCGGCGTGCTGGAGGATGTAGTCGCGCTTCTGCTCGAGGCTCTCCTCGACGAAGACCTCGTCCACGGCACGCAGCGCACCGACGATCGCGAGCCGCTCGGCCTCGCTGAAGACCGGCTCCCGTCCCTTCTTGCGCAGGTTGAGCGCGTCGGCCGACACGCCGACGACCAGACGGTCCCCGAGGGCCGCTGCACGCTCGATGACGCGCAGGTGCCCCACGTGGAAGACGTCGAAGGTGCCGAAGGTGATGACGGTCCGCGACATCCCGGCATTCTGGCAGCGTCCCCCGCGTAGGGAAGAATCGACCGTGATGAGCACCACCGTCCCCCTGGTCACCGCCAACCCGGCCGCCGACGACCTGCGCAGGCGCGGGTTGCGCCGGATGCGGAGCGTGGCCGTCGGCCTGCTCCTCCTGGCCGCCGTGGTCTACCTGCTGACCCTGGGCGAGGACGGCTTCCTCGGCTTCGTCAACGCCGGAGCCGAGGCGTCGATGGTGGGCGCCATCGCGGACTGGTTCGCGGTGACTGCCCTCTTCCGGCACCCCTTGCGCATCCCGGTGCCACACACGGCGCTGGTGCCGCGCCGCAAGGACGACCTCGGGCGCAGCCTCGAGGAGTTCTTCGGGGAGAACTTCCTGCAGGAGACGATCATCCGGGACCGGGTGGCAGCGGCGGCGGTCGCCAACCGGATCGGCCACTGGGCGGCCGAGCCCGCCAATGCCCGGCGGGTCGTCGACGAGGTCGCCGACATCGTGGCCCTCGCCCTCGCGCGGGTACGCGACGACCAGGTCACCGAGCTCGTGGAGCGAGCCCTCGTGCCCCGCTTCCGGGAAGAGCCGATCGCCCCCGTGCTGGGCAGCTTCGTGGTCGAGGCGGTCCGGGACGACCTGCACCACGGTGTCGTCGACCTGGCGCTCGAGGAGCTGCACCGCTGGCTGTCGGAGAACCCCGAGACCGTCCGCGAGGTCCTCAGCGAGCGGGCGCCGTGGTGGGCGCCGCCCCGGCTCAACGAGGCCGTCACCACCCGGATCCACGTCGAGGCGGTCCGGTGGATCGCCGACATCCGCGACGACCCGCAGCACCACGCCCGCGCTGCCCTCGACTCGATGCTGGGCCAGCTCGGGCAGGACCTGCTCTTCGACCCGGCGACGCAGGCACGCGCCGAGGCGCTCAAGGAGCGCCTCCTCGACCACCCGCAGTTCGCCGCGACTGGGGTGTCGCTCTGGAACGCCCTGCGCAAGGCACTGCTGGGCGCGCTGCGCGACCCGCACGGCGAGCTGCGGTCGCGGCTCCAGGCCGAGCTGGTCGCGTTCGCCGAGCGGGTCACCGTCGACGAGGACCTCCGCCGTCGTCTCGACGGCCTCGCGGCGGACGCCGCGGTCTTCGTCGTCGAGCGGTACGGCGCCGAGCTGACCACCGTCATCACCCACACCATCGAGCGGTGGGACGGCCACGAGGCCGCCCGCCGGATCGAGCTCCACGTGGGTCGGGACCTGCAGTTCATCCGGATCAACGGCACCATCGTCGGCGGCCTGGTCGGCGTGCTGATCCACACCGTGGCGGTGCTGCTGTGAGCGGCGAGCCGGTCGACGTCCCGATCCGCGACCGGTCCATCCGGCTGGGCCAGTTCCTCAAGCTCGCCAACCTGGTCGAGAGCGGTGCGGACGCCAAGCCGCTCATCCAGGATGGTCACGTGCTGGTCAACGGTGAGGTCGAGACCCGCCGCGGGCGGCAGCTGGAGCTGGGCGACGTCGTGTCGCTGGCCGGGCAGTCGGCCCGCGTCGCCGACGAGGCGAACGAGGACGACCTGCCGTGGTGATGGCGGCGAGGCTCAGCGCACGCCGAGCAGGTCGACCACGAAGATCAGGGTCTCGCCCGGCTGGATGACGCCGCCGGCACCGCGGTCGCCGTAGCCGAGGTGGGGCGGGATCACGAGCTGCCGCCGGCCCCCGACCTTCATGCCCTGGACCCCCTGGTCCCACCCGGAGATGACCTGGCCGACCCCGAGGCGGAACTGCAGCGGCTCGCCCCGGTTGTAGGAGGCGTCGAACTCCTCGCCGGTCGAGTGGGCCACCCCGACGTAGTGCACCGACACCGTCGACCCGGGGGCGGCCTCCGCGCCGTCGCCCTCGGTGACGTCGGTGATGACCAGCTCGGTCGGGGGTTCGGGGTCGAAGAACTCGATCTCGGGCTTGTCCATGGGGGCCTTCCGGTCAGGACTGGTGGACGTAGTGGTCGAGCTGGTCGCGCTCGAACTGCAGCTGGTCGATGCGGTGCTTGACGACGTCGCCGATGCTGATCACGCCGACGAGACGACCCTCGTGGACCACGGGGAGGTGGCGGACCCGGTGCTCGGTCATCACCTTCATGAGGTCGTCGAGGACGGCGTCCGGATCGCAGGTCTCGACCTCGGTGGTCATGATCGCCGACACCGCACCGTCGAGGACGGCCTCGTCGTCGTGGAGACGGCGGACGACGTCGCGCTCGCTGACGATCCCGTCGACCGAGGACCCGTCGGCACTGACGATGAGGGCGCCCACGTTGTGCTCGGCCAGGAGCGTCAGCAGCTCGCGCACGCTCGCGTCCGGGCTGATGGTGATGACGTCCTGGGACTGCTTGGCGTTGAGAACGTCGCCGATCCGCATCCTGACCTCCCGCTCACTGGCCCCCGTCAACTGGCCCCCGTCAACTGCTTCCACGCTAGCCCGGCGCGGACCCTCGCAACAGGTCCGCCACACGGTGAGACCCGATCAGTCCTCGCGGCCTCGACGCTCGCGCAGCTCGGAGACCGACCCCGGCCCCCGGGGTCGGGAGTCGGGGTCGTCGGCGTCGTCGGGCAGTGACCCGAGGAAGGCCAGGGCCGCCTCGTGCAGGTGGCCGTTGGAGGCCAGCGCGTTGCCGCCGAAGGGACCGTCGGTTCCATCGAGGGACGAGAACCGCCCACCGGCCTCCCGGACGATCACGTCGAGGGCGGCCATGTCGTAGAGCTCCAGCTCGGGCTCGGCGGCGAGGTCGACCGCTCCTTCAGCGAGCAGCATGTAGGACCAGAAGTCGCCGTAGGCCCGGGTGCGCCAGCACCGCCGTGAGAGCGAGAGGAAGTCGTCGAGACGGTCGCGCTCGTCCCAGCCGTGCAGGGAGGAGTAGGACAGGGAGGCGTCCTCGAGCCGGCGTACGTCGGAGACCTGGCAGCGGCTCGCCTTGAGCAGCGAGCGTCCCGTCCAGGCGCCGTTGTCGGCCGAGGCCCACCAGCGGCGCTGCAGCTGTGGTGCGGACACGACGCCGAGCACGGTCACGTCGTCGACCACCAGCGCGATCAGCGTCGCCCACACGGGGACACCGCGCACGAAGTTCTTGGTGCCGTCGATCGGGTCGACCACCCAGCGGCGCTGGCTGTGCCCCGTGGCTCCCTGTTCCTCGCCCAGCACGGCGTCACGCGAGCGCACCCGCGAGAGGGTGCGGCGGATGCTCTCCTCGACGGCCTGGTCGGCGTCGGTCACCGGCGTCAGGTCGGGCTTGCTCATGACGTGCAGGTCGAGCGCCCGGAACCGCGTGGTGGTCAGCGAGTCGGCGTCGTCGGCCAGCACGTGGGCGAGTCGCAGGTCGTCGGTGTAGTCGGGCACGGGCGCCACACTATGCGTACGGGACGGGAGTACCGTGCCGGCATGGAGATCAGCGGGCTGCCGCTGCACCCGTTGGTCGTGCACGCGGCCGTCGTCCTCGCCCCGCTGGGGGCGCTGACCGCCCTTGCCTACGCCGTCCCCGGCCGGTTCCGGGAGCGGCTGCGCTGGCCGATGCTGCTGACGGCGCTGGCCGCGACCGGGTCCGTCGTGGCGGCGTACGTGACCGGGACCGACTTCCTCGAGCGCCGGCCCGAGCTCGCCGACAACGCGCAGCTGCTGACGCACCGCGACCGCGCCCGGCTGCTGCTCTGGGTGACCCTGGGGTTCGGGGTCCTCGCCCTCGCCGCCGGGTGGTGGCACCAGCGGCCCGGGGTGGTCCGCCCGGTCCTGGCCGGGCTGCTCGCCGTCTCCGCCCTGGGGCTGCTCGTCCTGGCGGTGCTCACGGGCGACGCCGGGGCCCGCTCGGTGTGGGAGGGCGTGGGGGTGGACCGGACCTGATCGTCCGTTCGGACACACCTCGGCGATTGTCCGTACGCCGAGGTGGCGCAGGCCCTACCGTTTCTGCATGGACTTCGCCGGGCTGACGTGGCACGCCGCGTTCGTGGTGGCGGCCGTGGTCCTGGCGCCGGTGGGTTGCCTGGTGTCGCTCGGGTACGCCCTGCTGATCGAGCGCCGCGACTCGTGGCGCACCCCCATGCTGGTCACCGCCGTGCTCGGCGCCGTCTCCATCCTCGCTGCCTACGTCACCGGCGAGGGCACGCTCATGATCGAGCGTGGCGTGTCGGAGTCGCAGGACGACGTCGACCGCGAGTACGCCAACCAGCTCGCCCTGCCGACCGTGGGATGGCTGGTCGTGGCGTTGGTGACCGGGTGGGTCCACCCGCGCACGGGGGCGCTGCGGATCATGCTCCCGATGCTGCTGTTCGGGTTCGCACTCGTCGTGCTGGTGCTCACCATCCTGGCCGGCGACCCCGACGCGCGCTCGCTGCTCGAGACGATCACCGACGAGCTCTAGTAGCTCGGCTCGCTCCGCGCAGCCAGCAGTCGTCGGAACGAGTCCACGCGGTCGCGCTCAGCCTCCCCGGACGCGACCGCCGCGTCGAGGCCGCACTCGGGCTCGTCGTCCCCGTGGGTGCACCCCCGCGGGCAGTCCTCCGTCATCTCGTCGAGGTCGGGGAACGCCTCGATCAGGTCCTCCGGCCGGACGTGGGCGAGGCCGAAGGAGCGGATGCCGGGCGTGTCGACGATCCAGCCGGCCGGGTGGGGAGAGCCCGCCGGCGATCCGGGCAGCGCCAGCATCAGCGCCGAGGTGGAGGTGTGCCGGCCGCGGCCGGTGACGGCGTTGACGTGGCCGATCTCGCGGTCCGCGTCGGGGACCAGCGCGTTGACCAGCGTGGACTTGCCCACCCCGCTGTGCCCGACCAGCACGCTGGTCCGGCCGTGCAGGGCGCTCCGCAGCTCGCCGAGGTCGCCCCCCTTGCGGGTGACCAGCCACGGCACGCCCAGCGAGCGGTAGGTGGCGAGCAGGGTCTCGGGGTCGGCGAGATCGGCCTTGGTGAGGCACAGCAGCGGCTTCATCCCGGCGTCGTACGCCGCCACGAGGGCGCGGTCGATGAGCCGTGGCCGGGGCTCGGGGTCGGCCAGCGCGGTGACGATGACCAGCTGGTCGGCGTTGGCGACGACCACCCGCTCCACCGGGTCGTCGTCGTCGGCGGTGCGCCGCAGCACCGTGCGGCGCTCGGCCACCTCCACGATCCGGGCGAGGCTCCCCTCGGCACCGGACGTGTCGCCGACCACCCGCACCCGGTCGCCGACCACCACGCCCTTGCGACCGAGCGGGCGGGCCTTCATCGCCGTCACGGTCGTGCCGTCGACCAGCAGCGTGAACCGCCCCCGGTCGACCGTCACCACGGTCGCCTCGACGGCGTCGTCGTAGGTCGGCCGCTCCTTGGTGCGCGGCCGGGTCCGGCGGCGGGGGCGCTCGTAGTGCTCGTGGTCGTGCTCGCCGTACCGCCCGGGCCGTGCTCCCCCCATCAGAGGAGCCCGGCCCAGAAGTCGGCGAACTCGGGGAAGGTCTTGGCCGTGGTGGCGACGTCCTCGACCAGGACGCCGTCCACGGCTGCGCCCACGATCACGCCGGCGTGGGCCATCCGGTGGTCGGCATAGGTGTGGAAGACGCCGCCGTGCAGCGAGGCCGGGCGGAAGGACAGGCCGTCGTCGTGCTCGGTGACGTCGGCACCCAGGGCGCCCAGCTCCCGTGACAGGGCGGCCAGCCGGTCGGTCTCGTGGGCCCGGATGTGGGCGACCCCGCGCAGCCGGGACGGCTCGTCGGCGAGGGCGCAGAGCGCGGCTACCGCGGGCGTGAGCTCGCCGACGTCGTGGAGGTCGAGGTCGATCCCCTGCAGCTGCTCCGGTCCGGCCACCCGGAGTCCCTCGTCGGTGAAGCCGACGTCGCACCCCATCTCCGCCAGGATCTCGCGGAGCCGGTCGCCGGCCTGCGTGGTGGCGCGGGGCCAGTCGCGGACCGTGACCTCGCCCCCGGTCACCGCGGCGAGGGCCAGGAACGGGCCGGCGTTGGAGAGGTCGGGCTCGATGGTGCGGTCGACGGGCGTGAGCGGGCCCGGGGTCACGACCCACCGGTCGACGTCGGAGTCGTCGACGGCGACGCCGTGCTCGCGGAGCAGGGCGACCGACATCTCCACGTGTGGCAGCGAGGGGACCGGTGCGCCCGCGTGGCGGATGTCGACGCCGTCGTCGAAGCGGGCCCCGGCCAGCAGCAGCGCGGAGATGAACTGCGACGAGGCCGAGGCGTCGAGGGCGACCGGCCCGCCCCGGACCCGGCCGCTGCCGTGGACGGTGAACGGCAGCGTGTCGCCGGGGACGTCGACGCCGAGGGCCCGCAGCGCGGCGAGCACCTGCCCGACCGGACGCTGCCGCATGTGGGCGTCGCCGTCGAAGTCGACCGCTCCCTCGGCCAGGCCGGCAACCGGTGGGAGGAACCGCATCACGGTCCCGGCGAGGCCGCAGTCCACCCGGGCCGGCCCGGTCAGCCGGGCGGGGGTCACGAGCCAGTCGTCCCGGTCGCTGTCCACCCCGCACCCCAGCGCCACCAGCCCTGCGGCCATGAGGCGGGTGTCGCGCGATCGCAGCGGGCGGCGTACGACGCTGGGGCCCTCGGCCAGGGCCGCCAGCACCAGCGCGCGGTTGGTGAGCGACTTGCTGCCGGGCAGCGAGACCACCGCGGAGACCGGCCCTGCGGCACGCGGGGCCGGCCACGGGTCGGCGAGCCGGGTGGTGGTCACCCGGGAAGCGTATCGAGGCCGGGGGCTACCCGATCTGCGCCGCGGCCAGCTTGGCCTCCCGGCGCGCGGAGGTGGCGAGGTGGCGGGCCTCGCGGCGGGCGTCCTTCGCCGCGCGGCGGGCACGCCAGGCCATCCCCGGCTTCCCCTCGGTGTCGACGGCGGCGAGCATCAGCCCGCCCAGCATCGAGACGTTCTTGAAGAAGTGGATCTTCTGGTTCCGGCGCTGCTCGGGGTCCTCCTCCTCCCAGAACCGGTGACCGGCGGCGGTCGTCGGGACGAGCGAGGCGGCGAGGAGGGTGGCGGAGAGTCTCGGGAGGCGTCCGGTGGCGAGCATCGCGGCGGCGCCGATCTGGGCGGCGGCGTTGATCCGCACCAGCGTCACGGTCTCGGTCGGGATGGGCGCCTGCGGCAGCGCCTTCCGGGCCAGGGGGGTCAGCCGCTCGGCCACCGGCTCGGCCCGGGCCGCGTGGGCCTCGCTGTTGCGCAGGGCGTTGACACCGCCCACCACGAACATCGAGGCGAGCATCGGCCGGGCGAGCAGTCGCGAGATCGTCATGGGCCCATCTTGCACGATCGTCGTGCGGCGCCGTCGGGGCGTCGCGCCCGGTTAGGGTCGGCACATGTGCGGTCGCTACGCCTCGAGCCGGAAGCCGGAGGACCTGGTGGAGGAGTTCGAGGTCGTCGACAGCCGGGTCGAGCAGCCGCTCGAGCCGGACTACAACGTCGCGCCGACCAAGGAGGTCTACGCGGTGATGGAGCGCAAGCCGTCCCGCGACTCCGAGGAGGATCCGCAGCGCCAGCTGCGCACGCTGCGCTGGGGCCTGGTGCCCTCGTGGGCGAAGGACCCCGGCATCGGCAACCGGCTGATCAACGCCCGGATGGAGACGGTCGCCGAGAAGCCCTCCTTCAAGCGGGCGTTCGCCGCCCGCCGGTGCCTGCTCCCGGCCGACGGCTACTTCGAGTGGTACCCCACCTCACAGAGGACCGCGGCCGGCAAGCCCGCCAAGCAGCCCTTCTTCATCCGGCCCCAGGACGGCGGCGTCCTGGCCATGGCCGGCCTCTACGAGATCTGGCGTGACCCGACTCGCGACGACGACGATCCCGACCGGTTCCGCTGGACCTGCACGGTGCTGACCACCGAGGCCGAGGACGCCGTCGGCCACATCCACGACCGGATGCCGCTCATGGTCGAACGGGAGCGGTGGGGAACCTGGCTGGACCCGCGGGTCTCCGGCGCGGACGACCTGCTGGGGCTGCTGGTGCCCGCGGCGCCGGGACAGCTCGAGGCCTTCCCCGTCTCCGCCCGGGTCAGCAACGTGCGCAACAACGGCCCCGACCTCGTCGAGCCGATCCCGCTCGAGGACGCGCTGTCGTGAACGCCGTGGTCTCCGGGCACGAGTCGCACTTCGACACGCCGCACGGGCCGGCCCGGACCGTGACGGCCCGGGCCCGCCGGTCGGTGGCCACCCTGCTGCTCAGCCACGGGGCGGGGGCCGGGATCCACACTCGCGACCTGGTCGCCCTGGCCGAGGCGCTGCCCCGGCAGGGAATCACCGTGGTGTGCCTCGAGCAGCCGTGGGTGCTGGCCGGCCGCAAGGTGGCCAGCCCACCGGCGACGCTCGACGACGGCCTGCGAGCCGCCGCTGCGCGGCTGCGGGGCAGCACCCCGCTGATCGTCGGCGGGCGCTCCGCGGGGGCGCGGTCGGCCTCCCGGTGCGCTCTCGACCTCGGCGCCGTCGGGGTGCTGGCGCTCGCCTTCCCACTGCACCCGCCCGGCAAGCCCGACAAGAGCCGGCTCCACGAGCTGCTCGGTGCCGGCGTACCCACCCTGGTCGTGCAGGGGGAGCGGGACGCCTTCGGCCGGCCGGAGGAGTTCCCGCCGGAGGTGGAGCTGTGCGTGATCCCGGGCGCCGACCACGGCCTCAAGGTGCCCGCCCGGGGTCCGGTGTCCCAGGAGGAGGCGCTGGGGATCGTCGTCGAGGCGACCCTCGAGTGGGTGGTCCGTGAGGCGGTCGGGGAATCACCCGCGGGGTAGGTGCGTTGTGGCCATGTGCTCGCGACGATGGAACGACCAGACACGCCAGTACGCTGGGGGACGATGACCGACGAGACCAGCGTCGACGAGATCGACGTCGCCACCGAGTCCGACGAGGACCGAGCCGCACGCTTCGAGCGTGACGCGCTGCCCTTCCTCGACCAGCTGTACGCCGCGGCGATGCGGATGACCCGCAACCCTGCCGACGCCGAGGACCTCGTGCAGGAGACCTTCGCCAAGGCCTTCTCCTCCTTCAAGCAGTTCAAGCCGGGGACCAACCTGAAGGCGTGGCTCTACCGCATCCTCACCAACACCTTCATCAACAGCTACCGCAAGAAGCAGCGGCAGCCGCAGCAGTCGATGACGGAGGACGTCGAGGACTGGCAGCTCGCCCGCGCCGAGTCCCACACCTCCTCGGGACTGAAGTCGGCCGAGACCGAGGCGCTGGAGCGGCTGCCGGACTCCCAGGTCAAGGACGCGCTCCAGCAGCTCCCCGAGGAGTTCCGGCTCGCGGTCTACCTCGCCGACGTCGAGGGGTTCGCCTACAAGGAGATCGCCGAGATCATGGAGACCCCCATCGGGACCGTGATGTCCCGGCTGCACCGCGGGCGCCGGCAGCTGCGGGACCTGCTCGCCGACCATGTCCGGGCCCACGACCTGCTGCCCATCGGTCCCGAAGGAGGCGACGCGTGAGCCACCACCACGACCACACCGCGGACCAGTGCGCCGACTACCTCGAGCGCATCGTCTACTTCCTCGACAACGAGCTAGATGCCGCCGACTGCGCGGTCGTGCAGCGGCACCTCGACGAGTGCGGTCCGTGCCTGGAGAAGTTCGACCTGCAGCGCACCGTCAAGTCGGTCGTCGCACGCTCGTGCTCCTCCGAGCACGCCCCCGAGGAGCTGCGGGCCCGCGTGCTCGTGCAGATCCGCCAGGTCCAGGTGCGGATCACCGACGTCTGAGCCCGCGGATCCGACCCTGGCGATTACGGCGGTCCGTCACGGGTCTGCGAGACTGTGCCGAGCAACTGATCGGAGGACGACCATGGGCAAGACCGGCCGCAAGCGTCGTGCGCGCAGGAAGAAGAGCGCGAACCACGGCAAGCGCCCCAACAGCTGAGACGCTGACGATTCTCCCGGACCCCCGGCCCACGGCCGGGGGTCCGTCGTCTGTGGGTGCGTCAGAGCCGCGACAGGAAGCGCTCGGCGTCCACGACGACGCGGGTCACCTCGCCCGACCCGACCAGCTTTCCGTCGGCGTGGCGCGCCGAGACCGTGAAGCGGTGCAGGCGACCGTCGACGTACGCCGCGCTGGCCGTCACCTCGACCTCCGCGCCCACCGGCGAGGCCGCCAGGTGCTCCAGCGTGACCCGGGTCCCGACCGAGGTGCCACCCGCGGGCAGTGCCGGCTCGATGGCCGCGCACGTCACCGCCTCGGCCCACGCCAGCAGCCGCGGCGTCGCCAGCACCGGCAGGCTGCCGCTGCCGACGGCCTCGGCCGTGTCGGCCTCGGTGACGGTGAAGCTCCGGGTCGCGGCGAGGGTGTCGGTCACGTCAGCTCCTTGGTGAAGGCGATCAGGTGGACTCCCGGGACCGGGTCCCAGTCCCGGTGCGGGCAGCGGGTGTAGCCGAGCCGGGCGTAGACCCGGTGCGCCGCGGCCATGGTCGGCAACGACGACAGCACCATCCGCGTGGCGCCGTGCTCCCGGGCCCTGGCCTCGCACAGCGCGGCCAGCGCCTGGCCGACGCCACGCCCGCGGACGTCGGGGTGGACCGAGAGCATCCGGAACTCGCCCTCGGTCGCGTCGCGGGCCAGCTCGCGCCACGGCGAGCCCGGCGGGCAGAACGTCACGCAGCCCAGCAGGGTCGTGCCGTCGGCGGCCACCCAGACCTCGGCCTCCCGGTCACGCAGGGCCACGTCGGCCACCCGGTCGCGGTAGAAGTCCTCGGCGCCGGTGAAGAAGTCCTCGTACGCCGCCACGCACAGCCGGCCGGCGGCGTCGAGCTCGGTCCTCGCGGGGCGCCGCAGCTCCATCAGACGCCGAAGGTGTTGCGCGGGTAGGCCGCCTCCACGTCGGTGATGACGTTGACGAGGTAGGGCACGTCGGCCGCGAAGGCGCGATCGAGGGCCGCCCCGATCTGGCGCGGGTCCGTGACGGTCTCGCCCGCACCACCCAGGGCCTTGACGACCTCGTCGTACCGGGTCTGCCCGGCCAGGTCGGCCGCGACGTCGTAGCCGTAGAGCATCTGCATGGGACCCTTCTCGAGCCCCCAGGCGGAGTTGTTGCCGCACACCATCACGACGGGCAGCTGGTGCCGGACCAGGGTGTCCACGTCCATCAGGGAGAAGCCGGCCGCGCCGTCGCCGAGCAGCAGCACCACCTGGGAGGAGGGGCGTGCCAGGCGGGCGGCGATCGCCGAGCCGAGCCCGGCCCCGAGGCACCCGTAGGGGCCCGGGTCGAGCCAGCCGCCGGGCTGCTTGGGCTCGACGAACTTGCCGGCGAAGGAGACGAAGTCACCGCCGTCGCCGATGACCACGGCGTCCTCTGCCAGCCGGGGCACCAGCTCGCCGTAGATCCGGGCCGGGTGGATCGGGTCGGCCTCGGCGGAGAGCAGGGCGGCGTCGCGCTCGACGGCCTGCGCCACGCCCTGCTGGAGCTCGTCGACCCACGAGGACCAGTCGGGGCGGCGCACGACCTGCTGCACAGCGGTGAGCAGGCCGTCGAGGGTGCGCGTCAGGTCGCCGGACACGGAGGCGGCGAGCTCGGCGTGCCCGGACACCTGGCCCGGCGAGTCGGCGACGTGGACGACCTGCGCCGGCTGGGCACCGTCCTTGCCGCCGAACACGCCGTAGCCGAGCCGGAAGTCGAGCGGGGTGCCGACCACGACGACGAGGTCGGCGCCGCCGAGTGCCTGCCCCCGCGCCTTGGTCACCAGCAGCGGGTGACCGCCCGGGACGATCCCGCGGCCCATGCCGTTGGTGATGGCGGGGACGCCGGTGGACTCGACGAGCCGCAGCGCGGCCTCCTCGGCGCCGTCGGCCCACACGTCGGTGCCCAGGATCAGCACCGGCCGGCGCGCGGACGCCAGCAGCTCGGCGACCTCGGCGATCGCGTCGGGGTCCGGCTCCGCGCCCCGCTGTGCCGCGGCCGCGGGGAGCGTGCCGGACGCCGAGTTGAAGAACTCGTCCATGGGGACGTCGACGAAGACCGGGCCACGGTGAGGGGTCCGGGCGGTGGCGAACGCCTCGTGCATCCCCTCGAGCACCGCGTCGGCGGTGTGGAGCGTGCGCGCCGACTTGGCGATGGGCGCGATGATCGGCGGCTGGTCGAGCTCCTGCAGGCTGCCGCTGCCCCACCGGTTCGCGGGGGCGCGGCCCCCCACGACGACCATCGGCGATCCGGCGAACTGAGCCTGTGCCACCGCGCTGAGACCGTTGGTCACGCCGGGGCCGGCCGTGAGGACCGCGAGCCCGGGCACCCGGGTCAGCTTGCCGGTCGCCTCGGCCGCGAACGCCGCGGTCTGCTCGTGGCGGACGTCGAGCAGCCGCAGGGGCGGGTCGGCCTTGACCGCGCCGTCGTACATCGGGAACACGTGGGCGCCCGAGAGGGTGAACATCGTCTCGACGCCGTGGGCACGCGCCACGGCGACCGCGAGCTCGCCCGCGTGGCCGGACAGCTGGCCGGTGGCCTCGGTGGAGGCGTGGAGATCGGTCATGCCCCGCAGGCTACTCAAGGGTAGTGGCGGGCCGCCGACCCGCTCAGCGGCCGAGCGTCCAGGGGTTGCTGGCGCGCAGGGCGTCGACCGTCACCAGGACCAGGTCGGCGCGGTCGGCCGGCGGGGTGGGCCCGAGCGAGAGCTGCAGGTAGAGCGCGCGCAGGAAGTGCTGGGCGTTGAGCGTCGGCCGGTAGGGGTCCACGTGGCCACGGGTGAGGTGGGAGTTGGCACGAGCGGCGATGCGGGCGATCCACGGCTCGACGACGCGGGTCGGCACGAGGTTGCGCCGCAGCACCCCCATCACGGCGTGCGCCAACCGGTCCGGCTCGCCGTAGAGCAGCGGCTGGTCGCTCTGGAGCAGCCGGTCCGCGACCACGTCGAGGAGCACGGTGAGCTCGTTGAGGCCGAAGTGGCGGGAGCCGGCGAGGGAACCGACGGCATCGGCGCCGTGGGCGACCGCGTGCGCCCAGCCCTTGCCGGGGACGAAGCCACGCAGGTCGCGCTCCCGCAGGAACCACGACACGATCTGGTCGCCCCACCGCAGCACCTTCTCCCCGGGGACCAGGTGCTGGGAGGTGTCGCGCTCCACGACCGTGGCCAGGACGAGCACGCTGAACGAGCGCCGGAAGACGGTGTCGGTGTCGGACTCGCCCAGGCCGGTCGCGAGGCCGGCGGCCATGCCGTCTCCGAGGCCCACCAGCAGCTCGTCGTAGACGCCGCGGTCGATCCAGGTGCCGAGGGTGGGATAGGCGACGCCGTCGCGGAGCTCGGGGTCGGGGGAGCCGAGCAGGGTGGTCAGCTCGGCGGTCAGCTCGGCCAGCGGGCGGTCGGTGGGGACGGCGAGCCCTCGCTCCAGCACCTGCTTCCAGTACCGCCCGGACATGGCGCCCATCCTGCCAGTCGACCCCCGGTCGTCACGACCCGGCTGCGCCGTCACCGCCTACCCTCGGGGGCGTGCCGTCGTTGACCGAGCTCGTGCGCAGCCACACCGACCTCGACCACGAGGACGTGGCCTGGCTGCAGCTCATCCAGGCGGACTGGCAGATCGTGGCCGACCTGTCCTTCGCCGACCTGGTGCTGTGGTTGCCCGACCGTGAAGGACGTGGATTCTGGGCGGGTAGCCAGATGCGACCGACGACCGGGCCCACCGCCCTCGTGGACGACGTGGTGGGCCGTTTCGTGCCCCGCGGGCGGCGGCCCATGCTCGACGAGGCCTACGAGCGGGGGCGGGTGGTCCGCGAGGGGGACCCGGAGTGGCGCGACCACGTCCCGGTCCGTGTGGAGACCATCCCCGTGCGGCGCAGCGGTCGCGTGATCGCCGTCATCGCGCGCAACACCAACCTGCTCGGCGTACGCACCCCGAGTCGTCTGGAGCTCTCCTACCTGCAGACCGCCGCCGACCTGAGCCAGATGATCGCAGCCGGCGAGTTCCCCGCCCCCGGCCAGCGCAGCGACCACGCCGACTCCCCGCGGGTGGGCGACGGCTTCGTGCGCATCGACGTCCACGGGCGGGTCACCTACGCCAGCCCCAACGCGCTGTCGGTGTTCCGACGGTTGGGCCTCTCCGGGGACCTGGAGGGGCTGGTGCTCACCGACGTGACCCGCGACCTGGTCCCGGCGCGGCGCCGACCTGACGAGGAGACCGTGTCGGCGGTGCTCGGCGGGCGCGCGCACCGTGACACCGAGCTGGGCACCGACGAGGTGGTGCTGATCGTCCGGTCGATCCCGCTGGCCCCGGCCGGGGAGAGGATCGGCGCGCTGGTGCTGGTGCGCGACGTGACCGACCTGCGGCGGCGCGACCGGGAGCTGGTGACGAAGGACGCCACGATCCGCGAGATCCACCACCGGGTGAAGAACAACCTGCAGACCGTCGCGGCCCTGCTGCGGCTGCAGGCACGCCGGATCGAGGCGCCGGCGGCGCGGTCGGCGCTGGAGGAGGCGGTGCGCCGGGTGGGCTCGATCGCCATCGTCCACGAGACGCTGAGTGCCGCCGCCGACGAACGGGTCGACTTCGACGAGGTGGCCGATCGGCTCGGACGGATGGTGACCGAAGTCAGTGCGTCCGGCGACCGCGTCCGGGTGGCGCGCTCAGGGTCCTTCGGTGTGCTCGGCTCCGACACGGCGACGGCGCTGGCGATGGTGCTGACCGAGGTGCTGCAGAACGCCGTCGAGCACGGCTACGGCAGCGACCAGGGAGGCACGATCACGATGCAGGTCGGGATCGTGGCCGGCCGTCTGCAGGTGGCGGTCACCGACGACGGTCGGGGGCTGCCGGAAGGCTTCGACCTCGACGCCAGCACCAGCCTCGGGCTCTCGATCGTGCGGACGCTCGTGGAGTCCGAGCTCGGCGGCCGGCTCGGTGTCGGCGACGTGTCGGGTGACGGTGGGACGCGCGTGACGCTGGACCTGCCGCGACCCTGAGCCGGGACCTGGCCTCAGGCGGTGCGGACGCGGGCCCGGGCGTTGCGTCGCTTGAGCGCCCGCCGCTCGTCCTCGCTCATGCCGCCCCACACACCGTGGTCCTGACCAGCCTCGAGCGCCCACGCGAGGCACTGCTCGCGTACCTCGCAGCGTCGGCACACCTGCTTGGCCTCCTCGATCTGGAGGATAGCCGGACCGGTGTTGCCGATCGGGAAGAACAGCTCCGGATCCTCGTCGAGGCATGCGGAGCGGTCGCGCCAATCCATGGCTGGGGAATCCCTCTCTTCTGACGTCAGGGGGCGGCTTCTCACCGCACGGGTCCTGCCCGGCCTGTGGCCGTAGGGCAGGACGAATCGCACGCTTTCATTCGCGCAGCGCCTAGCGTGGCAAGAGTTTGATCGTGAAACAACCCCGAATCACCGTCGATTCCGTCACAGAGGCCTCCCTTAGGGTTGAGATCGTGAGCCCCCGTACCGACCAGAATCCACCGCCTCTCACCGTAGCGGCCTCACTGGTCGCTGTGGAAGGGGTTGTCCTGGTGTTGCTGGGCCTCGCAGAGGTCGCCACCCTGGCCTCCACCCGGCTGGCGATGGGGTTGACCACCGCGGCGTTCTTCGCGGTGTACGGCGTGGGCCTGCTGCTCTGCGCCTGGCAGCTCGCCCGACGGGAGTCCTGGGCCCGCAGCCCGGTCGTGCTGGCCCAGCTGATCCAGCTGGGGCTGGCCTGGAGCTTCCGGGGCGACGGCACCACCTGGGTGGCCATCCTGCTGGCCGTCGCCGGGGTCGTCGTGATCGCCGGTGTGCTCCACCCGGCGAGCCTCGAGGCCCTCGCCGACCGCCCGGCCGGCGACGAACGGGTCTGACGCCCGACCCGACGCTGGCCCGCTGTCGGGGAGCTCAGCCCTCCTGGAGGGAGGTCCGGAGCTGGGCCAGGGTGCGGGTGAGCAGCCGGGAGACGTGCATCTGGGAGACGCCGACCTCCGCAGCGATCTGGGACTGGGTCATGTTGCGGAAGAACCGCAGCAGCAGGATCTGCTTCTCGCGCGGCTCGAGGCCGTCGATCAGCGGCTTGAGCGACTCGCGGATCTCGACGTGCTCCAACCGCGGGTCGTGGTCGCCCAGGGCGTCGAACAGCGGGGTCGGGCCGTCGCCCTCGGCGCCGGCGTCGAGCGACAGGGTCGCGTACGCGTTGCCGGACTCCAGACCTTCGACGATCTCCTCGACGCTGCAGCCGAGCCGCTCGGCGAGCTCGCGAGGCGTGGGGGAGCGTCCCAGCCGCTGGGTGAGCTCGGCCGTGCTGGCACCGATCTGCATCCGCAGCTCCTGCAGCCGCCGCGGCACCCGGATCGCCCAGCCCTTGTCGCGGAAGTGGCGCTTGATCTCGCCGATGATCGTCGGGGTGGCGTAGGTCGAGAACTCGACGCCGCGGTCGACGTCGAAGCGGTCGATGGACTTCAGCAGCCCGATGGTCCCGACCTGCACCAGGTCCTCGAACGGCTCGCCGCGGTTGCGGAAGCGGCGGGCGCAGTGCTGGACCAGGGGAAGGTGGAGCCGGACCAGCCGGTCGCGCGCCGTCTCGAGGTCGAGCGGGGTGCTGGTGGCGTCGGCGAGCACGGCGAACAGCTCGAGGCTGTGTCGCCGGCTGTCGTCGACCCCTGGCGAGGACGGATCCCCGAGCTGATCCTCGCCCCGGCTGGTCTGGGAGGTCATGTCAGAGGCTGGGCTCCAGGGTCTCCGTCTCGAGCGTCAGGGTGACGGCGAGCTTTCCCTCCCCGGCCTCCGCGGTGGCCGAGCTGGCCAGGGTGTCCAGCACCTGCCAGGCGAAGCTGTCGTAGTCGGGGGTCCCGATGTCGGCGCCCGTCACCGCGACACGGACCGTCAGCCGGGAGGGCGCGAGATGGAACTCGGCCAGCAGGGAGCTGCCCTCGTCGGCCTCGGGCAGCACGAGCGCGCAGGCCTCGCCGACGGCGATCCGCAGGTCCTCGATGTGGTCGATGGTGAAGTCGAGGCGAGCCGCCAGTCCAGCGGTCGTCGTGCGCAGCACGGACACGTAGGCGCTGTCCGCCGGCAGCCGCAGCTCGACGTCCGCGCGTGGACTCTCCGGGCCAGTGAGTGACATGGGGGGCCGTCCTCCTCGCACATGGGCTGGTGCCGACACTAGCCGGGGCCGGCCGCCGTGTCCGGCAGGCCGACCCCGGCTGTGTGTTCGGGTGTTCTCGCTCCGACGGCCCGCGCGGTCCGTGCGGGCCGTGCGGTCCGTGCGGTCCGATCCTCAGGACTTCTTGGTCTCCCAGAAGATCTCGGCGATCTCGTCGATCTTGGCCAGCAGCTCGTCGGCCTTGCCTGCGTCCAGCTCGCCCTTGGTGCCGGACGCCCCGGCCAGCTTGGTGGCCTCGTTGAACAGCTGGTGCAGCTGCGGGTACTTCTCGAAGTGCGGGGGCTTGAAGTAGTCGGTCCACAGCACCCAGAGGTGGTGCTTGACCAGCTCGGACCGCTGCTCCTTGATGACGATGGCGCGGGTACGGAAGTCGGGGTCGTCGTTGTCGGCGACCTTCTCGATGATGCCCTTGATCGACTCGGCCTCGATGCGTGCCTGCGCCGGGTCGTAGACGCCGCAGGGGAGGTCGCAGTGCGCCGCGACCTCGACGGTGGGCATGAACAGCTTCGTGAACACGTGGAGTCCACTCCTATCTGCTGGGGTTCGGTCGTCCGTCGACTGCGACACTACTCCGCGTGTCACCACCCTTGAAGGTGAGTCTGATCCCGTTCGGGATCGCTGTCGTGCGCGGCACCTCGATGCTGCCGGGACTCCGTGACGGCGACCGGCTCCTGGTCAGGTACGGCGCCGCGGTCCGGCCCGGAGCGGTGGTCGTGGGCCGCTTCGCCGACGGGACCCTTGCGGTCAAACGGGCAGCGGAGCAGCGGCCGGCTCGTGACGGCTCCCGCGGCTGGTGGCTGCTCGGCG
This sequence comes from Nocardioides coralli, assembly GCF_019880385.1. Taxonomy (NCBI): domain Bacteria; kingdom Bacillati; phylum Actinomycetota; class Actinomycetes; order Propionibacteriales; family Nocardioidaceae; genus Nocardioides; species Nocardioides coralli. Next base: position 1,150,314 of record NZ_CP082273.1, read on the forward strand.
ACAACCCCGACGGGCTCGACTCGCGGCACCGCGGTCCGGTGCCCGAGACCGACGTCCTCGGTGTCGCGGTCGCGCGCGTGTGGCCCCGGCCTCGAGGGCTCCGCCCGCGGTGAGTCGGCGGTGAGATCGCGCGGTGCCGGGCGCGGCGGTGTGGAAGGATCGCTGGCCGTGGCTGACCCGCTCCCGCACCCGCACGCCGGTGATCCGGTGTTCGACCTGCACGTCGGCGGCAAGACGGAGATCCGGTCCACCGTCGCGCTGGCGGGCCGGGACGACCTGTCCCTCGCCTACACGCCCGGTGTGGCCCGCGTCTGTGAGGCGATCGCCGCCGACCCCGACCTGAGCCGTCACTACACCTGGGTGCCCAACACCGTGGCCGTCGTGACCGACGGCACCGCGGTGCTCGGCCTCGGTGACATCGGGCCGGCCGCCGCCATGCCGGTGATGGAGGGCAAGGCCGTGCTGTTCAAGCAGTTCGGTGGGGTCGACGCCGTCCCGATCTGCCTCGACACGACGGACGTCGAGGAGATCATCGACACCGTCGCCCGCCTCGCTCCGAGCTTCGGGGGGATCAACCTCGAGGACATCTCAGCGCCTCGGTGCTTCGAGATCGAGAGTCGGCTCAAGGAGCGGCTCGACATCCCGGTGTTCCACGACGACCAGCACGGGACGGCGGTGGTCGCGCTCGCCGCCCTCACCAACGCCTTGCGGCTCACGGGTCGCGGCGCGCACGGCACCCGCGTCGTCATCTCGGGGGCCGGCGCGGCCGGCGTGGCCGTCGCCCGGATCCTCCTCGAGGCCGGCGTCGACGACATCGCGGTGCTCGACCGTCAGGGGGTCCTCAACTCCGAGCGCTCCGACCTGACGCCCGTCAAGCGTGCTCTCGCCCGGGACACCGCCGACCAGCACGGCCGCCGCGGCAGGCTGGCCGAGGTGATGGCCGGAGCCGACGTCTACATCGGCGTCAGTGGTGGCACGGTCCCCGAGGACGTCGTCGCCAGCATGGCCTCCGACGCCATCGTCTTCGGTCTCGCCAACCCGCACCCCGAGGTGCACCCCGACGTCGCCCACCGGCACGCCCGGGTGGTGGCGACCGGCCGCTCCGACTTCCCGAACCAGATCAACAACGTGCTCGCCTTCCCCGGCATCTTCCGGGGCGCCTTCGACGTCCACGCCACCGCGATCACCGAGGCCATGAAGCTCGCGGCCGCCGAGGCGCTGGCGGCGCTGGTCGGCGACGACCTGCGTGAGGACCACATCGTCCCCTCGCCCTTCGACGAGCGCGTGGGACCGGCTGTGGCCAGCGCCGTCGCCGCAGCGGCACGCGCTGACGGGGTCGCGCGGGCCTGAATCCGGCCCCGGCTCGGTCCCCTCGTTCCTCGGGCACGGTCTAGGGTCGTGACATGTTCGCCGTGTACGCCGACAGCTTCTCTGCCGACGACCCGCTGGCGGGACTGGTGGTGGGGGATCGCCCCGACCCCGAGGTCCCCGACGGCTGGACGACGGTGACCGTCCGGGCCGCTTCTCTCAACCACCACGACCTCTGGTCGCTCCGGGGTGTGGGGCTGCGCGAGGAGGCGTTGCCGATGATCCTCGGCTGCGACGCCGCGGGGCTCGACGAGGACGGCAACGAGGTCGTCGTCCACGCCGTCATCAGCTCGCCGGGCTGGAGCGGCGACGAGACCCTCGACCCGAAGCGGTCCCTGCTGAGCGAGCGCTACCAGGGGACCTTCGCCGAGCGGGTGGCGGTGCCGCGACGCAACGTCGTGCCCAAGCCGGCATCGCTGAGCTTCGAGGAGGCGGCCTGCCTGCCGACCGCCTGGCTGACGGCGTACCGGATGCTCTTCGTCCAGGGCGGCATGCGGCCCGGCGACACCGTCCTGGTGCAGGGCGCCGGCGGCGGGGTGTCGACCGCCCTGATCACGCTGGCCCGGGCGGGCGGGCTCAAGGTGCTCGTGACGAGCCGCGACGAGGTGAAGCGCAAGCGGGCGCTGGAGCTCGGGGCCCACGAGGTGTTCGAGTCCGGCGAACGGCTGCCCGTGAAGGTCGACGGGGTCATGGAGACGGTGGGGCGCGCCACATGGTCGCACTCGATCAAGTCGCTGCGCCCCGGCGGGACCCTCGTGGTCACCGGGACCACGTCCGGAGCCGACCTCGACAACGCCGAGCTGACCCGGGTCTTCTTCCTGCAGCTGCGCGTCGTGGGCTCGACCATGGGCACCCGGGGCGAGCTGGCGTCGCTCGTGGAGATGCTCGACGCCACCGGGACCCGACCGCTGGTCGACCGCACCCTGCCGATGGACCAGGCCCGCGACGGCTTCGCGGCGATGGCGGAGGGCGACGTCTTCGGCAAGGTGGTGTTCACGCGCTGATGGGACGCCACTTCATCACCGGGGCCACCTCCGGGATCGGGCACGAGCTGGCGCGGCGGCTGCACGAGCGCGGCGACGACCTGGTGCTGCTCGCCCGCAACGAGGAGCGCGCGGCAGACCTCGCGGAGGCGTTCCCCGGGTCGGGGGTCGTGACCGCCGACCTGAGCGAGCTCCCGGCCGAGCTGCCCGACGGCGTGCCGGACTCCCTCGACGGCGTGGTGCACGCCGCGGGGGTCGTCGACGTGGCCAGCGTGGCTGACAGCGATGCGGCGAGCCTGGCCGAGACCGTCGCGGTCAACCTCGTCGCCCCGATGGCGTGGACCAGGCTGCTGCTGGAGCCCGTGCGCCGCGGGCGGGGCACTCACGTCTTCGTGAACTCCGGGTCCGGCCTGCGCGCCAACCCGCACTGGGCCTCCTACAACGCCTCGAAGTTCGGGTTGCGTGGCTTCGCCGACGCGCTCCGCCAGGAGGAGGCCGAGCACGGGGTCCGGGTGAGCTCGGTCTACCCCGGCCGGACCGCCACCCGGATGCAGGAGCGGGTCCACGCCCAGGAGGGCAAGGAGTACGACGCCTCCCAGTGGATCCGTCCCGAGACCGTGGCCGAGGAGATCGTGCGGCTGCTCGACCTGTCGCGCGACGCCACGATCCCCGACGTGACACTTCGGCCCCTCTAGGGCACCGGCTCCAGCACGAACACCCGGATCCGGCGCCGGCCGCCCACGCGTTCCCGGTAGCGGCGGTAGCCGGCGTAGGAGGCCGACGCCAGCGCGAAGATCTCCTCCACCTCGGCGCCCGACGCCGGCCGGGCCACGACCTCGCGGGTCCGGCCGCGGTAGGTCACGCTCGCCCGCGGGTCCGCCTCGAGGTTGAGTGCCCACGCGGGGGTGCCCGGCTGGCCGAAGTTGGTGCCGAGGAGGGCCAGCGTGCCGGCGTACGGCGTGGCGATGAGGTGGCTGGTGCGCCGCTGGCCCGAACGGCGGCCGGTCGTCGTCACGTCGAGCACCGCCAGCCCGGTGAGCAGCCCGGGAGCGCTGTGACGGCCGCGCGAGAGCCGGCCGACGACGTCGTCGAGCCGGCGCAGCACCCGCGAGAGCACCCAGGCCCCGCCCCGCGTGCCCGCCATCCTGCGGACGGTCCGGTGGAGCGGGTTGCCGGTGCGGTGGTGGTAGTCGAGATCAGCGGCCAGGCCCACGGCGCTCACGTCCTGGAGGTCCAGTGCAGGGCCCCGACGAGCACCATCCGCAGCTGGGTGCGCGCCCGGGCGACGATGGCGGTCTCGGCGTCGGGGGAGGAGATCAGCTGCTCGGCGGTCGCGACCACCGAGGTGACGACGAGGTTGGCGAGCACTCGCAGGTCGGCGTCGGTCCAGTCGGCAGCCCCCGGCAGTCGGGCGATGTCGGCGGCCAGCTCGGCCTCGAAACGCTCGATCTGGTCGCGGATCTCCTCCCGCACCGCCGGCGGCCCTGCCGCCCGCTCGCGGGCGATGAAGCCGATGTGGGCACGCTGGGCGTGCACGTGCTCGACGAGGACGTCCAGCGACCGGTCGATGACCCGGTCCAGCTCCGGGTCGCCGCGCCGGACGTCGCGGAGCATGCTCCGCAGCGATGCCATCGACTCCTCGACCAGGGCCATGCCGAGGTCCTCGAGGGAGCTGAAGTGCCGGTAGAACGCCGTCGGCACGATGCCGACCTCGCGGGTCACCTGGCGCAACGAGAGTGCCGCGAAGGTCTCGGCGTCGGAGAGCTCGAGAGCCGCGTCGAGGAGGGCGCGTCGGGTTCGCTCCTTGCGCTCGCCGCGGGTGGTGGTCGTCACGCTGGCAGCCTAGCCACGGCACGCCGTCACCTCGGACGGGCGTGGGAGACTGGCGCCATGACGGACCGGCTGAGCAAGGGTGAGATCCGCAAGGACGCCGTGCAGTCCGTGGTGGAGGCCGCCGCCGGCACGGTGGGTCAGGTGACGACGATCCTCACCGGTGCCGTCAAGGACGTCGCCGGGGTGCTCGGGGGGTTCGCGACCGAGCTCTTCGAGATCCGTGACTCGTCCCGTCGTGCCCGGGAGGACGTCGACGGGTGAGCGGGCTCAGCCCTCGGGGGCGAGCTCGGCGACCATCGCGATGACGTCCTCGATGGAGTCGAGCACCTCGGTGGCACGGTAGGGGAAGTCGTCGACGCGATCGGCCGAGGTCGATCCCGACAGCACGAGGATCGTGCGCAGCCCCGCCTCCAGGCCGGCGACGACGTCGGTGTCCATGCGGTCGCCGACCATCATGGTCGTCTCCGAGTGAGCCTGCAGCTCGTTGAGCGCGAAGCGCATCATCAGCGAGTTGGGCTTGCCGATGTAGTAGGGCTGACGGTTGGTCGCGGTGCTGATGAGGGCGGCCACCGAGCCGGTCGCCGGCAGCTTGCCGTGGACGCTGGGCCCGCTCGGGTCGGGGTTGGTGGCGATGAAGCGGGCACCGCCGTCGATGAGCCGGATGGCGCGGGTGATCGCCTCGAAGGAATAGGTGCGGGTCTCGCCCAGCACCACGTAGTCGGGGTCGCGGTCGTTCATCGTGTAGCCGATCTCGTGCAACGCGGTGGTCAACCCGGCCTCGCCGACGACGTAGGCCGTGCCGCCGGGTCGCTGGTCGTCGAGGAACTGCGCGGTGGCGAGCGCCGAGGTCCAGATCGCGGACTCGGGCACGTCGATGTCGGCCCGCTGCAACCGGGCGCGCAGGTCGCGCGGGGTGAAGATCGAGTTGTTGGTGAGGACCAGGAACGGGCGGTCGTGTCGCTTCAGGGTGTCGATGAACTCCGCGGCACCGGGGAGCGGGTCCTCCTCGTGTACCAGGACGCCGTCCATGTCGATGAGCCAGCACTCCACCGGCCGGGTGTTCGTCATGGCGTCATGCTTGCAGACCTCAGCCCTCCGAGGCGCTCCGCGCCCGCTCCGCGATCAGCGCAGCAAGCGTCTCGGGAGCCTCCTCGGGGATCCAGTGCGAGACGCCCGGCAGCACCTCCAGCCGGTAGGGCGCGTCGACCCAGCGCTCGGTGAGCTCCGCGCCCGTCCGGGCCAGCGCCACGTCGTGGTCGCTCCAGACCATGGTGGTGGGCACACGCACCGGGCGACGGAGCGTGCGGCGACGGGTGAACGGCATCCCGCGGTACCACAGCAGCCCGCCGCGGAGGGCTCCGTCCTGCACGACCTCGGCGCGGTAGCGCGCCACCATCTCGCGGGTCATCCCGCCGGCGCGGAACGCACCCTCCCCCCGCGGAGAGGCGAGCACCTTCTCGGGCACCCATGGCAGCTGGAAGAAGGCCATGTACCAGCTCCGCCGCAGCTGGTCGCTGCGACGGAAGGACTCGACGAAGGCGCCCGGGTGGGGGACCGAGACGGCGACCAGCGACCTGACGAGGTCGGGACGGTGGCCGGCCAGCAGCCAGGCGACGAGCGAGCCCCAGTCGTGGCCGACCAGGTGGACCGGCGTACCGACCACCTCGGCGAGGGCGGCCGCGTCGGCGACCAGGTGCTCGGCGGCATAGTCACGTCGCCGGCGGGGGCGCGCCCCGGGCGAGTAGCCGCGCTGGTCGGGCGCGAGGGTGCGGAAGCCCTGCTGGTGGAGGAGCGGTGTGACAGCGTCCCAGCTGGTGGCGCGCTGCGGGAAGCCGTGCAGCAGCAGGACGGGCGGGCCGTCCTCGGGCCCCTCGTCACGCACGGCGAAGGTCAGCCCGTCATGGGTCCACGTGGTCAACCGGGTCATGCTGTCACCGTAGGGGAGCGGCACCGGTCGGCCTACGGTGCCGCTCCTCCTGCGCCGCGGGCGGTGATCAGCGCTTCTTGAGCAAGGTGAGCGCGTGGATGCAGCGGAGCGCCTTCTTGGTGTGCACCATGCCCATGCCTGAGTGGATGTCGAACCCGCGGTCCATCATGTCGACCGCCGTCGCGCGCAGGCAGCTCTTCACCTGCCGCGGCGTCGCCCGCGGGTTGGCCTCCAGCATGAGCGCCACGACACCGGCGACGTGCGGCGACGACATCGACGTGCCGGAGATGCAGAAGTAGCCGGGCGTCTGGATCTCCGGGCACTCCGTCAGCGGCGCGAGCACGGACGGGGACAGCGCAGCCATGATGGTGTCGCCGGGGGCCACGACGTCGACCTGCGGACCCGAGCCGTCCTGGGCGCCACGGCTGGAGAAGTCGGTCATCTCCTGGCCCTCGTCGCACCGCGAGGAGTCCTTGGTCTTGCAGGCGGCCCCGACGAGGATGGCGCCGTTCCGGGGGTCGTGGTAGCCGCCGATGGTGCCCGGCTCCGGGCCGTTGTTGCCGGCCGAGAACACCACGTGCACCCCGCTGTCCACGACGGAGGCGATCATCTCCGACATCGCGTCGAAGTCGGTCGGCTCGCCGCAGTCTAGACCGAAGCAGTTGGGCTCGGTCGGGAGCAGACCCCAGGAGTTCTGGGTGATGTCAATGCCGTACTCCTTGCGGTGCCGGATCGTCCAGTCGAAGGCGGCCAGCGCGGCCTCCTCCCAGTCGATGTCGTCGACGATGCCGAAGCCGGGCGTCGCCACCCGCATGGAGATCAGCTCGACGCCCGGGGCGACACCGGCGAGGTCCGGACCGCCCTGCGACGCGGAGAGGCTGCCGTCGCCGCCGATCGTGCCCGCGACGTGGGTCCCGTGGCCGATCTCGTCCTGGAGCGCCACGGGGCCGGTCGACTCCGCGTAGGTGTCCCACTGCTCGGTCGAGAACCCCGCCTGCTGGTTCACCTCGGAGTAGGAGAAGTTGAGTCCCTTGACCACACGGTCACCGAAGTCGGGGTGCCCCGCGAAGATGCCGGAGTCCAGGACGGCCACGGTCACGCCCTTGCCGGTGACCCCCGGTCGCGTCCCGCGGACACGCTTCTTCCCTGCTCGGGTGGTGTACCGCTGCGGCTTGTCGACGCCGACGGCCTTGATCTGCTTCTTGGACTCGTAGAGCTGGGTGTCCAACCGGCGCTGCGGCTCCACCGCGGCCACACCGGGGACGGTGTCGAGCCGGTCGATCACCCTGAGGGGCGCCGTCACGGCGATCGCGCCGATCGTGCGCAGCGGAATCGCGCGCTCCACGCCCAGCGCCTGCAGCGCCGCCAGGGTGCCGGTCGGGATGCCGCCGCCGTCGAAGGCCACGATGACCTTGCCCAGCCCGTCGCCGTCCGTCGGCACCGAGGACGCAGGTGCGGACGGGGGCTGGGCGCTGGCCCCCGTGGTTGCGGGTACCGCCATGGCAGCGGCCGTGGCCAGGACAGCGACGGACGCCGTCAGGCGTCGGGTGATCGTGCGCAGCATGATGAAGCCTTCCAGAGTGGGTCTCGCACTCCAACGAGATGCGGGCCCGTCCGTTACGTGGCTCACGTTCCTGCCCGCCGGGCCACGTGCCGCCTCGCGCGCACGGGCGTAGAGTCAGGAAGTCGACCGGCGCCGCCGGGGCGCCGCGTGCACCCCAGGGGGAGTCATGGGCCTCAGTGATGGCAAGGTCTCGGCCGCGATCGCCGTTTCCGACATGGACCGGGCGGTCGAGTTCTACGAGGGGAAGCTCGGGCTGACCCCTTCCGGAGGGGAGGAGGTCGACGGTGGCCGCACCTACGCGTGCGGCGGCGGCAGCAGCGTCCACGTCTTCCCGTCACCGGCGGCCCACGGCACCGGGGCCACGGTCGCGGGCTGGCAGGTCGACGACGTCGAGGGCACGATCGGCGACCTGCTCGCGCGTGGGGTGACCCCGGAGCACTACGACGACGGCCCGATCGCGACCGACGAGAAGGGCGTGGCGCGGATCGGTGACTTCGTCGGGGCCTGGGTCAAGGACCCCGACGGCAACGTGTTGTCGATCGGCAACGGCTAGCTCGCCGTCTCGAGTTCAGTCCTCGGGGTCGTCGAGCCGCGCCAGCCAGGTGGCGAACCGCTCGACGGCGGTCTCGAAGTCGGGGTTGAGGTCGGTGAACTCGGCAAGCCGCTCCGCGACCCACGCCAGGGTGACCTCCTCGTCACCCCGACGCTTCTCGAGCTCCTCGATCCCGCGGTCGGTGAAGTACACGGGCGCTCAGTAGTCGTCGCCGATGCGCTCGGTCGCGCTCGCGAACGCCCGGTCGAGCAGCGCCTTCTGCTCCTCGACGTGGCGCTTCACCGTGCCGACCGAGGGCGAGGACGAGGCCTGCCGCGTCACCGGCTCGACGTGACGGCCCAGGGCCGGCCAGACGTTGAGCGCGAAGTGCGGCCAGGGGCCCATGTTGCGCGGCTCGTCCTGCACCCACCGGACCGTCTTGAGGTTGGGCAGCGAGTCGAGGTAGTCGTGGATCTCCTCGGTCGGCCGCGGGTAGAGCTGCTCGACGCGGGCGATGGCGAACCGCTCGCCGTCCTCCCGCTTGGCGCGCTCCACCACCAGGTCCCACGTGACCCGACCGGAGCACAGCAGCAGGGTGTCGACCTTCTCGGGGTCCGCCTCCGGGTCGGTGACCAGCGGCCGGAACTCGCCGTCGGTGAAGTCGGACGGCTGCGAGGCCGCCTCCTTGCGCTTGAGCATCGACTTCGGCGTGAAGACGATCAGCGGGCGGTGGTCCTCGCCGAGCGAGTGCTGCCGCAGCAGGTGGAAGTACGACGCCGGCGTGGAGGGCTGCGCCACGACGAAGGCGTCCTCGGCGGCCATCGTGAGGAACCGCTCGATCCGCGCGGAGGAGTGGTCCGGGCCCTGGCCCTCGTAGCCGTGCGGGAGCAGCAGGACGACGCCGGACTGCTGGCGCCACTTGGTCTCCCCGGAGGTGATGAACTCGTCGATGACCGTCTGCGCGCCGTTGACGAAGTCGCCGAACTGGGCCTCCCACAGCACGAGCGCGTCGGGGCGGGCCACCGAGTAGCCGTACTCGAAGCCGAGGGCGGCGTACTCCGACAGCAGCGAGTCGTAGCAGTAGAACTTCGCCTGGTCCTCGGTCAGCGAGCTCAGCGGCGTCCACTCGTCGGCGTTGGTGCGGTCGATGATCGTCGCGAACCGGGAGACGAACGTGCCGCGGCGGGAGTCCTGCCCGGCGAGCCGGACCGGCCGGCCGTCCATCAGCAGGGAGCCGAAGGCGATCACCTCGGCCGTTCCCCAGTCGATCGGACCGTCGGTGATGGCGGCGGCGCGGCGCTGCAGCTGCGGCATCACCTTCGGGTGGACCGTGAAGCCCTCCGGCGGGGTCACGTAGGCGTCGGAGATCCGCTTCAGGACGTCGCTCGACACCGAGGTCGCGGTCGCACCCGCCGGCTTCTCGGGGTAGTCGGGCACGGTCGTCCAGTCGTCGGGCTGGCTGGAGGCCTCGCGCACCTCGGTGAAGACCCGCTCCAGCTGCTGCTGGTAGTCCTGGAGGACCTGCTCGGCCTCCTCGATCGTGATGTCGCCACGGCCGATGAGGGACTCGGTGTAGAGCTTGCGCACCGACCGCTTCTGCTCGATCAGGTCGTACATCAGGGGCTGGGTGTAGGAGGGGTCGTCGCCCTCGTTGTGACCGCGGCGCCGGTAGCAGACCAGGTCGATGACGACGTCCTTGTTGAAGCGCTGGCGGTAGTCGAAGGCCAGCCGGGCCACCCGGATGCAGGCCTCGGGATCGTCGCCGTTGACGTGGAAGATCGGGGCCTGGACCATCCGCGCCACGTCGGTGCAGTAGAGCGAGGAACGCGAGGAACCGGGGGAGGTGGTGAACCCGACCTGGTTGTTGACGACCACGTGGACGGTGCCGCCGGTGCGGTAGCCACGCAGCTGCGAGAGGTTCAGCGTCTCCGCCACGACGCCCTGGCCGGCGAAGGCGGCGTCGCCGTGGATCAGCAGCGGCAGGACGGGGTACTCGGTGTGGCGGTCGAGCACGTCCTGCTTGGCCCGCGCGATGCCCTCCAGCACCGGGTTGACCGCCTCGAGGTGGGACGGGTTCGCGGCCACGGACACCTTGATCCGGTCGCCGCTGCCGGCGATGAACTCACCCTCGGCTCCGAGGTGGTACTTGACGTCGCCGCTGCCCTGGACGGTGCGGGGGTCGATGTTGCCCTCGAACTCGCGGAAGATCTGCGAGTAGGACTTGCCGACGATGTTGGCCAGCACGTTGAGCCGGCCGCGGTGGGCCATCCCGATCGTGACCTCGTCGAGCTCGGCCTCGGCAGCGGCCTCGCAGATCTCGTCGATCAGCGGGACGGTGGTCTCGCTGCCCTCGAGGGAGAAGCGCTTCTGGCCGACGAACTTCGTCTGGAGGAAGGTCTCGAACGCCTCGGCCTGGTTGAGCTTCAGCAGGATCCGCAGCTGCTCCTCGCGGGGCGGCTTCACGTGCGGCTGCTCGACGCGCTGCTGGATCCAGCGCCGCTGCTCAGGATCCATGATGTGCATGTACTCGATGCCGGTGGTCCGGCAGTAGGAGTCGCGGAGGATCCCGAGGATCGTCCGCAGCTTCATGAAGCGCCGTCCCTCGCCCCCGAACGACCCGGTGGCGAACTCGCGATCGAGGTCCCAGAGGGTCAACCCGTGCGACTCGACCTCCAGGTCGGGGTGGCTGCGCTGGCGGTACTCCAGCGGGTCGGTGTCGGCCATCATGTGGCCGCGGACCCGGTAGGCGTGGATCAGCTCGAGGATGCGTGCCTGCTTGCTGATCTCGTCGTCGTGGGAGGTCGCGATGTCCTGCGCCCAGCGGATCGGCTCGTAGGGGATGCGGAGCGACCGGAAGATCTCGTCGTAGAAGTCGTCCTCGCCGAGCAGCAGGCTGTGCACCCGCTTCAGGAACTCGCCGGACTGGGCGCCCTGGATCACCCGGTGGTCGTAGGTCGACGTCAGGGTCATCATCTTGCCGATCGCGTTGCGCGCGATCGCCTCCTCCGACGCGCCCTGCCACTCCGGCGGGTACTCCATCGCGCCGACGCCGATGATGGCGCCCTGCCCCTTCATCAGCCGCGGCACCGAGTGGACGGTCCCGATGCCCCCGGGGTTGGTGAGGGAGATCGTCGTGCCCTGGAAGTCCTCGATGCCGAGCTTGCCGTCACGGGCCTTGCGGACCATGTCCTCGTAGGCCGTCCAGAACCCGGCGAAGTCCATGGTCTCGGCGGCCTTGATCGAGGGCACCAGCAGCTGGCGGGTGCCGTCCTTCTTCTGCATGTCGATCGCCAGGCCGAGGTTGATGTGGGCCGGGGTCACCAGCGTGGGCTTGCCGTCGACGACGTCGAAGCCGACGTTCATCTCCGGCATCGCCTTGAGCGCCTTGACCAGCGCGTAGCCGATGATGTGGGTGAAGGACACCTTGCCGCCGCGGGCTCGGGCGAGGTGGTTGTTGATGACCGTCCGGTTGTCCCAGAGCAGCTTCACCGGCACCGACCGCACCGAGGTCGCGGTGGGCACGCTGAGCGAGGCATCCATGTTCTGCGCGGTGCGCGCCGGCGCCCCGCGGAGCACGGTGCGGGTCGGCTCGTCCTTGGCCTCCGAGCGCGACGGGGGTGAGGGGTCCTTGGCGACCGGGCTGCTGGTTCCCTTGGCGGGCTCGGCGGCCGCCGCGTCGGGCCGGGGGCGGGCGACGGCCCGGCCGGAGCCCGAGTCCTCCTGCCCCGAGTCCTGCTGCTTCTGCTCGGCCTTCTGCTCGGCCTTCTGCTGGGGCTTCTGCTCGGTCTTCCCTCGGGGCTTCTCCGGGGCCGGCTGGCTCGTCGGCTGGCTCGACTCACTCGTCGACGCAGCCTGCTGCTTCGCCTCGCCGGAGGGGGCCTGCGCGGACGACCCGCCGCCCGTCGTACCGTTGTTCTGGAAGAAGCGCACCCACTCCGGCCCGACGCTGTTCGGATCGCGCTGGTACTGCTCGAACATCTCCTCGACGAGCCACTCGTTGGCACCGAAGTCGGCGGTGGTGTCGGTGGACTGGGAACCTTCGGACTGCGGCACGGGTGCTTTTCGCCTCTTCCGGGATCGCGCGCGGTTGGGTGCTCCACCAAAGGCTAGTCCCACAGCCATGCAAATGCGCAGCCACCGTCCGGGATCGGGGTCGGGGCCGCGCGACACGACAGACAGGGAGTCCGATGACTGTGAAGCGGACCCGGCGAAGGCGGCTCCGAACCGCCGTGCCGGTCGTCGCGCTGGCCCTCCTCCTGCCCCTGGTGGCGACCTCGTGCAGCGGGGACGACGAGGAGCCTCGCCCGGACGCCGACCCGTCACCTTCGCTGCAGGAGCCGGAGGAGGCGCCGACCCTCGCGGTCGAGCCGGTCACCACGACCGGCCGGGTGCTGGGTCGGCTGCCGCGCAAGGACCGCGTGCGCGTCGAGCGCGCGGTCTCCCGGGTGGCGGTGCGCTGGATGGACGACGCCTTCCTCGGCGGCCGCTACCCGCGGTCCGGCTTCGGCAGCTCCTTCGCCGTCTTCACTCCTGGCGCCCGGGCGGCCGCGCGACGTGACCTCGGCCGGATGACCAACAAGCTGGTCGGGCGCCGCGTCGACGCGGTCACGCCCACCGCGATCAGCGTGGAGGTCGACCTGCTCGCCGTGCGCCTGCGCGCCGTCACCGCCACCGCCCACGTCGACCTGCGGTTCCGCACGACCGGCAAGGTCGAGCGCGACTACCGCGTCGCGGGCCGCCTGATGATGACGCGGCAACAGCCGGGGTGGCGGGTGTTCGCCTACGACATCGCGCGGGGCCAGCAGGGTGGCAAGCCCGCCCAGAAGCAGCAGCAGAAGCAGGACCAGAAGCAGAAGGAGAAGCAGGGCAGATCGACGACGAAGAACCGCTCCCGGGGAGGTCGGGCATGACCCGCAGGCTGCCGACGTTCCTGCGCACCGGGTTGCTGGTGCTGGTGCTGGCCCTCGTGGGCGTGACGGTGCCCGACTCCGCCGTCCGGCCCGCCGAGGTCAGCCTCGTCAAGGTCCCGCACGCCCGCGGCGTCGACGGCGGGAGGGGCGTGATCTGGATCCTGGGGATCGGGTCGGACGCGCGCCCCGGACAGCTGATGACCCGGACCCGCGGTGACGCCATCCAGATGATCGCCCTGAACCCGCGCACCGGCGCAGCCTCCGCCATCGGCATCCCCCGCGACTCGTGGGTGCCGATCCCGGGCCACGGCTACAACCGCGTCAACGCGGCCCTCACCTTCGGTGGTCCCGCGCTGATGGGCCGGACCGTCGGGGCCATGGTGGGTGTGCAGCCGGACTACGTGATGGTCACGCGCTTCCCGTTCTTCGAGAACATGGTCGACGCGATCGGCGGCATCTACGTCGACAACCCCCGTGCCTTCGGCGACCCCGACCTCAAGCCGCGCGGCTTCCGACGTGGCCACATCAAGGTCGACGGGTACGGCGCCATGGCCTTCGCCCGGATCCGCAAGAGCCTGGCAGGCGGCGACTTCGACCGGTCGGCCAACCAGCAGCGGGTGCTGCGGGGCATCCAGTCGCGCATCGCGACACGGGCGGGTCAACCCGGCTTCGTCGAGCGAGGTGTGGTCTCGGTGATGCGCAACATGGACACCAACCTCGGCCCCGCCGAGCTGTTCCGGCTGGCCCACGTGGTGGCGCAGGTCGACCCGCGCCGGATCCGCACGTGCGTCGTGGGCGGGTCCTTCGGGAACGTCGGTGGGGCCAGCATCATCCGGCCCAACCTCACCCAGGCGCGTCGCTACGGGAACGCCGCCCGCAACGACGGGAGCCTGGGCCGCTGCTGAGTCGGCTCAGCTGCGGGTGATGTAGGCCCGGGCGTGACCCAGGTCGATCACCGATTCCTCGGGGGTGCCCGGCCGGAGCGTGATCCGGACGGCGATCACGTCGGAGCCGCGGGCTCCTCGGTCGCGGAGGAAGAACTCCAGCGTGGCGAGGTCGGGGACCTCGACCACGTCGCCGGGACGAGGAGCGTCCTGCTTCTCCCCGTCGATGACGAGCCGCCCGATGCTGCTGCCCTCGATGGTGTTGCCGACGACGGCGCCGGACCGGTCGGTCCGGACGTTGACGCGGCCGACGATCCCGGAGAGGCGCACCCGGCCGTTGCCGATGTCGACCGAGCTCACGGTGGCGTCGGTCCAGCCCCGGGCCGATCCGTTCTCCTGCACGCCGAAGGCCCGCCCGCGCAGCGCCGCCACCTCGATCAGGTCGGCGTTACCGAGGTCGGGGCTGCCACTGGACAGCTGTCGGACCTTGCCGTTCGTGCCGGGGCACGGCATCGGCTTGTCCACCACACGGCCGACGTCGAGCAGCCCGCCGGCGACCTGCGCCTCGAGGGGGATGCTCCGGCCGCGAAAGACGCCTCCCGTGACGTCGGCGTAGACGGCCGCCCGGCTCCTGCCCAGGATCGCCTTGACGTCGTCCCCACCGCCGGGCAGGCCGTCCTCGCCGTAGAGCTTCGCCTTGATCGCCGCCACCCGCGCGACCGCGGCGGAGCGGTCCACCCGGGTGACGTCCTCGCCGGACTGGAGCTCACCGAGGCCGGGGACGATCAGGGTCCCGCCCGCGTCCGTGATCGCCTCGAGGAGCGTGTCGAGCCCCGCGTCGGCCTCGTTGAGGACCGCGTCGAGCGGAGTGCCGGTGTTGCTCTCGATGCGGTTGGCGGTCGCCTCGGTCGTGGCTGCCAGCTTCCCGTCGGCGCGACGTGCGTAGGCGGTGCCGACCGTCCGGATGCCTTCGATGGTGAGGGTGGGACCGCCGGGGCTACCGAGGGTCGCGCTGGCGACCCGGCTGATCGAGCGGGTTCCCACCCGGGTGCCGGTGCGGAAGGACTCGGTCGAGTTGTCCGCCCGGGTGACCTCGAGGGCCGAGCCGGACCCGCCGCCGGACGCGGCCACGAAGTTGTCCCGGTCGATGCCGGCCCGGCGGGTGCAGGCGAGGTACGTCGGGGCCGTCGGGGCCGAGCCCACGGCGAGGGGGGAGGCCTTGGCGACCGATCCGTAGGCGCGGCCGGCGAACCCGTAGTCGGTGACCGGCTTGCCACGCTGTGAGGGGGCCGCGCCGCTGGCGGTCGTGGTGGTCACGGAGGCGGTGAGCGTGGCCGCGAGGGCGGTTGCGCACAGGGCGGCAGTCACTCGGGAGGTGGTCATCGTTCGTCCTTGCACCCAGGGGGGAACGACACCCTTACGAGCCCGGACCCCGTCGTCGTGGTTTGCGGACCCTAACGAGGCGTGGTGGCGCGACGACATGGTCTGTGACTGTGACGCTTGCCACGGTTTGACAGACCCGGGAAAGGAGAAAGATAGGCGATCGTCGGGCGCCTCCGGCAGGATTCGAACCTGCGGCACCTGGTACCGGAAACCAGTGCTCTATCCCCTGAGCTACGGAGGCTGGTCGCAGGCCGACGGCCGGCGCTGCGGTGCCGAACACTACCCGGCTGATACGGCGACAACGAAACCGGTGGGCGTCGATAGGCTGGCCCGGTGAATCCCGCCCAGCTCTCCGCCACCGTCGTCGACGCCCTCGCGTCCCTCGTCGACCGCGGCGCGCTCGTCCTGGCCGACGGCGTGCCCCCCGAGGTGACGGTCGAACGACCCCGGCAGAAGGGCCACGGCGACTACGCCACCAACGCGGCGATGAAGCTGGCCAAGCAGGCGGGCATGCCGCCCCGCGACCTCGCCCAGCTCCTGGCGGGCGAGCTTGAGCAGGCCGACGGGATCGCCGCGGTCGAGGTCGCCGGCCCGGGGTTCCTCAACGTCACCGTGGCCGCCGAGGCGCAGGGCAGGATCGCCGCCGACATCGTCGCGGCCGGCGCGAGCTACGGGCACAACGACAGCCAGGCGGGGGAACGGGTCAACGTCGAGTTCATCTCGGCCAACCCCACGGGGCCGCTCCACCTGGGCCACACCCGGTGGGCGGTGGTCGGCGACAGCATCGCGCGGGTGCTGGAGGCAGCCGGCGCGTCCGTCACCCGCGAGTTCTACATCAACGACCGCGGCAACCAGATGGACCTGCTCGGCGCTTCGGTCGAGGCGCGCGCCTTCGACCAGGAGGTGCCCGCGGACGGCTACCAGGGCGCCTACGTCACCGACCTCGCGGCGGCCGTCCTGGCCGCACACCCGGAGCTGCGCGAGCAACCGGCCGGGGCAGAGCGCACCGCCGCCATCCAGGAGGCGGCGTACGAGCTACAGCTGCGCGAGCAGCGCGAGCACCTCGAGCGCTTCCACACGGTCTTCGACGTGTGGTTCTCCGAGCGCACCCTGCACGAGGGTGACGTCGCCGCGGCACTGGAGAAGCTGCGTGGGCAGGGCCACCTGTTCGATGCCGACGGCGCCCTGTGGATGCGCACCACCGACTTCGGCGACGACAAGGACCGGGTGCTGATCCGGTCCAACGGCGACCTGACCTACTTCGCCAGCGACACGGCCTACTACGTCAACAAGCGGGAGCGCGGCTTCGACCGCTGCCTCTACCTGCTCGGCGCCGACCACCACGGCTACGTCGGCCGGCTCAAGGCCATGGCGGCCTGCGCGGGCGACGACCCCGAGCGCAACATCGAGGTGCTCATCGGACAGCTCGTCAAGATCCTCCGAGACGGTGAGGAGATCCGGCTCTCGAAGCGTGCGGGGGAGATCGTCACGCTCGAGGAGCTGATGGACGAGATCGGCGTCGACGCGCTGCGCTACTCCCTGGCCCGCTACCCGTCGGACTCCCCGCTGGTGCTCGACGTCGCCGAGATCACCAAGGCGTCCAACGACAACCCCGTCTACTACGTGCAGTACGGCCATGCCCGCACCTGCCGGATGATGGCCAACGCGGCCGACCTGGGCATGTCGCTCCCGTCGGTCGAGGAGTTCGACCCCTCGCTGCTGACCCACGAGCGCGACCGCGAGCTGCTGCGGGCCCTGGCCGACTTCCCCAGGGTCGTGGCGGCCGCCGCGGAGCTGCGCGAGCCCCACCGCGTCGCCCGCTACCTCGAGGACACGGTCTCGGTCTTCAACAAGTGGTACGACACCCGGGAGTGCCGAATGCTGCCGGTCGGGGACGAGCCGGTCCGCCCGGTCAACGAGGCCCGCCTGGTGCTGGTCGTCGCGAGCCGCACCGTCATCGCCAACGGGCTCGACCTGCTGGGCGTGACCGCGCCCGAGCGGATGTAGTCGTGCCCACCTCGCACCCGTCGGGCTGGGCGCACGCGGACGGCGCGCTCAAGGCTCCGCCGTGGCTGCGGCAGCCCGGCGACCCCAACCACCTCGTACCGCTGCTGTGGCCGCTCACGGCCGAGAAGGTCGACGGCGTGCTCCACGTCGGCGGCGCGGCGGTGCCCGACGTCGTCGCGGAGGTCAACACCCCGGCGTACCTCCTCGACGAGGACGACTTCCGCACGCGGGCCCGCACCTTTCGCGACGCCTTCGCCGACTTCGACGTCTACTACGCCGGCAAGGCCTTCCTCTGCACCACGCTGGCCGGCTGGGTGCAGGAGGAGGGCCTGTTCCTCGACGTGTGCACCGACGGCGAGCTCAGCGTGGCACTCCGCGCCGGGGTCGACCCGGCCCGGATCGGGTTCCACGGCAACAACAAGTCCTACGCCGAGCTCCGTCGCGCGGTCGCCGCCGGCGTCGGACGGATCATCGTCGACTCGTTCCACGAGGTAGACCGGCTGGTGCAGATCACCGAGGGGCGCGCGGGGGAGCCCGTCGCAGTCATGGTCCGCGTGACGGCCGGGGTCGAGGCTCACACCCACGAGTACATCGCCACCGCCCACGAGGACCAGAAGTTCGGCTTCTCGATCACCGGCGGCGACGCGCTCGAGGCAGTACGGCGCATCAGCGCCGCCCCGGGGCTGGACCTGCGTGGTCTCCACTCCCACATCGGCAGCCAGATCTTCGACTCCTCCGGGTTCGAGGTGGCAGCGCGGCGGGTGCTCGCGCTCCACGCCCAGGTCGCCGAGGAGGTCGGCACCGCCATGCCCGAGCTCGACCTCGGCGGCGGCTTCGGCATCGCCTACACGACGCAGGACGACCCGGCTGACCCTGCTCAGCTGGCCACCGAGATGGCCAAGATCGTCGACCACGAGTGCCGCGCCCTCGGCGTCGAGCGACCGCGGCTCTCGATCGAGCCGGGGCGCGCGATCGTGGGCCCGTCGATGTGCACCGTCTACACGGTCGGCACCGTCAAGGAGGTGGAGCTCGACGGCGGCGCCCGGCGTACCTACGTCTCGGTCGACGGCGGCATGAGCGACAACATCCGGACGGCGCTCTACGACGCCGACTACTCCTGCACGCTGGCCTCACGGCACTCCGACGCACCCCCGGTCCTGTCCCGGGTGGTGGGGAAGCACTGCGAGGCCGGCGACATCGTGGTGAAGGACGAGTTCCTGCCCGGCGACCTTGCTCCCGGTGACCTGCTGGCGGTCCCCGGGACCGGCGCCTACTGCTGGTCGATGGCCTCGAACTACAACCACCTGCTGCGGCCGCCGGTCGTCGCGGTGCGAGAGGGTGAGGTACGTGTCCTGGTGCGCCGGGAGACCGAGGACGATCTGTTGGCAACCGACATGGGGGCGCACGCGTGAGTGACAAGCCGCTGAAGGTCGCGGTGCTGGGCTGCGGGTCGGTGGGCTCGCAGGTGGTCCGGCTGCTCCACGAGCAGTCCGGTGACCTGGCCGCGCGGATCGGTGCCCCGCTGGAGCTGGTCGGCGTCGCCGTACGGCGGCTCGACGCGGCGCGCGAGGTCGAGGTGCCCACGGGGCTCCTCACGACCGACGCGGAGGAGCTGGTCTCGCGGGCCGACCTCGTCGTGGAGGTGATCGGTGGCATCGAACCGGCGCGGGGCCTGATCCTGGCAGCACTCGACCACGGTGCCTCGGTCGTGACGGCCAACAAGGCGCTGCTCGCCGCCGACGGACCGACGCTCTACGAGGCGGCCGAGAAGGCCGACCGCGACCTGTTCTACGAGGCGGCGGTGGCCGGTGCCATCCCGATCCTCCGGCCGCTGCGCGAGTCGCTCGCCGGGGACCGCGTCACCCGCGTCCTCGGCATCGTCAACGGGACCACCAACTTCATCCTCGACCGGATGGACAGCTCCGGCGCCGGTTTCGCCGAGGCGCTCGAGGAGGCCCAGGAGCTCGGGTACGCCGAGGCCGACCCGACGGCCGACGTCGAGGGGTTCGACGCCGCCGCGAAGGCAGCGATCCTGGCCAGCCTGGCCTTCCACTCCCGGGTGACGGTGGACGAGGTGCACCGGGAGGGGATCTCCGAGGTGACCGCGGCCGACGTTCAGTCGGCGGCGGAGATGGGGTCCGTGGTCAAGCTGCTGGCCATCGCCGAGCTCCGGCCCGACGACGACGGGGGAGAGGCGGTGGCCGTCCGGGTCCACCCCGCGATGATCCCGCGGAGCCACCCGCTGGCCTCGGTCCGGGAGGCCTTCAACGCAGTGTTCGTCGAGTCCGAGGCGGCCGGTGAGCTGATGTTCTACGGGCCCGGGGCCGGGGGTTCGCCGACCGCGTCGGCCGTGCTGGGCGACCTGGTCACCGTGGCGCGCAACCGGCTGGCGGGCACGCGGGGCGCCGGCGAGTCGGCGTACGCCGACCGACGGGTGCTGCCGATGGGGGAGACCGTCACCCGCTACCACGTGGCGATCGACGTCGACGACCGTGCCGGCGTCCTCGCCGCCGTGGCCAACGCCTTCGCCGACCACGACGTGTCCATCCAGACCGTGAAGCAGGAGGGTCGCGACGAGGACGCGCAGCTCGTGGTCGTCTCGCACACGGCGAGCGACGCCCAGCTCGCCGCCACGGTCGAGCAGCTGCGCACCATGGACATCGTCCGCGAGGTCACCTCCGTGATGCGCGTGGAGGGCGAGGCCGAGTGAGCACCGGCACCACCACCCAGTGGCGGGGGGTGATCGAGGAGTACCGCGAGCTGCTGGACCTCCCCGCCGACATCGAGGCGGTGACGCTGCGCGAGGGCGGGACGCCGCTGGTCCCGTCGGCCTGGCTGTCCGGCCTCACCGGCGCCCGGGTCCACCTCAAGGTCGAGGGTGACAACCCGACCGGCTCCTTCAAGGACCGCGGCATGACCGCGGCCATCTCGCTGGCGCGCCACGAGGGTGCCGAGGCGGTCGTCTGCGCGTCGACGGGCAACACGTCTGCGTCCATGGCGGCCTATGCCGCCCGGGCCGGGCTCAAGCCGCTGGTGCTGGTCCCCGAGGGCAAGATCGCCGCCGGCAAGATGGCGCAGGCGATCGTGCACGGCGCCCAGATCATCATGGTGCGGGGCAACTTCGACGACTGCCTGCAGATGGCACGCGGTCTGGCCGACAGCTACCCGGTCGCCCTGGTCAACTCGGTCAACCCGGCGCGGCTGGAGGGACAGAAGACCGCGGCGTTCGAGATCACCGACTTCCTGGGCGATGCCCCTGACGTGCACGTGCTGCCCGTGGGCAACGCCGGCAACATCTCGGCCTACTGGCTGGGCTACACCGAGCACCACAAGGCCGGCCGGACCTCGCGGTCGCCCGTGATGCTCGGCTACCAGGCGGAGGGAGCGGCACCCCTCGTGCACGGGGAGCCGGTGCGCGACCCCGAGACCAGGGCCACGGCCATCCGGATCGGCAACCCGGCCTCGTGGTCGCTGGCCGTCCGCGCCCGGGACGAGTCGGGCGGGCGGTTCGCGGCCGTCAGCGACGAGCGGATCCTCGACGCGCAACGGCTGCTGGCTGCCCGCGACGGGGTCTTCGTCGAGCCCGCCTCGGCGGCCGGTGTGGCCGGCCTGCTGCAGGACCTCGAGCACGGCGACGCCGCCGTGACCGGTCTGGCCGACCTCACGGTCGTCGTGACCGTGACGGGGCACGGGCTCAAGGACACCGCGACGGCCCTGGAGGGCTTCGGCGCCCTGGCCGACACCGTGGTGGACGCCGACGTCGACGCGGCGGCGCGCGCCGCCGGTCTGGCCTGACCGCCGTGGCGAGCTTCGTCGACGGGCCCGTGACGGTGTCGGTCCCGGCGACCTCCGCCAACCTGGGGCCGGGCTACGACTCGTTGGGGCTGGCGCTGGACCTGCGGGACCGACTCACGGCCGAGGTGGCCGCCGGGGGCCTGGTGGTCGAGGTGGTGGGCGAGGGTGCCGACGACGTGCCCCGCGACGAGCAGCACCTCGTGGTCCGGGCGATGCGGGCGGCCTTCACCGAGATGGACGCCCGACCGCCAGGGTTGTCGCTGCGGTGCGAGAACGTGATCCCGCACGCGCGCGGCCTGGGCTCGTCGTCGGCGGCGATCGTGGGTGGCATCGCGCTGGCCCGGTCCCTCGTCGCCGGGGGATCGCTGCTGCTCGACGACGATGCGGTGTTCCGGCTCGCTGCCCGGCTCGAGGGGCACCCCGACAACGTCGCCCCGGCCTGGTACGGCGGGTTCGTGGTGTGCGGGCGCGAGGACGGGGAGTTCTACGCCGTGCCGACCGCCGTCGACCCGCGGATCACCACGGTCGTCTTCGTCCCGCCGACCGCGGTCTCCACCGCCCAGGCGCGAGGCCTCCTCCCCGCAGCCGTCCCCCACGCCGACGCGGCCGCGGACGCCGGGCGCACCGCCTTGCTGGTGGTGGCCCTCTCGGGGGCGCCCGAGCACCTGCTGCTCGCGACCCGCGACTACCTGCACCAGGACTACCGACGGCCGGCGATGCCGCAGTCACTGGCGCTGGTCGACGCGCTGCGGGCACGAGGGATCCCGGCCGTGGTGTCGGGCGCCGGACCCTCGGTGCTGGCGTTCTGCGACGGCGCCGGGGTCGAGGAGCTGGTGGCGCGGGCGCCGGCCGGGTGGCGCGCCGAGCGGCGTACGCCGGAGCACCGCGGCGCCGTGGTCGAGTGAGCCACGGACGCGCGGGAACGTGACGTCGATGACACAGGTCCGCAGCCGGGTGGTACGCTGACACAGCGCCGTTGATCTCGGCGTGACACCCACGACGGCCGCCCTGAGGCGGCACCCGAGCGGGTGTGCACCTTCTTCCTCCGCCGCGACGACGTCGTGCCGAAGCATTCGCGACGGCGCACTCCGGTCGGGGAAGCAACGACCAAGAAGCCGGCCCATCTGAGCGGCTGGCACTGATACGTGGGAAGGACCTCACGTGACGGAAACCATCGACACCACCGTCGGCGACGGCCAGTCCGCCCAGGACGCTGCCCCGAAGAAGCGCGGTGGTGGTCTCAACGCGATGCGGATCGCCGACCTGAAGTCGCTGGCCGGGAGCCTCGGGATCTCCGGTGCCGGCTCGATGAAGAAGGCCGAGCTGGTCAGCGCGATCAAGGCGGCCCAGTCGGGTGGGCAGTCCGGGGGTGCGCCGGCCAAGGAGCGCGACAGCCGCGACGACCAGCGCCCCACCGACAGTGGCAAGCCCGCGGACGAGCCGCGCTCCCAGGACCAGCCCGCGCACGACAAGGGCGAGCGCCGGGATGACCGCAGGGATGATCGTGCCGATGACCGCCGGGACGACCAGGGCAAGCAGTCCCGGGGCGACCGCGAGGCCGACGGCTCCCGCGACGGTGGCAACGACGGCGCGAAGGACGGCGGCAAGGACACCGGCCGGGACGGCGGCAAGGACGGTGGCAAGGACAAGAGCCGCAACCGCCAGGACCGCGACCGCCAGGACCGCGACCGCAACCGCGACCAGGCCCAGGGCAACCCGGGCAACCAGAACCAGCAGAACCAGAACCGCAACCAGGGCGGTGGCCGACCCGACGACGGTGACGGCCGCAGCAGCCGCAGCCGGCGGCGGCGTGGTCGCGACCGCAACCGCGGCGGCGGCAGTGGCGGCAGCCAGCGCAGCGAGCCGGACACCACGATCCTCGAGGACGACGTGCTGCTGCCGGCGGCCGGCATCCTCGACGTCCTCGACAACTACGCCTTCGTGCGCACCAGCGGCTACCTGCCCGGGTCCGAGGACGTCTACCTGTCGCTCTCGATGGTGCGGAAGTTCGGCCTGCGCCGTGGCGACGCGATCGTCGGCCAGGTGCGGCAGCCGCGTGAGGGTGAGCGCAAGGAGAAGTTCAACCCGATGGTCCGCGTGGACAGCGTCAACGGCGCTGACCCGGAGGCGGCCCGCGACCGGGTCGAGTTCTCCAAGCTCACCCCGCTCTACCCGAGCGACCGGCTGCGTCTGGAGACCGAGCCCACCAACCTGATCGGGCGCGTGATCGACATCGCCGCGCCGATCGGCAAGGGCCAGCGCGGCCTCATCGTCTCCCCGGCCAAGGCCGGCAAGACGATGATCATGCAGTCGATCGCCAACTCGATCACGACCAACAACCCCGAGTGCCACCTGATGGTCGTGCTCGTCGACGAACGCCCCGAGGAGGTCACCGACTTCGAGCGTTCGGTCAAGGGTGAGGTCATCTCCTCGACCTTCGACCGCCCGGCGAGCGACCACACCACCGTGGCCGAGCTCGCCATCGAGCGCGCCAAGCGGTTGGTCGAGCTCGGCCACGACGTCGTGGTGCTGCTCGACGGCATCACCCGGCTGGGTCGCGCCTACAACCTGGCGGCCCCCGCCAGCGGCCGGATCCTCTCCGGTGGTGTCGACTCCGCGGCGCTCTACCCGCCCAAGCGGTTCTTCGGCGCCGCCCGCAACATCGAGAACGGCGGCTCGCTGACGATCCTGGCGACCGCGCTGATCGAGAGCGGCTCGAAGATGGACGAGGTGATCTTCGAGGAGTTCAAGGGCACCGGCAACATGGAGATCCGGCTGCGCCGCGACTTCGCCGACAAGCGGCTCTTCCCGGCCATCGACGCGGTCCAGTCCGGCACCCGGCGTGAGGAGCTGCTCATGTCGAAGGACGAGCTCGCGATCGTCTGGAAGCTGCGCCGCGTGCTGTCGGGGCTCGACGGTCAGCAGGCCCTCGAGCTGCTGCTCGAGCGGCTCAAGAAGTCGCAGAGCAACATCGAGTTCCTCATGCAGGTGCAGAAGACCACGCCGGGCGCCGGTCAGAACGACTGACTTCCCGCCTCCGGCTCCGAGGACCCGCACCCGCGAGGGTGCGGGTCTTCGAGATTTCGGGCGTCAGGGGGTCTAGGCTTCTCGTGCCAGCAACACCCCCCGGCGCCCCTCGGAAGGACACGAACGTGGCCAGGATCCTCGTCGCGGACGACGACGTCGACATCCGCGAGCTCGTCGAGTTCAAGCTGTCCACCATGGGCCACGACATCGTGGCCGTGGGCGACGGTGCCGCCGCCATCGAGGCCTGCCGGGCCGAAAAGCCCGACCTCGCCGTCCTCGACGTGATGATGCCCGGGGTCTCCGGCCTCGACGCGATCCGGGAGATCCGGGCCGACGCGGACCTGGCCGGCCTGCCGGTGATCCTCCTGACGGCACGCGCCCAGGAGGCCGACGTCGAGACCGGCTTCGACTCGGGGGCCGACGACTACATCACCAAGCCCTTCAGCCCCCGGGAGCTCGCCGCCCGCGTCGACGCGCTCCTCGCCCGTACTCCCTGACCCACGGCCCCCGATTTGGGCACCTGTTGCCCACAGGTGGCACACTTGGTCGTCGGTTCCGGTTCACGCCGCCGCACCCGCGACAGCGACCCGGCGACCCAGAGAGGACACCATGAAGAAGGACATCCACCCGGACTACGCCGCGACCCAGGTGACCTGCACCTGCGGCAACCAGTTCACCACCCGCAGCACCGCA
This sequence comes from Nocardioides coralli, assembly GCF_019880385.1. Taxonomy (NCBI): domain Bacteria; kingdom Bacillati; phylum Actinomycetota; class Actinomycetes; order Propionibacteriales; family Nocardioidaceae; genus Nocardioides; species Nocardioides coralli. The sequence continues at coordinate 1,175,220 of NZ_CP082273.1, forward strand.
CCCAACGGCGTCATCCACGCCGACGTGTGCTCGAGCTGCCACCCGTTCTACACCGGCAAGCAGAAGATCCTCGACACCGGCGGCCGCGTCGCCCGCTTCGAGGCCCGCTACGCCAAGGCTGCCAAGAAGTAGCTTCCCCGCCGGCGCCGGTCACCTTCGTGGTGGCCGGCGCTCTGCATGTGCCGACCGCCCACGAGGCCACCAGGGGGTGCTGATGTTCGAGGCCGTCGAGAGTCTCGTCGCCGAGCGTCGCGCGCTCGAGGGACAGCTCGCCGACCCCGCCACGCACGCCGACCAGGCCCTCGCCAAGCGGCTCCACCAGCGCTACGCCGAGGTCTCGGCGATCGTGCGGACGTGGGAGGAGTGGCGCCAGCTCGGGGACGACGCGTCGGCGGCCCGGGAGCTGGCGGCCGACGAGCCCGACTTCGCGACCGAGGCCGACGCCCTCGCGGCGCGGCGGGAGGAGACGGCCGAGCGGCTCCGCCTGCTGCTGGTGCCACGCGACCCGGCCGACGGGAAGGACGCGATCCTGGAGGTGAAGTCGGGCGAGGGCGGTGAGGAGTCAGCGCTCTTCGCCGGAGACCTGCTGCGCATGTACACCCGGTACGCCGAGCGGCGCGGCTGGGCGACGGAGCTGCTCGACGCCACCGAGTCCGACCTGGGTGGCTACAAGTCCGTCACGGTCGCCGTGAAGGCCCGCGGAGCGAGCGAGCCGGGCCAGGCGCCGTACGGCCTGCTGAAGTTCGAGGGCGGCGTCCACCGGGTGCAGCGGGTGCCCGTCACCGAGTCCCAGGGCAGGGTCCACACCAGCGCGGCCGGGGTCCTCGTGCTCCCCGAGGCCGAGCAGGTCGACGTCAGCATCGACGAGAACGACCTGCGCATCGACGTCTTCCGCAGCAGCGGGCCCGGTGGGCAGAGCGTCAACACCACCGACTCCGCGGTGCGGATCACCCACCTGCCCACCGGCGTGGTGGTGAGCTGCCAGAACGAGAAGAGCCAGCTGCAGAACCGCGAGCAGGCGATGCGGATCCTCCGCTCCCGGTTGCTCGCGATCGCCCAGGAGGAGGCCGACGCCGAGGCCAGCGAGGCGCGGCGCAGCCAGGTGCGCACCGTGGACCGCTCCGAGCGGATCCGGACCTACAACTTCCCCGAGAACCGGATCTCCGATCACCGCACCGGCTACAAGGCCTACAACCTCGACCAGGTCCTCGACGGCGATCTCGGACCGGTGCTGGAGTCCTGCGTGACCACCGACCTCGAGGCCCGGCTGGCCGCGCTGGAGTCATGAGCCTGCGCGACGCGCGGCGCCGCGCGAGGGATCGGCTCGCCGCGGCCGGAGTCCCCTCCCCGGCGTACGACGCCGACGCGCTGCTCGCCCACGTGCTCGGGGTCGACCGTGGCCGGCTCGCGCTGGCGGGTCCGCTGTCGCCGGACGAGGAGCAGCGGCTCGAGCAGCTGCTGGTGCGGCGTGAGCGACGGGAGCCGCTCCAGCACCTGCTGGGCACCGCGGCGTTCCGCCACGTCGAGCTGGCCGTCGGGCCGGGCGTGTTCGTGCCACGGCCCGAGACCGAGCTGCTCGCGGGCTGGGCCGTCGAGCGAGCCCACGAGGTCGAACGCGGCAACCGCACCTGTCGCGTCGTCGACCTCTGCACCGGCTCCGGGGCGATCGCGCTGGCGGTCCGCCACGAGGTGCCGGCCGCCGAGGTGCACGCCGTCGAGCTCGACCCCGCGGCCCACGCCTGGGCCGAGCGCAACCTGGCCGGCACCGGCGTCGACCTGCGGCTGGGCGACCTGGCGGACGCTTTCGAGGACCTGCTCGGCACCGTCGACGTGATCACGTGCAACCCGCCGTACATCCCGCTGGAGGCATGGGAGTCGGTCGCACCCGAGGCCCGCGACCACGACCCTGCCCTGGCGCTGTGGTCCGGCGAGGACGGGCTCGACGCGATCCGCGTGGTCGAGCGGCGCGCGGCGCGGCTGCTCCGCCCTGGGGGCTGGATCGGCGTCGAGCACGCCGACGCCCAGGGCTCGTCGGCACCGGGCGTCTTCACGGCCGGCGGAAGGTGGGTCGACGTCCGTGACCACGCCGACCTGGCCGGTCGGCCGCGCTTCCTCACGGCGCGACTGGCACGATGAGCCCCGTGACTGCGCAGCGCCTCCCCACCGGCACCGACGAGGAACGTGAGGACGCGATCGCCGCGGCCAGCCGCGCCGTCCAGCACGGGGAGCTGGTGGTCATCCCGACCGACACCGTCTACGGCATCGGCGCCGACGCCTTCGACGTGGACGCCGTCTCCGCCCTGCTCGACGCGAAGGGCCGTGGCCGCGACATGCCACCGCCCGTGCTGGTCAGCGCGGCCACGACCGTCGACGCCCTCGCGACCGACCTCCCGGGATACGCACGCGCGTTGATCGACGCCTTCTGGCCGGGCCCGCTCACGCTGGTGTGCCGGCAGCAACCCTCGCTGCAGTGGGACCTCGGCGAGACGCGGGGCACGGTCGCGGTCCGGATGCCCGACCACGACGTGGCGCTGGCCGTGCTCGAGCGCACCGGCCCGCTGGCGGTCAGCTCGGCCAACAAGACGGGGAAACCCGCGGCGGTGGACGCCGAGGCGGCCGAGGAGATGCTGGGCCTCGAGGTCGCGGTCATCGTCGACGCCGGCACAGCGCCCGGGGGAGAGGCGTCGACGATCGTCGACGTCACCGGCAGCCAGGGACGCGTGCTGCGTCGTGGTGCGCTGTCGCTGGAGCGGCTCAACGAGGTCCTGGAACCGCTCGGAGCGACGCTCACCGAGGAGGAGTGAGCCGGTGCGCGAGTACGTCCTGGTCTTCCTGGTCGCCGCCGCGGTCACCTACCTGCTGACCGTCATCGCCCGGGAGATCGCGCTGCGGACCGGTGCCATCGCCGAGGTCCGCGACCGGGACGTCCACGCCGAGCCCATTCCCTACCTGGGTGGGCTGGCCATGCTCGGCGGTCTGGTGGCGGCGTACGCCGTGGGTCGTGAGCTGCCGTTCCTGTCCAGCAACGGGCCCTTCGTGTTCGAGGACGCGGGCGTGGTGCTCCTCGCCGGGGCGCTCGTGTGCGCTGTCGGAGTGCTCGACGACCTCTTCGAGCTCGACGCGCTGAGCAAGCTGGGCGGCCAGGTCCTCGCCGTCGGCTTCCTCGTCTACTCGGGCATCCAGTTCCAGTGGATCCTGCTGCCGGACCGCTGGCAGTTCTCGCTCGACCCGGCGCAGGGCGCGCTGCTCACCGCCGTCCTGGTCGTCGCGACGGTCAACGCGGTCAACTTCGTCGACGGCCTGGACGGGCTGGCGGCGGGCGTCGTCGGGATCGGCGCCCTGGCCCTGTTCCTCTTCAGCTACCAGCTGACGACGCTCAACGGGGTGACCCTCGCGACGACGGGAGCCTTCCTCTCGGCGTCCCTGGCGGGGGCGTGCGCCGGCTTCCTGCCGCACAACTTCCACCCCGCGCGGTTGTTCATGGGTGACAGCGGCTCGATGCTGCTGGGGCTGGTCCTGTCCTCCTCGGCGCTGGTGCTGACCACCCAGTTCAGCGGTGCCGAGATCGGTCGGGGTGGCGCCGGGTCCAACGTCAACCCCTTCGCCTTCTTCCTGCCGCTGCTGCTGCCGGTCGCGATCCTCGTCGTCCCGTTCGCCGACCTGGTGCTGGCCGTGGTGCGACGCGGCTGGGCGGGGCGCTCGCCGTTCGCCCCCGACAAGCGGCACCTGCACCACCGGCTCCTGGAGATCGGCCACAGCCAGCGGCGGGCCGTCGTGATCATGTGGATGTGGGCGGCGCTCATCGCGTTCGGCACCGTGATCGTCAGCCTCTACACCGGCAACCTGATGTGGGCGGCGCTGGCCGTCGCGACGGCCGTGACGATCACGCTGACCTTCGTCGTGCCCGTCGTGCACACCCCGCACCTGGGGCAGCGCGAGGACGCCTGAACGCTGCCGGGGACCCCGATGCGGCACCTCGGGGACTTTGTGATAGTTTTCACGAGCACCGACGCCCGACCCGACCGGCAAGGACGGACGCCATGCTGCTGGCCCTGCGCACCACCCGCGAGAGCGGGGTGGCCGTGCTCCTCAGGGGCGCTGCTGTCACGTTGGTGCTGGGGCTGCTCGCAGCCGTCGTCGGTGGGCTGACCGTCGGTGCTCCCGCTGCCTGGGGCGCGGTGTGCGGCACCGCCCTCGTCGTGCTCGTGGCCGCCGGGGGAGCCCTCGTGGTCAACGCCGTGGCCGGCGTGCTCCCGAGCGCCTCGATGCTCGTCGCGCTGCTCACCTACACGCTCCAGCTGCTGCTCGTCCTGCTCGCCCTGCTGGGGCTCGAGCGGTCGGGGCTGCTGGAGACGACGCTGGACCGCACCTGGGTCGGCGGCGCGGTCATCGGTGGGGTCCTGGTGTGGCTCGGGACCCAGGTCGCACTGGCGACCGGGACCCGCATCCCGGCCTACGACCTGACGTCCGACGACCCGTCGGCCAGCCCGTCCGGCAGCCCGTCTGGGGCGACCCCGGAGGGGCCTAAGGGGGGTGACCGGCCGTGATCGACGACTGCTATTGTCCGGGACGCGATGAGTCAGCAGGGTGCACGCCCGTCAGGGGACGAGCAACCCAAGGGCGACCCGTGGCACGCGTTCGGGTACGTCGCGTCCGGTGTCGGTCTCTACGGCCTGCTCGGCTGGCTGGCGGATCGTTGGCTCGGCACCTCGTTCCTGGTGGCGCTCGGCGTCCTGTTCGGAGCAGGTCTGGGGATCTACATGACCTACGCACGGTTCAACAAGTTGTGACGCAGATCAGGCAGGAGACGCGGTGAACGTGATCGGGACTCTCGTCATCAGGGCCGCCGAGGGGTTCACGCCCCCGGGCCCGGGTGACTTCAACCTGCCACCCATCGGTGGTGGCAAGGAGACCTTCGAGTTCCTGGGCGAGAGCCACTTCCTCGGCGTCACCAAGCCGATGGTGCAGCTGGTCCTCGCCGCGGTCCTGGTCTTCGTCTTCTTCTGGATGGCGGCCCGCAAGCAGGCCATGGTCCCGGGGCGACTGCAGTACGTCGGCGAGGCCGGCTACGGCTTCGTCCGCAACTCGCTGGGCCGCGACATCATCGGCAGCCACGACTACATGCGGTTCGTGCCGTACCTGTTCGCGCTGTTCTTCTTCATCCTGGTCAACAACTTCTTCGGGTCCATCCCCGGCATCCAGTTCCCCACGATGTCGCGATCCGGCTTCGTCTACAGCCTCGCGCTGCTGAGCTGGCTGATCTACAACGGCGTCGGCATCCACAAGCACGGGTTCGTCGGCTACTTCAAGCTGCAGTCGGTGCCCTCCGGTGTGAAGGGCCCGATCCTCGCGCTGCTGATCCCGCTGGAGTTCCTCTCCAACATCGTGGTCCGGCCGGTCACGCTGGCCCTCCGTCTCTTCGCCAACATGCTGGCGGGCCACCTGCTGCTGATCCTGTTCGCCCTCGGTGGCGAGTACCTCCTGCTCGAGGCGTCGCTGGCGGTGAAGCCCGTCGGCATCCTGGCCTGGCTGATGTTCATCGCCATCTCGTTCCTGGAGCTGCTGATCCAGTTCCTGCAGGCCTACGTCTTCGTCCTGCTGAACGCCATGTACATCTCCGGGGCCCTCGCCGACGAGCACTGAGACGTCGGCTCCCCCGGAGCGCACCACCGCAACACCGCAAGTAACCTGCACAACCAGTGGAAACAAACCGAAAGGAATACGCCGTGGACGGCAACCTCAACATGATCGGGTACGGCCTCGCCGCGATCGGCCCGGGCGTCGGCATCGGTCTGATCTTCGCCGCCTACATCTCCGGTGTGGCCCGCCAGCCGGAGGCCCAGGGCCGCCTGCAGTCGATCGCCATCCTGGGCTTCGCCCTCGCCGAGGCGCTCGCCATCATCGGTATCGCCCTCGCGTTCGTCCTCTGACCAGACTCCAGTAGAAGGACCTGCCATGCAGACCCTGATCCTCCGCGCGGCCGGTGGCGGTGAGCTCAACCCGCTCATCCCTCACCCCGTCGAGATCGTCCTGTCGCTGGTGGTGTTCGGCCTGCTCTTCCTCGCTGTCAGGAAGTGGGTCGTCCCCAGCTTCGAGAAGACCTACGCCGAGCGGACCACCGCGATCGAGGGTGGTCTGAAGCAGGCCGAGCGCAAGCAGGCCGAGGCCGACGAGAAGCTCGCGGAGCTCGAGCAGCGCCTCGGTGAGGCCCGTCACGAGGCGGCGCGGATCCGTGAGGAGGCCCGCGAGCAGGGCGCCGCGATCGTCTCGGAGATGCGGGAGCAGGCCCAGGCCGAGGCTGCCCGCATCGTCGAGCACGGCAAGACCCAGATCGAGGCGGAGCGGCAGCAGGCGGTCGCCTCGCTGCGGGCCGAGGTCGGGTCCCTGGCGACCTCGCTCGCCGGCCGTATCGTCGGGGAGAGCCTGGAGGACGACCAGCGCGCCACGCGCGTGGTCGACCGGTTCTTGGCCGACCTCGAGGCCTCCGAGTCGACGAGCACCGAGGGTCGCTGATGGTGTCCGCCATGCGTGGTGCGTCCGCGGAGGCGCAGGCCGAGCTGCTCGACCGGCTGACGGGGGCCCTCGGGTCCGCCGACGCCGCGTCGGTCGGCACCGACCTGTTCGGGGCCGCTTCGGTGATCCGCTCCGAGGCCGGCCTGCGCCGGGTCGTCACCGACATCTCCACCCCCGGGGAGGCCAAGGCCACCCTGGTGACGGGGATCTTCGAGGGGAAGCTCGACCCGGTCGCGCTCGACCTCGTCGTCGACGCCGTTCGTCGTCGCTGGACCGCCACCCGTGACCTCGCCGACACCCTCGAGCACCTCGGGGTCGTGGCGCTGGTGCGGTCGGCGGGCGACGCGGACGCCGAACGGCTCTCCGACGAGCTGTTCGGCGTGGGGCGACTGGTGGAGGAGAACCCGGACCTGCGGGCCGCGCTCTCCGACCACGTCCGCTCCGTGGCCGACCGGCGGCAGCTGGTCCGGGGCCTCCTCGGCGACAGGACCCTGCCGGCGACCGTGGCGCTCGCGGAGCAGGCGCTGGCCGGCTCCTACCGGACCTTCGGCGTCGCCATCGCCGAGTACCAGAAGATCGCGGCGGCGGTGCACGACGAGCGGGTCGCCCGGGTCCGGGTGGCCCAGGAGCTGAGCGACGACGACCGCCAGCGCCTGGAGCAGGCGCTGAGTCGCCAGTACGGCCGGGACGTCCACCTCAACGTGGTGGTCGAGCCCGAGCTCCTGGGCGGCATGCGGGTCGAGATCGGTGACGACGTCATCGACGGCACCGTGGTCTCGCGCCTCGACGAAGCACGACGCAAGCTGGCCGGCTGACCGGTCACCCACCAACTTCAGAGTCCACCAGCACAGAGCTCGAGAGAGAGTAGGCAGAGATGACGGAGCTTTCGATCCGTCCGGAGGAGATCCGGGACGCGCTGCAGCGCTTCGTGTCCGAGTACCAGCCCGACGCCGCCAGCAAGGAGGAGGTCGGCACGGTCTCGCAGGCCGGCGACGGCATCGCCCGGGTCACGGGGCTCCCGTCGGCCATGGCCAACGAGCTGCTGGAGTTCGAGGACGGCACGCTGGGCATCGCCCTGAACCTCGACACCCGCGAGATCGGTGTCGTCATCCTCGGTGACTTCGAGAAGATCGAGGAGGGCCAGACGGTCCGCCGCACGGGCGAGATCCTCTCGGTGCCCGTCGGCGACGCGTTCATGGGCCGGGTGGTCAACCCGCTGGGCCAGCCGATCGACGGGCTCGGGGACATCGAGTCGAGCGGCCGCCGCGCCCTCGAGCTGCAGGCCCCCACCGTGGTGCAGCGCAAGTCGGTCCACGAGCCGCTGGCTACCGGCATCAAGGCGATCGACGCCATGACGCCCATCGGTCGGGGTCAGCGCCAGCTGATCATCGGTGACCGTGCGACCGGCAAGACCACGATCGCCATCGACACGATCATCAACCAGAAGCAGAACTGGGACTCCGGCGACCCGGACAAGCAGGTCCGCTGCATCTACGTCGCCATCGGCCAGAAGGGCTCGACCATCGCCTCGGTGCGAGGTGCCCTCGAGGAGGCCGGCGCCCTGGAGTACACCACCATCGTGGCGGCCCCCGCCTCGGAGAGCGCGGGCTTCAAGTACCTCGCCCCCTACACCGGTTCGGCCATCGGGCAGCAGTGGATGTACGACGGCAAGCACGTCCTGATCATCTTCGACGACCTGTCGAAGCAGGCCGACGCCTACCGCGCGGTCTCGCTGCTGCTGCGCCGCCCGCCCGGTCGCGAGGCGTTCCCCGGTGACGTGTTCTACCTCCACAGCCGGCTGCTCGAGCGTTGCGCGAAGCTCAACGACGAGATGGGCGCGGGCTCGATGACCGGCCTGCCGATCATCGAGACCAAGGCCAACGACGTGTCGGCGTTCATCCCGACCAACGTCATCTCGATCACCGACGGCCAGATCTTCCTGCAGTCGGACCTGTTCGCCTCCAACCAGCGGCCCGCGATCGACGTCGGCATCTCGGTGTCCCGCGTCGGTGGCGCGGCGATGACCAAGGCGATGAAGGCCGTCACCGGCTCGCTGAAGGTCGACCTCGCGCAGTTCCGCGCCATGGAGGCGTTCGCGATGTTCGCCTCCGACCTCGACGCAGCCTCGCGGCAGCAGCTCGACCGCGGCCAGCGGCTGATGGCCCTGCTCAAGCAGCCGGCCTACTCGCCGTACCCGCTCGAGGAGATGGTCGTGTCGCTGTGGACCGGTACCACCGGCCGCCTCGACAAGGTCCCGACCGAGGACGTGCTCCGCTTCGAGAGCGAGTTCATCGACTACGTGAAGCGCTCCCACGGCGGGATCCTGGACGGCATCCGCGAGACGCAGAAGTTCGAGGACGACGCCGCCTCCGAGCTCGAGGCCGCCTACGACTCCTTCCTCGACCAGTTCGAGACGTCCGAGGGCGGCTCGATCAAGGTCGGCACCGAGGCTCCGGCCGAGGCGCTGGAGGACGAGGACCAGGAGCAGATCGTCAAGCAGAAGCGGGGCTGAGCATGGCCGTATCGCTGCGTGAGTACCGCGCGCGGATCAAGTCGACGGAGTCGATGAAGAAGATCACGCGCGCCATGGAGCTCATTGCTGCGTCCCGCATCATCAAGGCGCAGCAGCGGGCACAGGCCGCCGCGCCCTACGCACGCGAGCTGACCCGGGCGGTGTCGGCGGTGGCGACGTACTCCAACGTCGACCACCCCATGACGACGGAGTCGGAGGACCCCAAGCGGGCCGCCGTCCTCGTCGTCACCAGCGACCGCGGTCTGGCCGGCGCCTACTCCTCGAGCGTCATCAAGGAGTCCGAGCGCCTGGTCGAGATGCTCCGTGAGGAGGGCAAGGAGGTCGACACCTACATCTGCGGCCGCAAGGGCGAGGCGTACTTCAAGTTCCGTCAGCGCCCGATCGTGCAGTCGTGGACCGGGTTCTCCGACCAGCCCTCCTACGCCGTGGCGCAGGAGGTCGGGCAGACCCTGATCGACGCCTTCCTCAAGGAGCAGGGTGAGGAGGGCGACGTGGACGAGGTCCACGTCGTCTACACCCGGTTCCGGTCGATGCTCGTGCAGGAGCCCACCGCGGTGCGGCTGCTCCCGCTGGAGGTCGTCGAGGGCGAGGAGAAGCCCAGCGCCGACGACGCGCTGCCGCTCTACGAGTTCGAGCCCTCCCCGGAGGCCGTCCTCGACGAGCTGCTGCCGCGCTACGTCCAGAGCCGGATCTTCTTCGCCCTGCTGCAGGCGGCGGCTTCCGAGCTCGCTGCTCGTCAGAAGGCGATGAAGGCCGCGACCGACAACGCCGACGAGCTGATCAAGAAGTACACCCGGATCGCCAACCAGGCCCGCCAGGCGGGCATCACCCAGGAAATCAGCGAGATCGTCGGTGGCGTGAACGCGCTGGCCGACGCCAGCGCCGCCAGCGACTGACCCGCCCGCACGGACCAGAGTGAGTGAGAGACATGACTGCCACTGTTGAAGAGAAGAAGAGCGGCTCCGGCTCCGCCCCCGGCGTCGGCCGCATCGCCCGCGTCATCGGCCCGGTGGTCGACGTCGAGTTCCCCGTGGACTCGATGCCGGACATCTACAACAAGCTCCAGTGCGAGCTCACCCTCGGCGGCGACACCAAGGTGCTCTCGCTCGAGGTCGCGCAGCACATCGGTGAGGGCATGGTCCGCGCCATCTCGCTGCAGCCGACCGACGGCCTGGTGCGCGGCGCCCAGGTGTCCGACACCGGCGAGCCGATCACGGTCCCGGTGGGCGACGTCACCAAGGGTCACGTGTTCAACGCGCTGGGCGACTGCCTCAACCTCGAGGAGGGTGAGGAGCTCGACGTCGAGGAGCGCTGGGCGATCCACCGCAAGGCCCCGGCCTTCGACCAGCTCGAGTCGAAGACCCAGATGTTCGAGACCGGCATCAAGGTCATCGACCTGCTCACGCCGTACGTGCAGGGCGGCAAGATCGGCCTGTTCGGCGGCGCCGGCGTCGGCAAGACCGTGCTGATCCAGGAGATGATCGCGCGCGTCGCCAAGGACCACGGTGGTGTGTCGGTTTTCGCGGGCGTCGGTGAGCGGACCCGTGAGGGCAACGACCTCATCGCCGAGATGGAGGAAGCCGGCGTCATCGGCCAGACCGCGCTGGTCTTCGGTCAGATGGACGAGCCGCCGGGCACGCGGCTGCGGGTCGCCCTGTCGGCGCTGACCATGGCCGAGTACTTCCGCGACGTCCAGAAGCAGGACGTGCTGCTGTTCATCGACAACATCTTCCGGTTCACGCAGGCCGGTTCGGAGGTCTCCACGCTGCTGGGCCGCATGCCCTCCGCCGTGGGTTACCAGCCCAACCTGGCCGACGAGATGGGCGTGCTGCAGGAGCGGATCACCTCGACCCGTGGTCACTCGATCACCTCGATGCAGGCGATCTACGTCCCGGCCGACGACTACACCGACCCGGCGCCGGCGACGACGTTCGCCCACCTCGACGCGACCACCGAGCTGTCGCGTGAGATCGCCTCGCTCGGCATCTACCCGGCCGTGGACCCGCTGACCTCGACGTCGCGGATCCTCGACGCCCAGTACATCGGCAAGGAGCACTACGACTGCGCGATCCGGGTCAAGCAGATCCTGCAGCGCAACAAGGAGCTCCAGGACATCATCGCGATCCTCGGTGTCGACGAGCTGTCCGAGGAGGACAAGGTCATCGTCTCGCGGGCCCGCCGCATCCAGCGGTTCCTCTCGCAGAACACCTACGTCGCCAAGCAGTTCACCGGCATCGAGGGCTCGACGGTCCCGGTGGCGGACACGATCGAGGCATTCAACAAGATCGCGGACGGCGAGTACGACCACGTGGCCGAGCAGGCCTTCTTCATGTGCGGCGGTCTGGACGACGTCGAGCAGAAGTGGGCCGAGATCCAGAAGAACCTCTGATGGCCGACGCGACGAACCACCTCCAGGTCGAGCTGGTCGCCGCCGACCGGCTGGTGTGGTCGGGCGAGGCCTCGATGGTCATCGCCCGCACCACCGAGGGCGACCTCGGCGTGCTGCCCGGTCACGAGCCGACCCTGTCGGTGATGGTGGACGGCGTCGTCGACGTCCGTACCGTCGATGGCGAGACGTGGGTGGCGGCGGTCAGCGCGGGGTTCTTCTCGGTCGCCAACAACCGGGTCTCGATCCTGGCCGAGTCGGCGGAGATGTCCCACGACATCGACCTCGAGCAGGCCCGTGCCGACCTGGAGCGTGCCCGGTCCGCCGGTGAGGACGACGATGACGCGCAGCAGCGCGTCCGTCACGCCGAGGCCCGCATCCGGGCCGTGGAGAGGGCCTCCTGATCAGGCCACCCGTGGCCGCCCGCTAGGGTGTCGCCACGCCCGTGCCCCGGGCGTGGCGACGACAGGAGGACGGATGCCGCTCTGGCAGCTGCTGCTCGACGCAGCCGGTGCCTTGCTCGTCCTCGTCCTGCTCTACGCCATCTCCCTGGTCGTACGCCGTCGGCTGCTCTCGCGCCACGGCGGCACCTTCGAGCTCAGCTACCGCGTCCGGTCCGAGAGGGCCGGGCGCGGTTGGCTTCTCGGGCTCGGCAGGTACTCCGGCGAGTCCCTCGAGTGGTTCCGGATCTTCTCGCTGTCACCGCGGCCCAAGCACGTCTGGCGGCGCACCAGCCTCTCCTACGCCGGTCGGCGTGACCCGGAGGGATCCGAGCGGATGTCGCTCTACCCCGACCACGTGGTCGTGCACTGCCAGGCCGTCGAGGGTCCCTTCGAGCTGGCGATGGCCCCGAGCTCGCTGATGGGATTCCAGGCATGGCTCGAGGCAGCACCACCCGGCACCACCACGACGGTGTGACCGCCACCCGGGCTGCGCTGGCAGTGACCGTGGCCTTCGTGGCCAACGGACTGTGCTTCGCCACCCTCTTCTCCCGGCTCCCCGACCTGCGGGCGTCGCTGGGCCTCGACAACTCCTCCCTGGGGCTGCTGCTGCTCGCCGCCGCCGGGGGTTCGATGCTGGCGCTGCCCTCGGCCGGAGCCCTGATCCGTCGCACGAGTGCGGCGGCGGTGGTGCGAGCCGGCGCCATGACGGTCGCGGCCGGTGTGGTGGTGGTGGCCCTCGCCGCCGACTTCCTCGGTCAGGCGGCGGCCGTGGCCGTCGGGCTCTTCGCCTACGGCATCGGCACCGGCTCCTGGGACGTGGCCATGAACGTCGAGGGGGCGGCCGTGGAGCACCGGCTGCGTCGCTCGGTCATGCCACGCTTCCACGCCTTCTTCAGCATCGGGACGGTGGCCGGTGCCGGCCTCGGGGTGCTGATGGTCGCCGTCGACGTCCCGCTGACCGGGCACCTGGGCCTGGCGGCGCTGAGCGCGCTCGCGATGGTCCCCATGACCCGGTCGTTCCTCCCGGTCGAGCCCGAGCAGCACGCGGCGGGTTCGGCCGCCGGCGCCTGGCGTGAGCCGCGGACGCTGTTGGTCGGGCTGATGGTGCTCGCCTTCGCACTCACCGAGGGCGCGGCCAACGACTGGCTGGCGCTGGCTCTCATCGACGGCTACGACGCGCCGCGGTGGCTCGGGGTCGCCGGCTTCGCGGCGTTCGTCGTGGCGATGACGGGCGGGCGTCTGCTCGGCACGGCGGTGCTCGACCGCTGGGGGCGGGTGCCCGTCCTCCGAGCGACCGCCGTCCTCGCCCTCCTCGGCCTGCTGCTGCTCCTGCTGGGCCCGCACCCGGTGCTGGTGGCGCTCGGGGTGGTGCTGTGGGGGCTGGGCGCCTCGCTGGGCTTCCCCGTCGGGATGAGCGCGGGTGCAGACGACCCCGCCCACGCGGCGGCGAGGGTCAGCGTCGTCTCCACCATCGGGTACGGCGCCTTCCTGGCCGGCCCGCCGCTGCTCGGCTTCCTGGGCGACGCCGTGGGCACGCTCGAGTCACTGTGGCTGGTGGCCGCGGTCCTGGTGCCGACCACGCTGCTGGTCTCGGTGGCCCGGCAGCCGGAGCGCGCCCCGGTCTGACTCCCGCTGGTGGTGTGCCGAGGATCTCGGTCACCTGGTGACGGGAATCCTCGGCACAGCGGCCGAGCGGTCAGTCGAGGGCGCGGCGGACCGCCAGGGCGATCTCGTCGCGCTCCGCCTCGGGCAGCCAGTCGTCCTCGTCGTCGGACAGGAACGAGAAGACGCGGGGGCCACGCGCCTCGTCCGGGTGGTCCACCGCGCGGGGGACCAGGTGCAGGTGGAGGTGGGAGTAGCCCTCGGCCTCCGAGAACTGCATCAGGTACGTCTTCACGCAGCCCGTGACCGCCTCGAGGGCCCGACTCAGGCGGTGGACCAGCGTCCCGAGCTCCGCCGCGGCCTCGGGGTGGAGGTCGGTGAAGGCCGTGATGTGTCGGGTCGGCAGCACCACCAGCCACCCGGGGAGCGTGATGTTGAACGCGTGGGCCACGCGCCAGTGATCCGTCCGCAGCACGTCCTCGCGCGGCGGCGGCTCGGCGAGGGCCAGCTGGCCGCACGCATAGCAGTCGCTCACCCGGCCTCGCATTCGCCGCGCGCAGGATGGGCGCCTGCCGGGCTCCGTTCGTCCCTCACTGCGCCGACCTCACTGCGCCCGCTCACCGCCGGGCACCCACAGCACGTCGCCCTGCTCCCGGTTCGCGTGGCGGGCCAGGATGAACAGCAGGTCGCTGAGCCGGTTGAGGTAGGTCAGCGCGAGCTTGTTCATGGTCTCGCCGTGCTCGGCCCATGCGGCCCAGGCCGAACGCTCGGCCCGGCGAGCCACCGTGCGGGCGACGTGCAGGTGGGCGGCGCCCGGCGTGCCACCGTTGAGGATGAACGAGCGCAGCTTGGGCAGGTCCTCGTTGTAGCTGTCGCACCACTGCTCGAGCTGGTCGACGTACTCCTGCAGCACGCGCAGCGGCGGGAACTCCGGGTCCGGGACCACCGGGGTGCACAGGTCCGCGCCGACGTCGAACAGGTCGTTCTGGATCCGGGTGAGGACGGCGACGACGTCGTCCTCGAGGTCACCCGTGGCGAGGGCGACACCGATGCAGGCGTTGGCCTCGTCCACGTCGGCGTACGCCGCGAGGCGCAGGTCGGTCTTCGACGTCTCGCTCATGTCGCCGAGCCGGGTGCGGCCGCCGTCGCCGGTGCGCGTGTAGATGCGGGTGAGGTTGACCATGATCGCACTCTAGGAGGGGTGGGGGTGGGGCCCCGCCACCGAGGTCGGGATCGGGCGCAACCACAGGGGTGGCGCGCGTCCTCCCAGGAGCGGACACTGGTGTCGACGAGGGCCGGGCCCGTCCGAGGTCCGGGGGGCAGGGGAGCACCATGGAGATGACGACCGAGGGGCCGACACTGGTGCTGAGCGGTGACTTCGACGGCCGCAGCACGGCGCGCGTCCGGCAGGAGCTGCACGAACGGCTCGCCGCACCGGAGCACGAGATCGTCGTCGACCTGAGCGCGGTGGAGGCGGTCGACGTGTCGGCGCTGCGGGTGCTGGCCTTCGCGAGCCACGAGGCGGCCCGCACGGGGCACTCTGTGCGGCTCCGCGGCGCCGGCCCGACCGTGCGCCGGATGCTGCACCTGACCCGGCTGCGGCGGTTCGTGGAACTGGAGCCCAGCGCCGCCTGAGCAGCCCGACGCCGGCCGTGCGGCTGTGGACAACCCCACACCGAGACGGGTACCCGCCGGTAGCAACCGGGCCTACGCTTCGCAGCATGAGCGAGAGCGACCGCCCCGAGAAGGACCGGCCCTGGGTGATGCGGACCTACGCCGGGCACTCCACGGCGGCGGCGTCCAACGCCCTCTACCGCACCAACCTGGCCAAGGGGCAGACCGGCCTGTCGGTCGCGTTCGACCTCCCGACCCAGACCGGCTACGACCCCGACCACGTCCTGAGCCGGGGAGAGGTCGGCAAGGTCGGCGTGCCGATCCCGCACCTCGGCGAGATGCGCCGGCTCTTCGACGACATCCCCCTGACGGGGATGAACACGTCGATGACCATCAACGCGGTGGCGATGTGGATGCTGGCGCTCTACCAGGTGGTGGCGGAGGAGCAGAACCCCGAGCTCTCGCCGGAGGACGTGGCCGGCCAGCTCGCCGGCACCACCCAGAACGACATCATCAAGGAGTACCTCTCGCGGGGTACCTACGCCTTCCCGCCCGAGGCCTCGATGCGGCTGACCGCCGACATGATCGCCTACACGGTGCACCGGGTCCCGCGGTGGAACCCGATCAACATCTGCAGCTACCACCTGCAGGAAGCCGGTGCCACGCCCACCCAGGAGCTTGCCTACGCCCTCTGCACCGCGATCGCGGTCCTCGACCGGGTGAAGGCCTCGGGCCAGGTCTCCGAGGAGGAGTTCGGCACCGTCGTCGGCCGCATCTCCTTCTTCGTCAACGCGGGTGTCCGGTTCGTCGAGGAGACCTGCAAGATGCGGGCCTTCGTCCAGCTCTGGGACGAGATCACCCAGGAGCGGTACGGCGTCACCGACCCCAAGATGCGCCGGTTCCGGTACGGCGTGCAGGTGAACTCGCTCGGCCTGACCGAGGCCCAGCCGGAGAACAACGTCCAGCGCATCGTCCTGGAGATGCTCGGGGTCACGCTCAGCAAGCGGGCCCGGGCGCGCGCCGTCCAGCTCCCGGCCTGGAACGAGGCGCTGGGGCTTCCGCGTCCCTGGGACCAGCAGTGGTCGCTGCGCCTGCAGCAGGTGCTGGCCTTCGAGTCCGACCTGCTCGAGCACGAGGACATCTTCGACGGCTCCCACGTCATCGAGGCCAAGGTCGCCGAGCTCGTCCGCGGCGCTCGGGAGGAGATGGACCGGGTGCAGGCCATGGGTGGTGCCATCGAGGCCGTCGAGTACATGAAGCAGTCCCTCGTCTCCTCCCACGCCGCCCGCCGTGCCCGGATCGAGTCCGGTGAGGAGGTCATCGTCGGCGTCAACCGGTTCGAGACCACCGAGCCCTCGCCGCTGACCGCCGACCTCGACACGGCCATCCAGACCGCCGACCCGCAGGCGGAGGAGGCTGCGGTCCGGTCGGTGCAGGAGTGGAAGGCGCAGCGCGACCAGTCTGCGGTCGAGGAGGCCCTGGCGCGCCTGGCGTCGGCGGCCAAGACCGAGGAGAACCTCATGCCGGCCACCCTCGCCGCGGCCCGCGCGGGCGCGACGACGGGGGAGTGGGCCGGCACCCTGCGTGAGGTGTTCGGCGAGTACCGGGCACCGACGGGCGTCACGGGCGCGGTCGGCGTGGCCGAGGCGGGCGAGGGGCTGACCGCCGTCCGCGAGCGCGTGCGGCAGACGGGGGAGGAGCTCGGCACGCGACTGCGGCTGCTGGTCGGCAAGCCGGGGCTCGACGGTCACTCCAACGGCGCCGAGCAGGTCGCCGTACGGGCGCGCGACGCGGGCTTCGAGGTGATCTACCAGGGCATCCGGCTGACACCCGACCAGATCGTGAGCGCTGCTGTCGCCGAGGACGTGCACTGCGTCGGGCTGTCGATCCTCTCCGGCTCGCACATGGAGCTCGTGCCTGACGTGCTCGAGGGGCTGCGACGAGCCGGCGTCGAGGACGTGCCGGTGATCGTGGGCGGGATCATCCCCGACTCAGACGGCCGCCGGCTCGTGGAGATGGGGGTCGCGGCCGTCTACACCCCCAAGGACTTCGGGCTGACGGAGATCATGGCCGGCATCGTCGACCAGGTCCGGCGCGCCCACGGACTGGACTGAGCGCTACCAGCCGCGGGTGCCGGCCTCGCCCTTGAACGGGCCGACGACCCGTGAGGTGATCCAGCCGCCGTAGAAGCCGCCCGCCTGCGGCAGCACCCGCTCGCCGTCGACCGTGCACTCGTCGACGAGGGCGGGCATCACCGCCAGGTGGTCGAGGAGCACCTCGAAGCCCGGGGTCGGCGCCGGGTAGGTCCACGCCGCGCGCTCCGCGACCCGGCCGTCGACGACGAGGTCGTAGTAGGCCGCCTGGCCCTTCCACTCACACCACGTGGCACCGGGTACCGCGCGCAGCGAGCCCTCCCGGAAGGCGGTGCGCGGGAGGTAGTAGGTGGGCGGGTGGCTGGTCTCCAGCACGCGGTACGTCGCCTGCGACCGAGCCACGACGACTCCGCCCAACAGCACCTCGACCGTCTCGTTGCTGGGCTCGACGCGGGGTGGCCGGGGATAGTCCCAGACCGACTCCTGCCCGGGTCCGGCGGGTTCGGGCGTCACGCGGGGCATGCCGCCACGATAGGCAGACGTGGCTAACCTCGGTCCATGACCGACCTGCACTGCCCGGCACGGATCTTCCTGCTCCGGCCGGGACCGGGCAGCGAGGCGGTGCTGGAGCGGTTGGTCGCAGTCGAGCGAGTGACGGCGACGTACCACCGGGTCGCGTCGTCGGACGGGGCCGACCTGGCCGACCTCGCCGACCGCCACCGGGGCGAGGCGGTCGTCGTCGTGGGGGAGCATCCTCACCGGCCGGACCTGGCGCTCGTGGAGGTGGACGCGGACGGCGAGCGGGTCGTGCCCCTGACGGTGCCCGATCAGTGAGGTAAGGCAACCCTAAGGATCTGGTACCCTGCCGGTCATGGGCAAGGGCAAGAAGAAGGGCGCGAAGGCGGCCGCCTCGAAGCAGGCGCAGCCGGCCGGCGTCGCCAAGCTGCCCAAGAAGAAGTGCTGCGAGTCGAAGAGCCGCTGCAACCGCTGCCCCCTCCGCATGCTCAAGGAGGGGACGATGCCCTCCGGTTACACCGTGCACAAGCGCAAGCTGGTCACCGTCGAGAAGGCTGCGGCCATCAAGGCCGCCAAGCAGCTCAAGAAGACCAGGAAGGCCGGCAAGGCCGCGTGACCCGGTGGCGGTGCGCCCCGCGCCGCCACCTGTCATGCTCGTGCCCCACCGCCGCCCCCGAGGAGGTCCCGTGCCCGCCGAGAGGTTCGTCGACCAGCTCAACGCCCAGATCGGCAACGAGCTGGCCGCCCACAACCAGTACCTCGCCTGCGCCGTCTACTACGACGCCCTGACGATGCCGCGGATGGCTGCCTTCTTCTACGGTCAGGCGCTCGAGGAGCGCGACCACGCGATGATGATGGTGCAGTACCTCGTCGACACCGACAGCGAGGTGGTCGTCCCCGGCGTACCCGCCCCCGAGTCGGCCTTCGCCGACGTGGTGGCACCGGTCGAGCTGGCCCTCGCCCAGGAGCGCCGCGTCACCGAGCAGATCAACGCGTTGCTCCGCGTGGCCCGTGAGGAGTCCGACTTCGCCTCCGAGCAGTTCCTGCAGTGGTTCGTCAAGGAGCAGGTCGAGGAGGTCGCCACCATGACCGACCTGCTGGCCGTGGTGTCCCGGTGCCGTGACGATTTCGAGGACATCGAGGAGTACGTCGCGCGGGAGCAGGTCGGTCCCGAGGACGACCCGACCGCGCCGCGCGTCGCCGGGGCCTAGCGCCCGCCGCCCGCCGGGACGAGGAGACCGTGCGCATCACCGTCGTGGGAGCCGGCGTCGTCGGGCTCACCTGCGCGGTCCGCCTGCTGGAGGCCGGTCACGACGTGGCCGTCCTCGCCCGCGACCTGCCGCGCGAGACCACCTCGGCCGTGGCGGCCGCACTCTGGTACCCCTACCGCGCGTTCCCGCAGGACCGGGTGACGGCGTGGGCACGCTCCACCTACGCCACGTTCGCGGAGCTCGCCGACGATCCCGCCACCGGGGTGGTCATGCGCCCGGGCACGGAGGTGTTCGGCAGCCCGCAGCCGGACCCGTGGTGGGTGTCGGCCGTCCCGTCGCTGACACGCGAGGGGCGCCTGCCGCCGCCGTACGTGGACGGCTGGACGTTCGTCGCGCCCGTCGTCGAGATGCCCGTCTACCTGGAGTGGCTGCTGGCCCGGGTCGAGGCGCTCGGGGGCAGCGTGACCCGGATGGCGCTCGCCGCGCTCCCCGAGGGTGGAGACGTGGTGGTCAACTGCTCCGGCATCGGCTCCAGGCTGCTCGCCGGGGACCCTGCGGTGACGCCGGTGCGGGGTCAGGTCGTGCTGGTGGAGCAGTTCGGGCTCGACCGGTGGTGGCTGGACGCCGCCGGGCCGACGTACGTCGTGCCCCGGGCCCGTGACGTCGTGGTCGGCGGCACCGGCGAGGAGGGGGAGTGGAGCCGCACCCCGTCGGCGGCGACCGCGGAGGAGATCCTGGCTCGTGCGTCGCGTCTGGTCCCGGCGCTCGCCGGCGCCCGGGTCCTGCGCAGCGCCGTCGGCCTGCGTCCGGCGCGACCGTCCCTGCGGCTCGAGCGGGTCGGGCGCACGGTGCACTGCTACGGGCACGGCGGGGCCGGTGTGACGCTCAGCTGGGGCACCGCCGACGAGGTCACCAGCCTGGTCGGAGCGGTCCCGGGGTCGACCACGGGCGGGTAACAGAGCACCCACGCCGTGGTGACGCCGTGACGGATGTGACGCGCGGGACGACGGCCGGACCTAGGCTTCCCGCCGTGCCCCCGCCCGCAGCACCCCCCTCGGACGTCTACCGCGACATGCTCGACGTCGCCCCCGATGCGATGGTCGCCGTCGACGCCACCACCGGTGAGATCCGTCTGGCGAACGCGCACGCGGCGGGGCTCTTCGGCCGCGACGCTGACGAGCTGGTCGGTTCGTCCCTCCGCGACGTGCTCCCCGGGTGCTGCCCCACCCGCGCGGAGGCGGCGGTCGAGCTGCGCGTCCTCCGACCCGATGGGGGAGAGGTCCCGGTCCAGGTGTGGTGCTCACCGCTGCCGGGCTGCGAGGGCCTCCTGGGGATCACCGTCCGTGACGCCGCCGACCGGCCGTCCGTGCACGAGGTGTCCGAACGGGTGCGTGACGAGCTGCTGGCCACGATCTCCCACGAGCTGCGCACCCCGTTGACCTCGATCCTCGGCTACACCGAGCTCCTCGTGGAGATGGGGGACGAGCGACTCGGTGCGCACGCCACCCGGCTGCTCGACGCCGTACGCCGCAACGCCCGTCGGGAGCTGAGGCTGGTGGAGGACATGCTGGTGCTCGCCCAGCTCGGGTCCTCCACGCTGGAGATCGACCCTCAGCCGCTCGATCTCGGGCAGCTGGCCCGGTCGGTGTGCGCCGACCATGCCGTGGCCGCCACCAGGCACGGGGTCGTGCTGGACACGAGCGGGCTCGCACCGGTCTGGGTGCTCGGCGACGCCGATCGGCTGGTGCAGGTCCTGGCCAACCTGGTCGGGAACGCCGTGAAGTTCACCCCGCCGGGCGGCCGGGTCGAGGTACGGCTGCGTGGCGACGACGGCCACGCGCTGCTCGAGGTGGAGGACCAGGGCGTGGGCGTCGCCCCGGAGGAGGTCCCGCGGGTCTTCGACCGGCTCCACCGGGCCCCGGACGTGGTGAAGGCCCACGTCCCGGGTGCGGGGCTGGGTCTGCCGGTGGCGAAGGGCATCGTGGAAGCGCTGCACGGTGACATCGCGGTGGACAGCAGCCCTGGCCTGGGCACGACGGTGCAGGTGAGGTTGCCGCTGGTCAGCGCCGAGATGGCGGTCTGACCCTCAGAACAGCCGGTCCTCGGAGCTCTCGAGCCCGCGCAGGGCGTCGTAGTCGACGACCGCGCACGCGATGCCGCGGTCGCCGGCGAGGACCCGGGCCTGCGGCTTGATCTCCTGGGCGGCGAAGATGCCGCGCACGGGCGCCAGCAGCGGGTCGCGGTTGAGGAGCTCGAGGTAGCGGGTGAGCTGCTCGACCCCGTCGATCTCGCCCCGGCGCTTGATCTCGACGGCCACGCTGGCGCCTTCGGCGTCGCGGCACATCAGGTCGACGGGTCCGATCGCCGTCGGGAACTCCCGGCGGACGAGCGTCAGTCCGTCCGACAGGGTCGAGGGGTGCTCGGCCAGCAGCTCCTGGAGGTGCTTCTCCACCCCGTCCTTCTGGAGGCCGGGGTCGACCCCCAGATGGTGGCTGGAGTCGTGGTGGATCTCCTCGATGAGGATGCGCAGGGTGTCGTCGGTCCTGCTGGTCACGGTCCACTCGACGGTGCCGTCCTCGGTGGTTCCCTCGCGGAGGGTGCAGGGCGGCGACATCCAGTTCAACGGCTTGTAGGAGCCGCCGTCGGAGTGGACCAGCACCGACCCGTCCGCCTTGACCATCAGCACCCGGGTGGCCATGGGGAGGTGGGCCGTCAGCCGGCCTGCGTAGTCCACCTGGCACCGGGCCACCACGAGTCGCACGAGCGGTGAATCTACCGTGACAGGACACACACGCGGGTGCCGGGACCGGCATGGAAGGATGCCCGCCATGGCACGCGAGTTCACGACTGTCGGCGTCATCGGTCTGGGCACGATGGGGGCGGGGATCGCCGAGGTCTTCGCCCGCAACGGCTACTCCGTCATCGGGGCGGAGCGTGACGAGGACGGAGTCGCGCGCGGACGCCAGCACCTCGAGCACTCGACCGGTCGGGCCGTGCAGCGCGGCAAGATGAGCGAGGCCGACCAGGCCACGCTGCTGGGGCGGATCACCCTCACCACCGAGCTGAAGGACCTGGCCGACGCCGACCTCGTGGTGGAGGCCGTCGTGGAGTCGCTGGAGGTGAAGAAGCAGATCTTCCGGCAGCTGGACGGCATCGTCTCGCCCGAGGCCGTCCTCGCCACCAACACCTCCTCGCTCAGCGTCACCGAGATCTCGACCGCCAACGCGCGCCCGGGCCGCGTCATCGGCGTCCACTTCTTCAACCCGGCACCGGTGCAGAACCTCGTCGAGATCATCCGCACCGTCGTCACCGAGCCCGACGTGCTCGCCGACGTGCAGCAGCTGATGGTGACGCTCGGCAAGAACCCCGTGGTGTGCGGCGACAAGGCCGGGTTCATCGCCAACACGCTGCTGTTCGGCTACCTCAACCACGCCGTGTCGATGTACGAGAACCGCTACGCCACCCGCGAGGACATCGACGCCGCGATGCGGTTCGGCTGCGGCTATCCCATGGGCCCGCTGGCACTGCTCGACCTGATCGGCCTCGACACGGCGTACGAGATCCTCGACACGATGTACAAGCAGGGCCGCGACCGGCTGCACGCCCCCGCCCCGATCCTCAAGCAGTACGTCACGGCGGGTCTGCTCGGTCGGAAGTCCGGCCGCGGCTTCTACACCTACGAGGAGGCCGACAGCCACGTCGTCGTCCCCGACGCCCAGACCCCCTCGGCGGCCGACGCCCCCCAGCTGCGTCGCGACGTGGGCCGGATCGGGGTCGTCGGCACCGGCACCATGGCTACCGGCATCGTCGAGGTGATGGCCCGGGCCGGCTACGACGTGCTGGTGGTGGGACGCAGCGCCGACAAGACCGACGGCGTGGTCGCGACGATCACCCGCAACCTGGACAAGCAGATCCAGCGCGGTCGCGCCACCGAGGAGGAGAGGTCGGGGACCCTCGATCGGATCACCGGCTCGACGGCTCTCGACGACCTCAGCGGCGTCGACCTCGTGGTGGAAGCCATCGCCGAGGACCTGGCGATCAAGACCACCCTGTTCGAGAACCTCGACGAGATCTGTCGGCCGGGCGCGATCCTCGCGACGACGACCTCCAGCCTGCCGATCATCGCCCTGGCGCGGGCGACCTCCCGCCCGCAGGACGTCGTCGGCATGCACTTCTTCAACCCCGCCAGCGTGATGAAGCTCGTCGAGGTCGTCAGCACCGTCGCCACGGCCGAGGAGGTCTCGGAGACCGTCCGGGCGCTCAGCGCCGAGGTCGGCAAGGTGGCCGTCTCCTGCGGCGACCGGGCCGGGTTCATCGTCAACGCGCTGCTCTTCCCCTACCTCAACGACGCGGTCAAGATGCTCGAGGCGCACTACGCGACCGCCGACGACATCGACACGGCGATGAAGCAGGGGTGCGCCCTCCCGATGGGGCCCTTCGAGCTCCTCGACGTCGTCGGCAACGATGTCTCCCTGGCCATCCAGCGCGAGCTCTACCTGGAGTTCCGGGAGCCCGGCTTCCACCCGGCGCCGCTGCTGGAGCACCTCGTGACCGCGGGCTACCTCGGGCGCAAGACCGGCCGCGGGTTCCGCGACTACAGCGCGCGCTAGCCGCTGCGGGGCGCCCGCCCGCCTGGCAGGAATCCCTGCCGCTCACCCCGTTCCGTGCCACCATGTGGCGAGGACGCTCCTGCGCGGCGTCCTCCGAGTACGACGGGGGTCGGACATGCGGGTTCTCGAGGGTTTCGTCGTGTGCGAGGGCGACGCGTCGTTCGACCACTACGCGCGCCTGGTCCGTCGCATCCTCCAGGTGCCGACCTCGGTCGTGTCGATCGTGGAGCCGCGGCGCCAGGTCTTCATGGGTGCATCCGGACTGGGGGAGCCCTACGCGACCACGCGGGAGACCCCGATCTCGCACTCGTTCTGCCAGCACGTCGTCCGGAGCGGGCGGCCACTGGTGGTGGTCGACTCTCGGTCCGACGATCGGGTGCGTGAGAACCCCGCGGTGTCGGAGCTCGACGTCATCTCCTACGCCGGCATTCCGGTCGTCCTGGACGGGGGGCGGGCCGTGGGCTCCCTGTGCGCGATCGACAACCGACCCCGGGAGTGGACCACCGAGGACCTCGAGGTGCTCACCGACCTCGCCCACGCCTGCTCGGCGGAGCTGCAGCACGCTCAGCAGGCCGCATCGGCCGGGGAGAACCTGACCCGCGAGGTCTTCGCCGCCTGCGACGTGGCCGTGGCCCTCTACGACCTCGAGGGGCGGCTGCTCCTGGCCAACGAGCCCGCGCTGGAGGCGGCCGAGGCCGCGGGTTACTCGCTGTCGCTGCCGCCGTACGCCGGCGACGAGGTCCGTGCCGCGGACAACCGGACGACCGTGCCCCACGAGGACCAGCTGGTGCCGCGTGCGCTCCGGGGTGAGCACGGCAGGACCTCGATGCAGTGGCTGGGTCCGCGCGGTCGCCAGCGGGCGATGATCGGTACCTCACGCCCGATGCTGGGTCCGGAGGGGACTCCGTGGGGCACCCTCGTGGTCGCCCACGACGTCTCCGACCTCGCCCGGGCACTGCGCGTCAAGGACGACTTCATCGCGACGGTCTCCCACGAGCTGCGGACGCCGCTCACGTCGATCATCGGCTACCTCGAGGTCGTGCTCGACGAGCTTGCAGGGGAGACCGGACCGGTCACCGACGCGCTGGAGGTCATCGGTCGCAATGCCCGCAACCTGCAGAGCCGGATCGGTGAGCTCCTCGACATCGGTGACCGACGACGCCTGCTGGAGACCCGCCCGGCCGACGTCTCCGGGCTGGTCCGCCGCGTCGCGGCCACGTGCAGCGAGCAGGCGCGGACGGGCGGCGTCATGCTGACGGTGGACGCGGAAGCGGCCCTGTGGGCGATGGTGGACGCTCGCCGGATGGAGCAGGTCGTGGAGAACCTGGTCACCAACGCACTCAAGCACACCCCGCAGGGAGGCCGGGTCGCACTGTCGGTGTCGGCGGCCGACGACACCGTCACGGTGGTCGTCCGGGATGACGGAGTCGGCATGAGCACCGACGACACCCAGCAGGCCTTCGACCTGTTCTGGCGATCGGACGCGACCCGCGACGCGGCGGTGCCGGGCCTCGGCATCGGGCTGACCTTCGCTCGCGACGTCGTCGAGGCCCACGGTGGCAGCATCGCCATCGTCAGCCGGCTCGGCAGCGGGACCCACGTCACGGTCACCATCCCGCACGACCACGACCGCGAGGGTGCCGAGCCCGCCTGACTGGACTGCGGCCGGCTGGACGGCAGCCGGTCAGTGCCGCTCGGCCACGACCATGGCGGCGAGCCGGGCGCGGGTGTTGATGTCCAGCTTCCGGTAGATGTGGGTGAGGTGGGCGTCCACGGTCCGGGGAGACACGAAGAGCTCCTCGGCGATCTGGCGGCTCGTGAGTCCGTCGGCCACCCGGTCGGCCACCTGCCGCTCCGCCCCCGTGAGCGCGTCGAGCGGAGAGGGGTCCGTGGGGTCGGGATCGGTGAACATCCGGGTGACCGATGCGCGGCCCTCCGCGGTCAGCTCGCCGCGGGAGACCCATCCCGCGGGAGCTGCCGCCTCCGGGACCGGGTCGAGGGCGGCGTTGCCCCACCGCACGGCACGGCGCGGGGCGCGCAGGGCCGTGGCCACGGCCGCCAGCTGTCCGGACTCCCGGGACCACTCCCGCGCGTGGGCGACCTGAGCCAGGGCGTCGAGGGCGTCGGCGGTGCGCAGCGGCATCGGCATCGCCCAGGCCCCCTCGAGTGCGGCGAGGAAGCAGGTCGCGGCCTGGTCGGTGTCGGCCCGCCGCATCAGGCAGTGCCCGAGGAGGAGCCGGGCCTCCACGGCGTCGCGACCCAGCCGCACGCTGTCGGCGAGGGCGACCACGTCGGCGGCCAGTCCCGCAGCCCGGGCGAGGTCACCGGCCACGAAGAGGTCACGGGCGTCCTGGGCGAGCACGGGGAGCCGTACCGCCCACGGCAGGCTGTCCCGGTCGACCGACCAGGCCCCGTAGCCCGGGTCGAGGCACCGCAGCATGGTCTCGGCGAGCAACGCGACGCGGTCCTCGGCGATCTCGCGCCCCTCGCTCACGACGGCGTGGCAGGTCGCCGTCGCCTCGGCGCGCCGACCCTGCTCCACGGCGATCCGGGCCAGCTGGGTCCGCGCCGACAGGGAGATCCACCGCTCGTCGTTGGCCTCGGAGCCCGCCAGGATGGAGGCGGCCGCCTGCGCGGCCTCGCGAAACATCCCCCGTGACACGTAGCAGTCGGCGATCGTGCGGGTGGCCTGCCGCACGATGTAGCCGTCGGGTCCCTCGTGGGCGATGGCCCGTGTGGCCTCCCGCTCGGCCTCGAGCAGGTCTCCTGCGTCGAGATGCATCTCGGCCCGGATGGCGGCGGTGCGGGCCAGCTGCGCCGCCGGGTCGGGAGCGTCGGCGGCGAACTCGTCGGCCCGGTCGAGCAGCCAGAGGCCTTCGTAGGTGCCGCGGACCTCGGAGGCCGCGATACCCGCCCGGCGTGCGACCTGGGCACCGATCTCCGGCGGTCCGTCCCCGCTCGCCAGCACCGTCTCGAGGATCTCCACGGCGTCCCGGGCCCGCATGGAGGTGTAGAGCGAGGAGAAGATCCGGTTGGCGAGCTGGTAGCCGAAGTCCCGGCTGTCGTCGTCCTCGCACGCGGCCCTCACCGTCGCGCGCATCACCGGCAGGTCGCGCAACCAGGGCGCGTCCGCGGCACCGAGGTTGAAGTCGTGCGGCACCACCCGGTCGGCCCACCGCATCAGCCCGCGGCGGACGTGCTCGGTCTCGTCGTCGGGCCCTTCCAGCTTCCGTCCGGCCGTCCGGATCGGCGTGAGCATGTCGAAGCGTCCGTCGGGCAGCAGCTCGAGCAGGCTGCGCCGCACCAGGGCCTCCGCCAGCCCGGCCGCCGCCTCCCGGGGCACCTCGGCCACCTCGGCCACCACGTCGATGCCGGCCGGGCTGGTCAGGTGGGCCACCCGGCGGAAGCACCGCTGCTGGGCATCGCTGAGCAGGGCGTAGGACGCCCGGACGGTGCCGGCGAGGGTGGGGGTGGGGGTGACGTTGGTCAGTCCGACGAGCGCGACCTGGACCGCGACCTGCTCGATGAGCAGCGGCAAGCCACCGGTCGCCTGGAGGAGGCGGCGTACGGGCTGCTCGTCACGGGCGAGATCGACGGGGTGACCCCCCGCCTGGGCGACCCGGCTGAGGAGGAGCTCGACCGTGGGACCGCCCAGCGGGTCCCGGGGGCCGGGCAGCGGCATCGCGCCCACGCGAACCACGCGCTCCGCGGGCTGGCCGGCCATGGTGGGCGCCGTGAGCACCAGCCGGGTGTCGGTCGTCGACTCCACCAGGTGCTGGCAGGTGCCGCCCAGCTCTGACAGGTCGACGTCGAGACCGTCCAGCACCAGCACCGAGTCGGTCCCGTCGAGCGCTCGCCGCACCGTGCCACTGCGGCTGTCCCCGGGCGTCCGCTCGGTCCCCAGCGCGACCAGGCACGCGTCCAGGACCGCGTCGAGGGACTCCAGGCCCCGGGCCGCCACCCAGGTCGTGCGGGCGAAGGGGGCCACGGCGTGCCGGGCGAGCAGGGTCTTGCCGCAGCCCGGCGGACCCATGATCGTGACCCAGCGGGCCTCCGTGAGGGCGGCGCCCAGCTGGGCCTGGAGAGCCTCGCGTCCGAGACAAGGCGTCAACACGCTCCGAACCTAGGGCCGGGGACGCCGAAATAGGTAGGTCTACCGATGCCGCGGAGCGCCGGAGGGCGGCAGGCTGGGACCCGTCACAGCCCGTGTGGACCAATCGGGGGATGGCCCACACGCCAGGCAGCCGGGGCGGAACCGATGGACGCGAGCCAACGGGGCCGCCCCGGCTTTCGTGCGGACGTAGCATCGGACCATGGCAGAACTGCTGGGCGTGCTGGCGATGCTGGCGATCCTGCTGGGCGTGGTGGGAGTGGCCTCCCGGACGCGGCGGGCACGCGAGCTCGAGCGGCAGGCGGCCGAGCTCGAGCCGGTGAAGAAGCTGGCCTTCGAGGACATCACCGCCCTCGGTGTGGAGCTCCAGGAGCTCGACCTCGAGCTGGCGGGCCACGAGCTGGACCCGGGCATGAACGCCGACTACCAGCGGGCCCTCGACGCCTACGAGGCCGCGAAGACGGCCGGTGACGCGATCGCCGAGCCCGAGCACATCAAGCACGTCACCGAGATCCTCGAGGACGGGCGCTACGCGATCGCGTGCGTGCGGGCCCGGGTCGCGGGGGAGCAGCTGCCGACCCGGCGTCCCCCCTGCTTCTTCGACCCGCGCCACGGCCTGTCCGTGGAGGACGTCCCCTGGACCCCGCCGGGCGGTGCGCGCCGTGACGTCCCGGCCTGCGCGCTCGACGCGGAGCGGGTGAAGGTCGGCGCCGAGCCCGACGTCCGTCAGGTGATGGTCGGCTCGCGCCGGGTGCCCTACTGGCAGGGTGGTCGCGCCTACCAGCCCTACGCGATGGGCTACTTCGGTGCCTTCGGCCCCATGGAGTGGATGTTCATGGGCATGCTCTTCAGTGGCGGCTTCGAGGCGCTGGGCGGGTTGGCCGAGGGAATCGGCGAGGGCCTCGGGTCGATCGGCGAGGGGCTCGGCGACATGTTCGACGGCTTCGACTTCTGAACCCGGCCGGCTGCCCGGACGTGCCCGGCCGCTAGCCTCGGCCGGGTGTCGAACACCCTCCACACCACGGCGTACGGCGAGGACGGGCCACTGGTCGCCTTCTGCCACGGGCTCTTCGGCCAGGGACGCAACTGGACCCAGATCGCCAAGCAGCTGGCCGGTGACCACCGCACCCTGCTGGTGGACATGCCCGACCACGGTCGCTCGGGGTGGAGCGACTCCTTCGACTACCTCGCGGCCGCCGACCGGGTCGCCGGCCTCTTCTCGTCCGGGGACCCCGTCTCCCTGGTCGGCCACTCCATGGGCGGCAAGATCGCGATGCTGGTGGCCCTGCGACACCCCGAGCGGGTGCGGCAGCTCGCCGTCGTCGACGTGGCTCCGGTCCGCTACGACAACACCGAGGAGTTCCGTCGGTACGTCGACGCGATGCTGGGCCTCGACCTGGCGTCCCTCGAGCGTCGCTCGGACGCGGAGGAGGCCCTGAGCGAGGCGGTGCCCGACGCCGGGGTGCGGGCGTTCCTGCTGCAGAACCTGCGGCAGGAGCAGGGGCGCTGGTCCTGGCAGCCGAACCTGGAGCTGCTGGGCCGCGACCTTCCGGCGATCGGTGACTGGCCGGCCGAGCAGCTCGGCGACGAGAGGGCCTACGAGGGGCCGGTCCTGTGGATCGGCGGCTCTCGCTCGGCGTACGTCGTGGACGACCACGCGGCCGTGATGGACGCGCTCTTCCCGCGCAACCGGCGGGTCACCGTCAAGGACGCCGGGCACTGGGTGCACGCCGAGCAGCCGGCGGTGTTCCTCGAGGTGCTGCGGCGGTTCCTGGGCTGAGTCAGCCCTGGCGGGCGCGGTAGGCGGCCACCGCGTTGCGGTTGCCGCACGTCGTGGAGCAGTAGCGCTTGGACCGGTTGCGTGAGAGGTCGAGGACCACTCCCTCACACCCCTGGTCCGCGCACACCGAGAACCGGGAGTTCTCGTCGGCGCGGATCACGTCGATCATCGCCATGGCGGTCTCGATGACGATGCGGTCGGGCAGCGAGTCGTCGTAGTCGACGGCGTGGAGGTGCCAGTCGTACTCGTCGTGGCGCACGAGCTGGGGCCGCAGCGTGACACCGGTCAGCATCTCGTTGACCAGGCCGACGGCCGCGTCGCGCTCGGCCGTCAGCACCTCCCGGATCCGGGGGCGGAGCGCCCGCACCGCCTCGAGCTCCGCGCGCGTGCGTTCATGCCGGCCGGTGTAGCCCCACCGCACGAAGAAGGCGTCGAGATCGGCCACCGTGGCGAGGGAGTCGGGGTCGTCCTCGGCACTGTTGACGAGCTCGACCGCCGCCTGCAGGGCAACCTCGCTGTCATAGGCGAATACCATTTTGACACCTTACATCACCGTGCCGTAGTGTCATGCGCCATGACGACGATGACTCATGACATCCGGGCGGTGACGCCGAGCTCCCGCCTCGTTCCCGGGCTGGTCTTCGCCCTGCTGTCCGCGATGTCCTTCGCGTCGTCGGGGACGTTGGCCAAGGGCCTGCTGGCCTCCGGGTGGAGCCCCGCCGCCGCGGTGACGGCGCGCATCCTGGTGGCCGCGCTCGTCCTGGCCGTGCCGGGGCTGATCGCGCTCGACGGGCGCTGGGGCCTGCTGCGGCGCAACCTCAAGCTCGTCGTCGCCTACGGCGTCGTGGCGGTCGCGGGGTGCCAGTTCGCCTACTTCGTGGCGATCCAGCACCTCCAGGTCGGTGTGGCCCTCCTCATCGAGTACGCCGCGCCGGTGGTCGTGATCGGCTACCTGTGGTTCCGCTACGGCCAGCGGCCGGGGTCGCTGACCCGGGCGGGCACGGTGGTCACGCTCGTCGGCCTGGCGCTCGTGCTCGACCTGCTGTCGGGCGCCGACCTGCACCTCGGCGGCATGCTCTGGGCATCGCTCGCCATGGCGGGCGCCGCGGTCTACTTCATCCTCTCCGCACAGGAGGGCAGCGGGCTGCCGCCGATCGTGCTCGCCGCCGGTGGCATGGTCGTGGGCTCGGTCGCGCTGCTGACGCTGGGTGCCTTCGGGCTGCTGGAGATGCGCTGGAACACCGACCCCGCGGTCTACGCCGGCACCGAGGTGCCCTGGTGGTGGGCCGTGCTCGCCCTCGGCGTGGTCGCAGCGGCGATCGCCTACACGACCGGCATCGCCGCCACCCGTCGTCTCGGCTCGCGGCTCGCCTCGTTCGTCGCGCTGCTCGAGGTGCTCTTCGCGATGCTCTACGCGTGGCTCGTGCTGGGGGAGCAGCCCCAGCCCGTGCAGGTGCTCGGCGGCCTGCTGGTGCTGACCGGCGTGGTCCTGGTCAAGCTGGGGGAGCCTCGCACCACCTGACGCCGAGGGGCCGGGTCAGCGGGCGTCCTGGCGGGCGATGACGATCTCGCGGGTGAGCATGAGGATCGCCGCGGCCGTCGGGATCGCCAGCAGGGCGCCCACCACCCCGAGCAGGCCGGCGCCGATCAGTGCGGCAATCACCGTCACCGAGCCGGGGATCTCCACCGCACGCGACATGATCCGCGGGTAGATGATGTAGTTCTCGATCTGCTGGTAGACGACGTAGAAGATCACGCACGCGATGCCGATCGTCGGGTCCGTCGCGAAGCCGATCGCCGTGACGATGACCGCTCCCAGGGTCGCGCCGATCATCGGGATCACGTCGAGGATCGCCACCACGAAGGCCAGCGCCACGGCGTACTCGCCCAGGCCGGCGACGAAGAGGAAGACCAGGGAGCTGCCGCCGGCGAAGAGCGCCACGATGAAGGCGCCGGACACGTAGCCCCCGACGCTGCGGATCACCCGGTCGCCGAGCTCCCTCACCCGGCCGCGACGGCTGGCGGGAGCCAGCTGGTAGAGCGCGTGCTTGGTGGGGTGGAGCGAGGAGAGGAAGTAGAGGGTGAGCACCACGATGATGAAGGTGTTGGCGAGGGCCGACAGCACCGCGAGCCCGACGCCGAGCACGCCGCCGAACAGCCCGGAGGCGAAGTCGCCCTTCGCGACGTAGTCGCGGACCCGGTCGATCACGTCGTACTTCGCGTCCAGCTCCTGCACCCGCTGGTTCTGCTGGAGCTGGTCGAGCCACCCAGGGGCGCTCTCGGTGATCGCGGTGACCTGGTCGCTGATGACGGGGACGATGGCGACCACGAACAGGCCCAGCCCGACGAGGACCGCGCTGATCACCACGAGCACGGCCCAGGCGCGCTTGAGACCGCGCCTGATGAAGAACTCCACGGCAGGGTCGAGGCCGGCGGCCAGGAACATCGCCACCACGATGAGGATCACGTAGGAGCGCACCGAGAGGGCGGCCTCGAAGAGGAACCACGCCAGCAGGGCGCCGAGCGCGGCGAAGAAGCCGAAGGCGAACGGCGAGTGCCGCCACAACGGCTTGCTCTCGTGGGGCGAGTCCGCGACGTCCCCCTGGGGGTCGGTGGGCCCTGCCTGCGGCGCGCTCGGCGTCGCCCCCGTGGTGGCCGGCCCCCCGCCCGCCGCGGCTCCGTCGTCGGCGGGGGCGTCGTCGGCGGCCGCCCCCCGCTCCTCGCCGTTCAGGAGTCGTTCTCCCCGAACCCGGCGACGACGTCGCGCAGCGAGGCCAGCTGGGCGGTGATCGCGTCCCGTCGCTTGACCAGGCGGTCCACCTCGGCGCGCACCGCGGCCACCTCACGCTCGGCTTCGGCCGCGCTGTTGCTGGTCATGGACTCGGCCTGGGTCTGGGCAGAGGCGACGATCTGCTCCGCCTCGCGGCGAGCCCGGTTGAGCGTGGCCTCGGCCTCGGTCTGGGCCTGCTGCCGGTGGGCCGTCGCCTGCTTGGTGGCCTCACGCGCCCGCTCCTCCGCGGCTGCCGCGCGCTCCTCCGCCTCCTGCACGAGCCGCTGGGTCTCGGCGGTCGCCCCGGCGTGGTGCTCGGCGGCCTCCTTGGTCAGCCGTTCCTTCTCGACGGCCAGCGTCCGGCGCGCCTCCTGCACCTCCCGGTCTGCGGCCGCGCGCGCCTGCTCGGCCTCGCGCTTGGCGCTGGTGCGCAGCTCGTTGGTCTCCTGCTGGGCGGCGAGGCGGAGCTGGTCGGCCTCCCGCCTGGCCGAGGCCAGCAGGTCGGCAGCCTCGGTCTCGGCGAGCTTGCGCTCCTGCTCGGCCTCCGCCAGCAGCCGCCCCCGGGTCTCGTCAAGCTCCTTGAGCTGGACCAGGCGCATGTCCTCGGCCTCGCGCTGGGCCTCGGAGCGGATCGCCGCCGCGTCGCGGTCGGCCCGTGTCTTGATGTCGTCGGCGTCACGCTGCGCCGCGTTGCGGATCTCGGCCGCTTCCTCCTCGGCGAGCCGGAGCATCGCCGAGGCGCGACCGCCCAGCCCGGCGTACGACGGGTTCTGGTTCTCCAGGACCTGCTGGCGGGCCTGCTCGAGCTCGGCCTCGAGCTCCATCACCCGCTCCTCGGACTTCGTCAGCGAGGTCGACAGCCCGGACTTCTCCGAGACCAGCTGGGACACGCGCGCGTCGACCGCCGCACGGTCGTAGCCGCCACGGCGCACGGCGGGGAAGGACACCGCCGTCGCGGCGGGGGCCGACGTCGAGGCCGGGCGCGCGGCGGCCGGCGGCGGGGGCAGCGGAGCGGACCGCTGCGGGGCCGGCGCCGCCGCCTGGGGTGTGCTCCGGGGCTGGGCGCCTGGGCCCTTGGCGCCGGCCGACCCGACCGCCGGCAGGACCTGCGTGGCCTCGGTGTCGTCGTCGCTCCGGGTGGCGGCGTCCGCGCTCCTGTCGTCGGCGGTGTCGGGCTCGTCGTCGTCGAAGATGGACAGACCGCTGTCGCTCATGGGGGCGCTACCTCTTCCCGATCGTGGTTGCTGGCACCAGTGTCCCTGATGCTGCCAGCCCCTCCGACGTCGGCTCGCAGGCCGGAGGGTGGCATTTGGGAGCCACCCCCTGCTCAGACCCCCCGGAAGCGGTTGATCGCCGGCAGGTGGCGCTCCCGCATCTCGTGGTCCCGCACGCCGAGGCCCTCCTCGGGCGCCAGGCAGAGGACGCCGACCTTGCCCTGATGGAGGTTGTGGTGCACGTCGAGTGCCGCCTGGCCCACCTCCTCCAGCGGGTAGCTGCGCGACAGGGTCGGGTGGATGGCGCCCTTGGCGATCAACCGGTTTGCCTCCCAGGACTCGCGGTAGTTGGCGAAGTGCGAGCTGATGATCCGCTTGAGGTTCATCCAGAGGTACCGGTTGTCGTACTCGTGCATGTAGCCGCTGGTCGAGGCACAGGTCGTGATCGTCCCGCCCTTGCGGGTGACGTAGACCGAGGCGCCGAAGGTCTCCCGGCCGGGGTGCTCGAAGACGATGTCGATGTCCTCGCCGCCGGTCAGCTCACGGATCTTGGCCCCGAGTCGCTTCCACTCCCGCGGGTTCTGCTCGGTCCCCTCCTCGTTCCAGAACCGATAGTCCTCCTCGGAGCGGTTGATGATCAGCTCCGCGCCCATGCTGCGGCAGATCTCGGCCTTCTCGTCGTTGGAGACCACGCACACCGGGGTCGCGCCGCCGTTGAGGGCGTACTGGGTGGCGAAGCCGCCGAGACCTCCGGAGGCGCCCCAGATCAGGACGTTGTCGCCCTGCTTCATGTCGCCGCCGTTGCGGCTCACCAGCTGCCGGTAGGCGGTGCAGTTGACCAGCCCGGGCGACGCCGCCTCCTCCCACGTCAGGTGCTCGGGCTTGGGCATCAGCTGGTTGGCCTTGACCAGCGCGATGTCGGCCAGGCCGCCGAAGTTGGTCTCGAACCCCCAGATCCGCTGCTCGTTGTCGAGCATCGTGTCGTTGTGGCCGTCCGGGGACTCCAGCTCGACGGACAGGCAGTGGGCCACGACCCGGTCGCCGGGCGTCCACTTCGTGACCCCGGGACCGGTCTTGAGCACCACGCCCGCCAGGTCCGAGCCGACCACGTGGTAGGGCAGGTCGTGGCGCCGGGTCAGCTCCGACAGGCGCCCGTAGCGCTCGAGGAAGCCGAAGGTGGAGACCGGCTCGAAGATCGAGGTCCACACGGTGTTGTAGTTGATGGCAGAGGCCATCACGGCGACGAACGCCTCACCCGGCCCGAGCTCGGGCAGGGCCACCTCGTCCACGTGGAGGCTCTTGCGAGGGTCCTTCTCCCGGGACGGCAGTCCCTCGAACATGTCGACGTCGTCCTTGCGGACGAGGGCGGCCCGGTAGGACTCGGGCAGCGACAGCGCGGCGAAGTCCTCCGCGGTGGCGCTGTCGGAGGAGATGGCGTCGAGAATGTGGTCCACGGGGTGAGCTCCTCGGTGCGGTCGGCTGGAGTGCTGAATCTACTGGCGGGTAACGCTGGGGTGGTGCGGGGTCAGGTCGTGGACGCGGGCTCGACGAGCTCGACGAGCACGCCGCCCGCGTCCTTGGGGTGGATGAAGTTCACGCGGCTGTTCGACGTCCCGCGGCGCGGGGCGTCGTAGAGCAGGCGGAGTCCGCGGTCGCGCAGGATCGCCGCCGCCTGCTCCACGTCGGTGACCCGGAACGCGAGCTGCTGGATGCCGGGACCGTTCCGGTCGAGGAACTTGGCGATGGTGGAGTCCGGGGAGAGCGGTGCGAGCAGCTGGATGCAGGAGCCGGAGTCGCCGACGCCGACCATGGCCTCGCGGACGCCCTGCTCCTCGTTGGTCTCCTCGTGCAGCACCTCCATGCCGTAGGTGTCGCGGTAGAAGGCGGTGGCCTCGTCCAGGTCGGCCACAGCGATGCCGACGTGGTCGATCGCCGTGAAGAGGTGGTCGGGCAGGTCGAGCGGCGCTGACGTCATGGGCACATCGTGGTCCGTGGACCGTGGCGGAGGCGAGCGTGTGTGAGGAGTTCCTCACGCCCTCCCCACTCCCGGTGGGCGCCACGGCATGGGTATCGTCGAGATCACACGCACCCGTCTGATGGAGGCACCACCATGTCCGACTCCGCGTCCGACTCCGCACGCACCAGCAGTGTGATCGTCGCGGGGGCTCGCACTCCGATCGGCCGCCTGCTGGGCGGCCTCAAGGACCTCTCGGCCGCCGAGCTCGGCGGGGTCGCCATCAAGGGCGCGCTGGAGAAGTCGGGGGTGACCCCGGAGCAGGTCGACTACCTGATCATGGGCCAGGTGATCCTCGCGGGCGCCGGGCAGAACCCCGCCCGCAGCGCCGGCATCGCGGCCGGGCTGCCGATGAGCATGCCCTCCATCACCATCAACAAGGTGTGCCTGTCGGGCATCAACGCCATCGCGATGGCCGACCAGATGATCCGCGCCGGCGAGCACGAGATCGTCGTCGCCGGTGGCATGGAGTCCATGACCCAGGCGCCCCACCTGCTGCCGAAGTCGCGGGAGGGCATCAAGTACGGCAACACGCCGCTGGTGGACTCGATGGCCTACGACGCCCTCCACGACCAGGCCACGGACCAGGCCATGATCAGCCTCACCGACGGCTGCAACGCCGCGGGTGCCGGCCTGAGCCGTGAGGAGCAGGACGCCTTCGCCGCCCAGTCCCACCAGCGGGCCGCCCTGGCCTGGAAGAACGGCATCTTCGAGGACGAGGTCGTCCCGGTGACCATCAGCACCCGCAAGGGCGACGTCGTGGTCTCCGAGGACGAGGGAGTCCGCGGCGACACGACCGTCGAGACCCTCGCGGGGCTCCGGCCGGTCAACAAGGAGGGCACGATCACCGCGGGGTCGGCCTCCCAGATCTCCGACGGCGCGTGCGCCGTGGTCGTGATGAGCAAGGCGAAGGCCGAGGAGCTCGGGCTCACCTGGCTCGCCGAGATCGGTGCCCACGGTCAGGTCGCCGGCCCCGACTCGACGCTCCAGCTGCAGCCGGCCCGCGCCATCGAGAAGGCGGCGGACAAGCAGGGCATCCCGGTGTCCGACATCGACCTGTTCGAGCTCAACGAGGCCTTCGCCGCCGTCGGCATCGAGTCCGCCCGGCAGCTGGGCGCGTCCGAGGAGAAGGTGAACGTCAACGGCGGCGCCATCGCGCTGGGCCACCCGGTCGGCATGTCCGGCGCCCGGATCGTGCTCCACCTGGCCCTCGAGCTCAAGCGCCGCGGCGGCGGCACCGGCGCCGCGGCACTCTGCGGCGGCGGCGGTCAGGGCGACGCCCTGATCATCTCCGTCCCCGCCTGAATGGGTCGGCGGTCCTCCGGCAACGTCCCGGAGCTGGTCGAGCGCGCTCGCGAGGGCGACCCGCGAGCCGTGGCGCGGCTCATCTCCCTCGTGGAGGACGCCTCGCCGCTGCTGCGCGAGGTGATGGCCGGGCTGGCCCCCTACACCGGCAACGCGCAGGTCGTGGGCATCACCGGCGCGCCGGGGGTGGGCAAGTCCACCTCGACGAGCGCGTTGGTCTCGGAGCTGCGCAGCGCCGGCAAGCGGGTGGGCGTGCTGGCGGTCGACCCGTCCTCGCCGTTCTCCGGTGGCGCCCTGCTGGGTGACCGCGTGCGGATGCAGGACCACGCCCTGGACCGCGAGGTCTACATCCGCTCGATGGCCTCCCGTGGCCACCTCGGCGGGCTGTCGTGGACGACCCCCCAGGCGCTGCGCGTGCTCGACGCCGCCGGCTGCGACGTGGTGCTGGTCGAGACGGTCGGGGTGGGGCAGAGCGAGGTGGAGATCGCCGGGCTGGCCGACACGACCATGGTGCTGCTCGCGCCGGGCATGGGTGACGGCATCCAGGCGGCGAAGGCGGGCATCCTCGAGATCGGTGACCTCTACGTCGTCAACAAGGCCGACCGCGACGGCGCGGACCAGGTGCGCCGCGAGCTGCGCTCGATGCTGGCGCTCGCCGACCGGCCCGAGGGCGCGTGGCGTCCGCCGATCGTGAAGACCGTCGCGGCGAAGGGGGAGGGCCTCGACGAGGTCGTGGCCGAGATGGACAAGCACTTCGCGTGGCTCTCCGAGTCCGGGGAGCTGCAGGGTCGTCGTACTCGCCGGGCTCGCGACGAGATCGAGGCGATCGCCGTCACCGCCCTGCGCGAGAGGTGGGGAGACGTGCACGGCCGGAGCGAGCTCGACGACCTGGCCGCAGGAGTGGCGGCGGGGGAGTCGGACCCCTACACCGCGGCCGACGCGCTGCTGGAGTCCTTCGCCGACTGACCGCGTGCCGTTGGCGCGACACGCACCCGCTCGTCACCTCCGGGTCACGTGGCGTCGCGACGGTGACCGCGTGCGTGTGGCGATCGTCAGTGAGTCCTTCTTCCCGTCCGTCAACGGCGTCGCGAACTCCGTGCGGCACGTCGTCGAGCAGCTCGTCGCGCTCGGCCACGAGCCGCTCGTGGTGACGCCGGGGCCGGGACCCGACCACCACCGGGGGGTCCCCGTGGTGCGTGTCCGTTCCCTGGGCCTGCCCCGCTACCGGGACTTCCCGGTAGCCCTGCCGGACCGGGCCGTCGAGAGCGCCCTCGTCGAGTTCCGCCCGGACGTCGTCCACCTCGCCTCTCCCTTCGTCATCGGTGCCGCAGGCCTGCGCGCCGCGCGTCGGCTGGGTGTCCCGACGGTGGCGATCTACCAGACCGACGTCGCCGGGTTCGCCCGCCAGTACGGCGTGCGTGCGGACCTGCTCGTCGACCGGTGGGTCGCCCGCCTCCACCGGCGGGTGGACCGGACCCTGGTGCCCTCGACAGCGTCGTTCGACCAGCTGAACGCCCTCGGCGTCGACGACCTGCACCTGTGGCGGCGCGGCGTCTCCCTGGACCTCTTCGACCCCTCTCGCCGCGACGCTGCGCGGCACGCGACGCTGTCCCGCGGCGGGCGTGACGTGCTCGTCGGCTACGTCGGACGGCTCGCGCCGGAGAAGCAGGTGCGTCGTCTTGCCGAGATCTGCCGGATCCCCGGGGTGCGTCTCGTCGTCGTCGGCGACGGGCCCGAGCGGCGCTGGCTCGGCGACCACCTCCCGGGTGCCCACTTCACCGGGCAGCTGCAGGGTGACCACCTCGCGACCGCGTTCGCGACGCTCGACGTCTTCGTCCACCCGGGCACCTCGGAGACCTTCTGCCAGACCGTGCAGGAGGCGCAGGCCAGCGGGGTGCCGGTCGTCGCCGCGGCCGCCGGCGGACCACTGGACCTGGTCGACCACGGCCGAACCGGTCTGCTCTTCGAGCCGCGCGACGAGCACTCCCTCTGGCGGAGCGTGGTCGCGCTCGCCCGGGACGCCGAGCTGCGGGCGCGGCTGGCCTGCGCCGGTCGCGAGGCGGTGGCCTCCCGCTCCTGGCATGCCGTCGTCGAGGAGCTCGTCGACGAGCACTACCGGGTCGTGGCGCACCGCCCGCGTGCGATCGCCTGAGGCGCGGGCGAGGAACCCGGGCGCGCCTCGCCGGGACTCGGCCGCACGGCTGATAGGCATGGACGTTGCCCTCGCCCTCACCTGATCGGAGTGTGTCCGTTATGAGCGCCAAGAAGGCGTTGCTCGCCGTCGTGGTGGTCTTTCTCGGGTTCTGGATGTTCACCGACCCCAGCGGCCTCGCCGAGGCCGCCACGTCGGGAGCCGGCCAGACCTGGTCCCTCGCCGAACAGCTGTTCCGGGCGGTCATCCGGTTCTTCGGCGCCCTGGTCTGACGCGGCTCCCATGGGTCTGCTGGGCGGCGTCACCGATCCCGACATCCGTCGGCACCTGCTGCGTGACGAGGGCGAGGTCATCGTCGACGAGGTCCGCAAGCACTGGGTGGCCTACGTCCGGTCGGCCGTCGAGTCGCTCCTGGCGCTGGCGCTGGTCGTGGCGGTTCCCTTCCTCCACCTCGACCTGGCCTGGCTGCCGATGCTGCTGGCGCTGGGGCTGCTGCTCCACGCGGGGTGGCGCGCGCTGCAGGCACGGGTCGACCGCTTCGTGATCACCAACATGCGGGTCTTCCGGGTCCACGGGGTGCTGAGCCGACAGCTGGCGACGATGCCGCTCTCGCGGATCCTCGACATCACGGTGGCCAAGCCGCTGGTCGGCCGCTTGCTGGGCTACGGGCACTTCGTGTTCGAGTCCGCAGCCCAGGAGCAGGGGCTCCGCGACATCCGCCACGTGGGCCGGCCCGACGACCGGGACCTCGCGATCCAGCGCGTGGTGCAGCGCTCCGGGCTCCGCGGTCCCCGCGTGGTCAAC
Source organism: Nocardioides coralli (assembly GCF_019880385.1). NCBI lineage: Bacteria > Bacillati > Actinomycetota > Actinomycetes > Propionibacteriales > Nocardioidaceae > Nocardioides > Nocardioides coralli. The sequence goes on from NZ_CP082273.1 coordinate 1,214,891, forward strand.
TAGGGTCACCGCCGTGGCGCGACTGCCCTTCGACCCGATCGACGAGGCAGCCCGTCAGTGGGCCGACCACTGGACGGGCGTGCCGGCCATGCACGCCGTCACCTCGCTGATGCGGGTGCAGCAGCTGGTGATCGGGCGGCTCGACGCGATCCTCAGGCCCCACGGGCTGACCTTCGCCCGCTACGAGGCCCTGGTGCTGCTCACGTTCTCCTCCCGGGGCTCGCTGCCGCTGGGCAAGATGGGGGAGCGGCTGCAGGTCCACCCCACCTCGGTGACCTCGATCGTGCGCAAGCTCGAGGCCGACGGACATGTCCGCCGCTACCCGCACCCGGACGACGGCCGGGCGGTGCTGGCCGAGATCACCCCAGCGGGGCGTGCGCTCGTGGAGGTCGCCACGGCCGACCTCGTCGGCGCCGACTTCGGGCTGGGCGTGCTCGACGACGACGGGCTCCGCGAGCTCTCGGAGCTGCTGCGGCCGGTCCGCCGGGCGGCAGGCGACTTCTGAGCAGGAGCCGACCCCGCCGGGAATGGCCGAATTTAGTTGGGCGTCCTACTATTTGCGGCATGGCCGACTCCGTTCGCACCCGCTGGCAGGAACGCTACGAGCAGTCCCGGGTCCGGGACGCCGACTTCACGACGCTGTCGGGGATGGAGGTCGAGCCGGCGTACGGCACCGAGGAGTCCGAGTGGCCCGGCGAGTTCCCCTTCACGCGCGGGCTCTACGCCACCGGCTACCGCGGCCGCACCTGGACGATCCGTCAGTTCGCGGGGTTCGGCAACGCCGAGCAGACCAACGAGCGCTACCACATGATCTTGCAGCGCGGGGGTGGCGGACTGTCGGTCGCCTTCGACATGCCGACGCTGATGGGGCGCGACTCCGACGACCCCCAGAGCCTGGGGGAGGTCGGACACTGCGGCGTGGCCGTCGACTCGGTCGCCGACATGGAGACGCTGTTCCGCGGCATCGACCTCGGCGACGTCACCACCTCGATGACCATCAGTGGCCCGGCCGTGCCCGTCTTCTGCATGATGCTCGTGGCCGCCGAGCGCGCCGGGGTCGACACCGGCAGCCTCAACGGCACGCTGCAGACCGACATCTTCAAGGAGTACATCGCCCAGAAGGAGTGGCTCTTCGGGCCCGAGCCGCACCTGCGGCTGGTCGGCGACCTCATGGAGTACTGCGCCGAGAAGATCCCGGCGTACAAGCCGCTGTCGGTGTCCGGCTACCACATCCGCGAGGCCGGATCGACCGCGGCGCAGGAGCTGGCCTTCACCCTGGCCGACGGGTTCGGCTACGTCGAGCTGGGCCTGTCCCGCGGGCTCGACGTCGACCGCTTCGCCCCCGGCCTGTCCTTCTTCTTCGACGCCCACGTCGACTTCTTCGAGGAGATCGCCAAGTTCCGCGCCGCCCGGCGGATCTGGGCGCGCTGGCTGCGCGACGTCTACGGCGCCCAGACCGACAAGGCGCAGTGGCTGCGGTTCCACACGCAGACCGCGGGCGTCTCCCTGACCGCCCAGCAGCCCTACAACAACGTCGTCCGCACGGGCATCGAGGCGCTGGCCGCGGTGCTCGGTGGCACCAACAGCCTCCACACCAACGCCCTCGACGAGACCCTGGCGCTGCCCAGCGAGCAGGCTGCCGAGATCGCGCTGCGCACCCAGCAGGTGATCATGGAGGAGACCGGTGTCGTCAACGTCGCGGACCCGCTCGGCGGCAGCTGGTACGTCGAGGCGCTGACCGACCAGATCGAGGCCGAGGCCAACGCGATCTTCGACCGGATCCTGGCCCTCGGCGGGAGCACCCTGACCCACGCCGACACCGAGGGCCTGGCCACGGCCACCCGCAACGGGGAGAACCCCGTCACCCGCGGCCTGCTGCAAGGCATCGAGGACGGCTGGTTCATGTCCGAGATCGCGGAGGCGGCCTTCCAGTACCAGGTCGCCCTGGAGAAGAAGGACAAGAAGATCGTCGGCGTCAACTGCCACGAGCACTCCGTCACCCACGACCTGGAGATCCTGCGCGTCAGCCACGAGGTCGAGGTGGAGCAGGTACGGGCACTCAGCGAGCGCAAGGCCGGCCGGGACGAGGCCGCGGTCAGCGCGGCCATCCAGCGCATGGTCGAGGTCGGCCGCACCGAGGACAACATGATCGAGGCGATGCTCGATGCCTGCCGCGCCGAGGCCACGCTGGGCGAGATCTGCGACGCCCTGCGGGCCGAGTGGGGCGAGTACCGGGAGCCGGCGCGCTTCTGACCCGCCCGGTCAGGGCTTCAGCCAGGAGCTGAGGTCCCGGCCGATCAGCTCCGCCAACCGCTCGTTCGACTCGGTGTAGTGCTCGGTCAGCCGGGCCCGCGTCTCCGGCGACATCGGCGTGTAGGCCGCGGCGGCCTGGGCTCCCGACTCGTCGACGACCCGGTACTTGTTGCTGCGCGGGAACTCCAGGTGCTCGGCCGGCTGCGGGTCGACGCCGAGGAACTCCAGCACCGCCCGCATCGTGCCCACCTGGTCGCGGGACACGTCGTCGAGGAGCAGCACGTGCACCCGCTCCCGACCGTGGTTGGCGAACAGCGCCTCGACCTGGGAGGCGTAGTGGCCGCGGTCGACGTAGGCGAACCCGATCCGCTTCTTCACCTGGTCCCGAGCCCGCCGCTCGGGCTCGGCCTCGATGGCTTCCTCGAAGGTCTCGAGCGTCTCGTCGCCCAGGCGCCGTTTGTGCCAGTAGTGGGAGTAGGCACGGTCGACCGGGTTGCGCAGGATCACCAGGATGCGTGCCTCGGGCAGGGTCGCGCCGAGCCGCTCGCGGGCGACCGGGTCGTACATGTAGGCGGGGGTGGCCTCGCCGACCTGCCGGTGGTGCGGGCGGGGCGTGAACTGCGACTCGTACCACTCCAGCCCGCGGCGGTACCGCCGGTCGAAGAAGTGGAGCTCCTTGGGGCGGGAGATGTGGATCTCCCGGTGCTTCCGGAGAGCCTCGCTGAGCGAGGTGGTGCCGCACTTCTGGGCGCCCGCGATCACGAACGTGGGCAGCGGCATCGAGGTCCTTCCGGGTCGCGGTGACGAGGAGGATCACCCTACGTCACCCGGGGGCGAGGACCGGGCGGCCGGGCTCCCTAGGATGGCGGCATGACGCAGCAGCCGTTCAGCCGTCCCGGAGCCGTCGACCTCTCTGCCCTGCAACGTCCAGCAGGTGCCCCCACCGGCGGGGCCGGCGCCGGTGCCGAGGGCGGGGCGCCGGCAGGCGGGTCGGCGTACGCCGTGCAGATCAGCGAGCAGAACTTCCAGACCACGATCGAGGCGTCGATGACGGCGCCCGTGCTCATGGTGTTCTACTCACGCTCCCGGATGCCCGAGAGCGGTCAGCTGGCCGACGACCTCGCCGCGCTGTCCGGCGAGTTCGAGGGCCGGTTCCTCGCCGGTCTCGTCGACATCGACGCGGTGCCCTCGATCGCCCAGGCCATGCAGATCCCCTCGGTGCCCCTCGTGGTGGCGATCGTCGACGGGCGACCCATGCCCCTGCTGCAGGACGTGGTCCCGATCGAGGAGCTGCGGCAGGCGCTGACACAGGTGATGCAGCAGCTCACCGCGCAGGGGGTCGCCGGCCGCCACCAGCCGCGGGGCTCCCAGCCGGCCGAGGGCGAGGAGGCTGACGAGGGTCCCGCCGCCGACCCGCGCTACGCCGCCGCCCAGGCCGCCCTCGCGGCCGACGACGCCGACGGCGCCGTGGCCGAGTACCAGAAGCTGGTCGACGCCAACCCTGCCGACGCCGAGGCTGCCGCGGGCCTCGCCATGGCGAAGGTGCTCCAGCGCACCCGCGGTGTGGACCTGCAGGCGGCGCGCGAGGCCGCGGCGGCGAACCCCGACGACGTCGACGCCCAGACCCTGGTCGCCGACCTCGACCTGCTCGGCGGCCACGTCGACGACGCCTTCCAGCGGCTCGTCGACCTCGTGCGGAGGACGTCGGGCAAGGAGCGCGACAGCGCCCGCGAGCACCTGCTCGGCCTCTTCGGTGCCGTGGGGAACGACGACGTGAGGGTCCTGCGGGCCCGGCAGCAGCTGGCCTCCGCCCTGTTCTAGCGGCCAGTTCCAGCGGCGTGGTTCCTGCGGCTAGCGCCGGGCGAGCACCGAGCGACCCGCCTCGAGTCGCGCCACGGGCACCCGGAAGGGCGAGCACGAGACGTAGTCGAGGCCGACGCGGTCGAAGAAGTGGATGGAACGCGGGTCGCCACCGTGCTCGCCGCAGATGCCGACCTTGAGGTCGGGTCGGGTGTGCCGTCCCTTCTCCGTGCCCATCTCCACCATGCCTCCCACCCCCAGCTGGTCCAGCGACTCGAAGGGAGAGACGTCGAAGATGCCGTGGTCGAAGTAGCGCGAGAAGAACGCGGCCTCCACGTCGTCGCGGGAGAAGCCCCACGCCATCTGCGTCAGGTCGTTGGTGCCGAAGGAGAAGAACTCCGCCGAGCCGGCGATCCGGTCGGCCAGGAACGCCGCGCGCGGGAGCTCGATCATGGTGCCGACGGTGAACTCCGGGCGGACGCCGCGCTGCTCCTCCACCTCCTCGGCCACGCCGAGGATGTCGTGCTTGACCACGTCGAGCTCCCGCACGCTGGCCACCAGCGGGATCATGATCTCGGGCAACGGGCGCCCTCCGGCCTCCAGCCGGTCGGCCGACGCCTCCAGGATCGCCCGGGCCTGCATGGCGAACAGGCCGGGGATCTGGATGCCGAGCCGCACCCCTCGCATCCCCAGCATCGGGTTCTGCTCGTGGAGCCGACGGACGTGCTCGAGCAAGCGGATGTCGCGCTGGTCGGCGCCGCCGTCCTGCTCGGCGAGGGCGACCTTCACCGACAGCTCGGTGTAGTCGGGCAGGAACTCGTGGAGGGGCGGGTCGATGAGCCGGATGGTGACCGGCAGCCCGTCCATCGCCTCCAGGATTTCCGTGAAGTCCTGCCGCTGCAGCGGCAGCAGCTCGTCGAGTGCGGCGTGCTGGCTCTCCTCGTCCTCGGCGACGATGAGCTGCTCGACCAGTGCCCTGCGCTCGCCGAGGAACATGTGCTCGGTGCGGCAGAGCCCGATGCCCTGGGCGCCGAAGCGCCGGGCGCGGGCGGCGTCGTCCGGGGTGTCGGCGTTGGCCCGGACGCGCAACCGCCGCGCGCCGTCGGCGTGCGCCATGACCCGCCCCACGGCATCGACCAGGTCGTCGTCGACCTTCTCGCCCTCGAAGTGGCGCACCACGAGCGCGTCCGAGACGGGCACCTCGCCCGCGAAGACCTCGCCGGTCGTGCCGTCGATGCTGATGACGTCACCCTCGCGGACGGTCTCGCCGTCGCGGACGCGGAACTCGCGCGCGCCCGCGTCCACGTCGAGGGCCTCGGCGCCGCAGACGCAGGTGCGGCCCATCCCGCGGGCGACCACCGCCGCGTGGGAGGTCTTGCCCCCGCGGCTCGTGAGGATGCCGCGTGCCGCGACCATGCCACGCAGGTCGTCGGGGTTGGTCTCCTTGCGGACGAGGATGACGTCCTCCCCGCGCTCGGCCCACTCCACGGCGGTGTCGGAGTCGAAGACGGCCTTCCCCACCGCCGCCCCGGGGGAGGCGTTCATGCCGGTGGCGAGCAGGGTGCGCTCGGCGCGCTCGTCGAAGCGCGGGAACATCAGCTGGGCGAGCTGGTCACCGGTGACCCGCCGCACGGCCTCGTCCATCTCGATGAGCCCCTCGTCGACCATGTGGATGGCGATCCTGAACGCCGCCTCCGGGGTGCGCTTGCCCACCCGGGTCTGCAGCATCCAGAGCTTGCCCCGCTCCACCGTGAACTCGATGTCGCACATGTCGCGGTAGTGCCGTTCCAGCCGCGCCATGATCGCCAGCAGGTCGGCGTACGACGTCGGGTCGATGTCCTCGAAGTCGGCCAGCGAGACCGTGTTGCGGATGCCGGCGACGACGTCCTCGCCCTGCGCGTTCTGCAGGTAGTCGCCGTAGACCCCCTGGTTGCCGCTGGCCGGGTCGCGCGTGAAGGCCACCCCTGACCCGGAGTCCATCCCGAAGTTGCCGAAGACCATCGCCTGCACGTTGACGGCCGTGCCGAGGTCCTCGGGAATGCGCTCCTGGCGCCGGTAGAGGCGGGCGCGATCGGTGTTCCAGGAGTCGAAGACCGCCCGGATCGCCAGCTCCATCTGCTCGCGGGGGTCCTGGGGGAAGGGCCGGCCGGCCTGCTTCTCGATGATCTCCTGGAACACTGTCACGACCTGCCGCAGGTCGTCGGCGTCGAGGTCGAGGTCGTCGTCGGAGCCCTTGGCCCGCTTCGCCTCGTCGAGGGCCGCCGAGAAGTGCTCCCCGCCGACGTGGAGGACGGTGGCGCCGAACATCTGCAGCAGCCGCCGGTAGGAGTCCTGGGCGAACCTCTCGTTGCCGGACTGACGCGCCAGGCCCGCGACAGACTCGTCGTTGAGCCCGATGTTGAGGACGGTCTCCATCATCCCGGGCATCGAGAACTTCGCGCCGGACCGGACGCTGACCAGCAGCGGGTCCTCGGCCGCCCCCAGCCGGCGTCCCATCGCCTCCTCGAGCCGCGCGAGGTGGACGTCGACCTCCTCGGCCAGCCCCTCGGGCATCCCATCGCCGGCGAGGTAGCCGCGACACGCCTCCGTCGAGATCGTGAAGCCCGGTGGGACGGGCAGGCCGAGGTTGGTCATCTCCGCGAGGTTGGCGCCCTTGCCGCCGAGGAGGTCCTTCTGGTCCTTGTTGCCCTGGTGGAAGTCGAAGACGAGAGCCATGCGCCGATCCAACTCCCTCGCGCCGCGTTTGGCGAGTGCCGCCGCGGGGCGGCGTCAGGGTGTGTCGGGGGAGCGGCCGCTCTCGGCGTACGCCGGACCGCCGTCGTGCACGTTGGCGAGTGCTGCCGCGACCCGCCGGGCCGTGAAGTCGGCGCAGCGCTCGACGACCTGCTCCATGGTGCAGAACTCGGCGGCACGGATCTCGCGCGTCTCCTTCACGACCGCGTCGAGCAGCGAGGGATCGTGGACGCCGCCGTCGAACACCAGGCACAGGGCGTCGTCCCAGCCGCCCCAGGGGGGCAGCCAGTCCGTCAGCAGCAGCCGGCCGGCCGGGAGGTCGAGGGCGAGTTCCTCGGCCACCTCCCGGCTCACGGCCCGCTGGGGGGACTCGCCGACCTCCACGACACCGCCGGGCAGGTCCCAGTCACGCTTGTAGGTCAGCTGGCAGAGCAGCACGCGGTCGGCCGGGTCACGGACCAGCAGCTGGCTGATGCCGCGCTTGCGCGGCAGGAAGGAGTTCAGGAGCGCCCGGAAGCCACCGGGCTCGGTGATCGGCGGGTCGGACGCCAGCCGGGCGAACAGCACGGTGTCGTGGCGGTCGCCGCGGAGGACCTCACGCCCGCGCATCACGCCCTCGCGTTGCAGCCCGGCGCGGGTGGCGAGCCGCTTCGAGCGCTCGTTGGCGGTGTTGACGTAGGCCTCGATCCGGACCAGGCCCAGCTGGTCGACCGCCCAGTCCACCAGCATCCGCACCGCCCGCACGCCGTAGCCGCGTCCCCGATGACCGGCGTACAGGGTCCAGGAGAGCTCGCCGATGTGGTCGTCCTTGACCCGCACCTCGACGTTGCCCACCACCGCACCCTCCGCCTCGACCAGGAAGTTGACGGTAGTGCCGTCCTCCCACCCCTGCCGCCACCGGCGGATGGCGTCCCGCTGCTCGGCCTCGGTGGGGGAGGCGTGCTCGGAGCCGAACCACTGGGCGATCTCCTCGTCGTGGCCCGCGACGCCGGCGGCCACGTCGGCGTCGGTCCAGGGACGGAGCGTCACTGTGCCGTCGGTCAGGGTCGGCTGGTCGCTCACGCGGTCACCCTAGCCACCGCCCGAGACCCCTCCTCGCTGCTCCGACGGCCGGCCGGCTCGCGTGCTCAGCTGGTGCGTCGCAACCACACCGTGGCGAGCGGCGGCACCGTGATGTCGGCGTACGCCGGCTGGCCGTGGTGCTCGCCCTCGACCCCCGTCACCGACCCCAGGTTGCCGACACCGGATCCGGTGTAGGTGTCGCTGTCGGTGTTGAGGACCTCCGCCCAGGTGCCGGCCGCGGGCAGCGGGAGCCGGTAGTCGCCGTGCGGGCTGGGGGAGAAGTTGGACACGCACACCAGCGGTTCGCCGTCGGCGGAGCGACGGAGGAACGAGAACACGTTGCGGCTGGCGTCGTCGGCGTCGAGCCAGGCGAATCCCTCCGGGTCCTGGTCGGAGGTCCAGAGCGTCGGGGTCTCCCGGTAGACCCGGTTGAGGTCGCGCACCAGCGACTGCACGCCGCGGTGCTCGGGGTGGTCGAGCAGCCACCAGTCGAGCTCGCGGGCCTCGGCCCACTCCGACTCCTGGCCGATCTCCGCGCCCATGAACACCAGCTGCTTGCCCGGGTGGGCCCACATGTAGGCGAGGTAGGCGCGCAGGTTGGCCAGCTGCTGCCACCGGTCGCCGGGCATCTTGCGAAGCAGCGAACCCTTGCCGTGGACGACCTCGTCGTGGCTCAGCGGCAGCACGTAGTGCTCGGACCACGCGTACACGATCGAGAACGTCATCTCCCCGTGGTGCCAGGCCCGGTGGACCGGGTCACGCTCGAGGTAGCCCAGGGAGTCGTGCATCCACCCCATGTTCCACTTGAGGTGGAAGCCGAGCCCGTCGGCCGAGGTCGGCCGGGTCACGCCGGGCCACGAGGTCGACTCCTCCGCGATCGTGAGCGCGCCGGGCACCCGCTTGCCGACGGTGCCGTTCATCTCCTGGAGGAACTGCACGGCCTCGAGGTTCTCGCGCCCGCCGTGCACGTTCGGGCTCCACTGGTCGGGCTCGCGCGAGTAGTCCAGGTAGAGCATGGAGGCGACCGCGTCGACGCGGAGCCCGTCGATGTGGAACTCCTCCAGCCAGTAGAGGGCGTTGGCCACCAGGAAGTTGCGCACCTCCCGGCGACCGAAGTCGAAGATGTAGGTCCCCCAGTCGGGATGCTCCCCGCGTGACGGGTTCGGGTCCTCGTAGAGCGGCGTGCCGTCGAACCGGGCCAGGGCGAAGTCGTCCTTGGGGAAGTGGGCCGGCACCCAGTCGACGATGACGCCGATGCCCGCCTGGTGGAGCCGGTCCACGAGGTGCCGGAACCCGTCGGGGTCGCCGAAGCGCGAGGTCGGTGCGTAGTAGGAGGTGACCTGGTAGCCCCACGACCCCCCGAAGGGGTGCTCCATCACAGGCAGGAACTCCACGTGGGTGAAGCCGAGGTCGGTGAGGTAGGGCACCAGCTCGTCGGCCAGCTCGGCGTACGACAACGGCGTGCCGTGCCGGCGGCGCCACGAGCCGAGGTGGACCTCGTAGGTCGACATCGGCTCCACGAGCGCCTGCCGCGAGGCACGCGCCGCCATCCACTCGTCGTCACCCCAGGCGTAGGTCGACTCGAACACGACCGAGGAGGTGGCCGGCGGCACCTCGGTGTGGAAGGCCATCGGGTCGGCCTTCTCCCGCCACTGGCCGTCGGCGCCGAGGATCAGGAACTTGTAGCCCGTGCCGCTGCCGATGTCGGGGACGAACAGCTCCCAGACGCCCGAGGTGCCGAGCTGGCGCATCGGGTGCTCACGGCCGTCCCAGTGGTTGAAGGACCCCTTGACCCGCACCCCCTTGGCCGAGGGCGCCCAGACCGCGAACGCGGTCCCGGTGACGACGTCGCCGAGGGGGCCCTCGTAGCGGTGGACGTGGGTGCCAAGCACCTCCCACAGGTTCTCGTGGCGGCCCTCGTTGATGAGGTGAAGGTCGGTCTCACCCAGGGTCGGCAGGAAGCGGTAGGGGTCGTCCAGCGTCGTCGGGGCGCCGTCGTAGGTGACCTCCAGCCTGTAGTCGGGCACCTCGCTGTCGGGCAGCACGCCGACCCAGACACCGCCGTGCTCGTGCTCCAGCGGCACCCGGGTGTCGCCGTAGCGGACCACCACCGAGGACGCGAGCGGCTTGAGCGCACGGACCGTCACCGCACCGTCGTGCTCGTGCGGTCCGAGCACGGCGTGCGGGTGGCCGTGCTCGCCGCGCACGAGCAGCTCCAGCTCGTGGGTCGGGACGGGGATCGGGGTGCTGGTGCTCATGACGTCCTCACTCGGGCGATGGCGGCCAGGGGGATGGCCACCCAGGTCGGTCGGTTCCGGGCCTCGTAGACGGTCTCGTAGACCGCTTTGTCCGCGACGTACGCCGACAGCAACGCATCCTCCTCGTCGGTCAGGTCGTGCTGGGCGTAGGCGTCCAGGAACGCCGTGCGGTTGCGGCGCGACCACTCGGCTGCCCGGTAGGCACGCTGCTCGACACCGAGGGCGTCAGCGTCGGAGTAGGTGCGCTCGACGACCTGGGGGGCGTAGTCGAAGGACCGGAGCATGCCGGCGACGTCGCGCCACGGGGAGTCCGGGAGCACCCGCTCGGCCAGCGGCTTCGCCGGCTCGCCCTCGAAGTCGACGATCTTCCACCCCTTGACGGTGCGCAGCGTCTGCCCGAGGTGGAGGTCGCCGTGGACCTGCTGGATCTCCACGTCGGACAGGTCGGCGACGGCGTCGAAGACCCGGCGCAGCCGGTCGGCGTAGTCCTCGAGCTCGGGGACCACGCCGAGTGCCGCGTCGAGGCGCGCGTGCATTGCGGCGGTCAGCTCGGCCTGCTCGCCGGTGGTGCGCCGCCGGGTCGGGAAGTGCTCGGCGAGGGTCTCGTGGGTCTCGCGCAGCGCGACGCCCAGCCGGGACGCCTCGGCGGCGAAGTCACCTCCGACCTCCTCGGCGTGCAGGTCGCCCTCGGCGAAGAGGTTGCGGACGCTCGCGAGCGCGAGCTCCCAGCCGTCGCTGGCCGTGCGGAGGAACTGCTGGAGCATCCCGAGCTGCAGCACCTCTCCCTCGACGAGGGAGTCGGTCTCGAGCCAGCCGTAGAGGGCCGCGACGTGGTCGGAACCGGCACGGGTCAGCACCTCGTGGACGCTGATGTCGGGGTTGCGGCCGGGCGTGATCTTGCGGAAGAGCTTGAGGAGCGAGTCGTCGCCGAAGGCGACGGAGGAGTTGGACTGCTCACCGGAGAAGAGCGTGGAGTGCGTCTCCAGGTCGAGGTCGTGGCCCGGCAGCCGCTCGAAGCGGAGCGGACCCTCCGCCGGCGGGGCGTCGAAGGCCGTCAGCAGGTGAGCCATCGCCGCCCGGTCGTGGACCGCGTCGTAGACGACGCACGGCCCGAGGTCGGGGTCGTCGGCCTCGCCCACCCTCGCGTGGTCGAGGGCCTCCTGCGGCTTGGCGTAGCAGGAGAGCGGGAGCTGGTAGTACTCCTTGCCGCCCTCCGCGTCGTCGTAGGCGACGGTCACCAGGTCGACCACGAGGCCGGGCCCGCCGTCCGCGAGGGAGCCGAGCACCCCGAGGCGGCGGACGCCCTCGAGCCGGAACGGCCGGCCCTTGCCGCCGAACCAGCGCGCGCCGGCGACGAACTCGTCGAGTGGCAGGGTCACCCCGTGGTCCCTTCGTCGGTGGCGGGTCGGGTCAGGCGGAACCAGTAGAAGCCGTACCCACCCAGCGTCAGGAGATACGGCAGCTCGCCGATGGGAGGGAACGGCACCCCGCCGAGCAGCTCCACCGGGACCATGCCCTCCCACCGACGCAGGTCGAGCTCGACCGGCTGCGGGAAGCGGGAGAGGTTGTTGACGCACAGGATCATGTCCTGGCGCCCGGTGGCCTCGACGGTGTGCTCGCGCGCGTAGGACAGCACGCTGGGGTTGGAGCCGCCGAGGTCGCTGAAGCTGCCGAGCCCGAAGGCGGGGTGGTCGCGACGTGCGTGGATGATGCGCCGGGTCCAGTGCAGCAGGGACGAGGAGTTCTCCAGCTGGGCCTCCACGTTGACGCTCTGGTAGCCGGTGACCGGGTCCTGGATCAGCGGCAGGTGGAGCTTGCCCGGCGTCGCGGCCGAGAAGCCGGCGTTCCGGTCGGGCGTCCACTGCATGGGGGTGCGTACGCCGTCGCGGTCACCGAGCCAGATGTTGTCGCCCATCCCGATCTCGTCGCCGTAGTACAGGACGGGTGACCCGGGCAGGGAGAGCAGCAGCGCCGTGAACAGCTCCATCCGGTTGATGTCGTGCTCGAGCAGCGGAGCGAGACGGCGGCGGATCCCGATGTTGGCCTTCATCCGCGGGTCCTTGGCGTACTCGGCCCACATGTAGTCGCGGTCCTCGTCGGTGACCATCTCGAGCGTCAGCTCGTCGTGGTTGCGCAGGAAGATGCCCCATTGGCACCCGTCCGGGATGGCGGGGGTCTGGGCCATGATCTCGCTGATGGGGTAGCGCGACTCACGGCGGACCGCCATGAAGATGCGCGGCATCACGGGGAAGTGGAAGGCCATGTGGCACTCGTCCCCGCCGACGGCCGGGTCGCCGAAGTACTCCACGACGTCGTCAGGCCACTGGTTGGCCTCGCAGAGCAGCACGGTGCCGGGGTACTTCTCGTCCACGAACGTGCGGACCTTCTTGAGGAACTCGTGGGTCTCCGGCAGGTTCTCCCCGTTGGTGCCCGGTCGCTCGTAGAGATAGGGGACGGCGTCGAGACGGAACCCGTCGAGGCCCATCGCGAGCCAGAAGTCCATCGCGTCCAGCATCGCCTCGTGGACCTTCGGGTTGTCGAAGTTGAGGTCGGGCTGGTGGTGGAAGAAGCGGTGCCAGAAGTACTGGCCGCGCTGCTGGTCGAAGGTCCAGTTGGACGGCTCGGTGTCGACGAAGATGATCCGGGCGTCGGCGTAGAGCTCGTCGGTGTCGGACCACACGTAGAAGTCGCCGTAGGGGCCGTCGGGGTCGCGGCGTGACTCCTGGAACCACGGATGGGCGTCGCTGGTGTGGTTCATGACGAAGTCGATGATCACGCGGATGCCCCGCTGGTGGGCCTCGTCGATGAACAGCTTGAAGTCGTCGACCGTCCCGCACTCCGGGAGGATGTCGGTGTAGTCCGCGACGTCGTAGCCGCCGTCGCGCAGCGGTGAGGTGAAGAACGGCGGCACCCAGAGGCAGTCCACGCCGAGCCACTCGAGGTAGTCGAGCTTCTCGATGAGACCGCGGAAGTCGCCGGTGCCGTCGCCGTCGGAGTCGCGGAAGGACCGGACCAGCACCTCGTAGAAGACGGCTGTCTTGAACCACTCGGGGGTGTCGCCGAGCGGCTGGAGCCGCGCGGGGTCGATCGGCTCGTCGGCCACCACCTCGGTCATCGGCCGCTCCTGACCGTCAGCACGTGGGCCGGCTCGTGGCCGGGGTCGAGGCGGACGTAGTTGTGCTCGCCCCACGACCAGGTCTCACCGGTCAGCTCGTCGTGGACCAGCATCGTGTCGTGCCAGTCGCGCCCGATGGCCGGCATGTCGAGGTGGACGGTCGTCTCGCGGGTCGCGTGCGGGTCGAGGTTGACGACCACGACGACGAGGTCGTCACCGTGGTGCTTGCTGTAGGCGATGACGTGGTCGTCGTCGGTGCGGTGGACGACCAGGTTGCGCAGGAGCTGCAGCGCGGGGTGGGCGCGACGCACCTCGTTGAGTCGCGTCAGGTACGGCGCCAGCGACCGGCCCTCCGCCTCGGCGGTCTCCCAGTCGCGGATCCGGATCTGGTACTTCTCCGAGTCGAGGTACTCCTCGCTGCCGGGTCGCACGGCCACGTGCTCGAACAGCTCGTAGCCGGCGTAGACGCCCCAGCTGGGGGAGGAGGTGGCCGCCAGCACGGCCCGGATCTTGAACGCCGCCGGCCCGCCGTACTGGAGGAAGGCGTGGAGGATGTCCGGGGTGTTGACGAAGAAGTTCGGCCGCATCAGGTGGTCGGTCTCGCGGGACAGCTCGCGCAGGTAGTCCTCGATCTCGCCGCGGGCCGTGCGCCAGGTGAAGTAGGTGTAGGACTGGTGGAAACCCACTGCGCCGAGGCCGCGCATCATCGCCGGCCGGGTGAACGCCTCGGACAGGAAGATCACGTCGGGGTCGGTGGTGCGCACCTCGCGCAGCAGCCACTCCCAGAACGCCACCGGCTTGGTGTGGGGGTTGTCGACGCGGAAGATCCGCACCCCGCGGTCCATCCAGAACCGGACGATCCGCAGCATCTCCGCGGAGATCCCGCTCGGGTCGTTGTCGAAGTTGAGGGGATAGATGTCCTGGTACTTCTTGGGTGGGTTCTCGGCGTGCGCGATCGTGCCGTCGGCGCGGGTCGTGAACCACTCGGGGTGGCTGTCCACCCAGGGGTGGTCGGGCGCCGCCTGGAGCGCGTAGTCGAGCGCCACCTCCAGCCCCAGGGAGTTGGCCCGGGCGACGAAGGCGTCGAAGTCCTCCATCGTCCCGAGGTCGGGGTGGATGGCGTCGTGGCCCCCGTCCTTGCTCCCGATCGCCCACGGGGACCCCGTGTCGTCGGGGCCGGGCTCGAGGGTGTTGTTGGGTCCCTTGCGGTTGACCTCGCCGATGGGGTGGATGGGCGGCAGGTAGATCACGTCGAAGCCCATGGCCGCCACCGCGTCGAGTCGCTTGGCGGCCGTGCGGAACGTGCCGCTGGTGACCTTGCCGGTCTTCTCGTTGAGGGTCGCGCCCTCCGAGCGTGGGAAGAACTCGTACCAGCTGCCGAAGAGGGCCCGGCTGCGGTCGGCGTAGGCCGGGAAGGGGCCCTCGACCGTGACCAGGTCGCGCAGCGGGTGCTCGAGGAGGACGGCAGCGAGCTCGGGCGCCTGCAGCGCGGCCAGCCTCGCCTCGACCGGCCGGGTGGTGTCGGTGGCGGCCTCGACGCCGCTGCGGACCACGGCGGCCGCCTTCTTCTCGCCCTTGCCGAGGTCGGCCAGCACCCGCTCGAGCAGCAGGCGGCCCTCCAGGAACATCAGGTCGACGTCGACCCCCGCCGGGATCTTGATGCCCGCGTCGTGCTGCCAGGTGGCGATCGGGTCCGACCACGCCTGGATCTCGAAGGTCCAGGCGCCCTCGGCGTCGGGGGTGACCCAGGCCAGGTAGTGGTCGGGCTGGTCGCCCTCCCGGTGCAGCCGCACCGGAGGGCGGCGCACGCCGTCGGGGCCGGTGAGCACGACCTCGGCCCCCAGCTTGTCGTGCCCCTCCCGGAAGACGGTCGCGGTGACAGGGAAGGGTTCGCCCACCGTGGCCTTCGCCGGCTGTCGTCCGAGGTCGACGACGGGCATGACGTTCATGACGGGGATGCGTCCGACCATGGATCCACACTTGCGAACTCCGGGGGGCCGCGCAAGCCGGATCCCCCCGATCCGCCCAGATGTTGGATCGTTCAAGTCGTTGGCGCTACCGTCGTCCGGTGCGTGCAATTCGTCGATTCACCGTCCGCCCCGTCCTGCCGCCGGCCCTGGCCGCCCTCGGGACGCTCGCGGGCAACCTCCGCTGGTGCTGGCACCCGCCCACCCAGGACGTCTTCGCCGCCGTGGACTCCGAGCTGTGGGAGTCCACCGGCCGCGACCCGGTCCGGCTGCTGGGTGCCGTCGACCCCGCCCGGTTGGAGGCCCTGGCCGCTGACCAGGCCTTCCTGGACCTGCTCGGCGGGGCCGCTGCCGACCTCGAGCGCTACCTGAACGGCGACAGCTGGTTCCAGAAGCAGGCCGAGGCGCCACGGTCGATCGCCTACTTCTCCCCGGAGTTCGGCATCACCGCGGTGCTGCCGCAGTACTCCGGCGGCCTCGGGATCCTCGCGGGTGACCACCTCAAGGCAGCCTCCGACCTCGGCGTGCCGCTGGTGGGCGTCGGCCTGCTCTACAAGCACGGCTACTTCACCCAGTCCCTCTCCCGCGAGGGCTGGCAGCAGGAGACCTACCCGGTGCTCGACCCCGACGAGCTGCCGCTGTCCCTCCTCCACGAGGAGGACGGCTCGCGGGCGCTCGTCACCCTGACCCTCGCCGGCGGGGAGGAGCTGGTGGCCCGGATCTGGGTCGCCCACGTGGGCCGGGTCCCGCTGCTGCTCCTCGACACGGACGTCGAGCAGAACCCCGACCACTTCCGGGCCGTCACCGACCGCCTGTACGGCGGCAACAGCGAGCACCGGCTGCGTCAGGAGCTGCTGCTCGGCATCGGCGGCGTTCGGGCGCTCCGGGCCTGGTCCCGGATCACCGGGGCACCGGAGCCGGAGGTCTTCCACACCAACGAGGGGCACGCCGGCTTCCTCGGCATCGAGCGGATCCGCGAGCTCTCCGTGGCCGGCTCGGGCCCGGAGCTCGACTTCGACACCGCCCTGGAGGTGAGTCGAGGCTCGACCGTGTTCACCACCCACACGCCCGTGCCGGCGGGGATCGACCGGTTCCCGCGCGAGCTCGTGGAGCAGTACTTCGCCGGCGCCTCACCGGTGCCCGGCGTCCCCGTCGACCGGGTGCTGGCCCTCGGCACCGAGGACTACGAGGGCGGTGACCCCGGCGTCTTCAACATGGCCGTGATGGGCTTCCGGCTCGCACAGCGCGCCAACGGCGTCTCCCAGCTCCACGGACACGTGTCGCGGGAGATGTTCAACGGCCTGTGGCCCGCGTTCGACGAGGCCGAGGTCCCGATCACCTCGATCACCAACGGCGTGCACGGGCCGACGTGGGTGGGCCGGGAGGTCTTCGAGCTCGCGGAGGCACACGGCGCCGACGGCGGGGCCGACGACGCCGACTCGTTCTGGGCCACGGTGGACAAGATCCCCGGCCCCGAGATCTGGGCGACCAAGCGGGTGCTGCGGCAACGCCTCATCGAGGACGCCCGTCGGCGGCTCACCGACTCGTGGACCCGGCGGGGCGCCTCGCCCGCCGAGCTCGGCTGGATCGACTCCGTCCTCGACCCCGACGTGCTGACCATCGGCTTCGCGCGACGCGTGCCGTCCTACAAGCGGCTCACCCTGATGCTCTCCGACCCGGAGCGGCTCAAGTCGCTGCTGCTCCACCCGGAGCGTCCGGTGCAGCTCGTCATCGCCGGCAAGGCGCACCCCGCCGATGACGGCGGCAAGAAGCTGATCCAGGAGAT
Organism: Nocardioides coralli; assembly: GCF_019880385.1. NCBI lineage: Bacteria > Bacillati > Actinomycetota > Actinomycetes > Propionibacteriales > Nocardioidaceae > Nocardioides > Nocardioides coralli. The sequence continues at coordinate 1,231,865 of NZ_CP082273.1, forward strand.
CGTCCGCTTCGCCGACGACCCGGAGGTGCGGCACCGCATCGTCTTCCTGCCCAACTACGACATCGGCATGGCACAGCCGCTCTACCCCGGCTGCGACGTGTGGCTCAACAACCCGCTGCGTCCCTACGAGGCGTGCGGCACCTCCGGCATGAAGGCGGCCCTCAACGGTGGCCTGAACCTGTCGATCCTCGACGGCTGGTGGGACGAGTGGTTCGACGGCAGCAACGGCTGGGCCATCCCGTCCGCCGACGGCCTCGAGGACCCCGACCGCCGGGACGACCTCGAGGCGACGGCGCTCTACGACCTCATCGAGAACGAGGTGGCGACCCGCTTCTACGACGTCGGGGAGGACGGCGCCCCCGGACGCTGGCTGGAGATGGTCCGCCACACGCTGAAGTCCCTCGGTCCCAGGGTGCTCGCGACCCGGATGGTCCGTGACTACGTCCGTCAGCTCTACACCCCGGCTGCCGTGACCGGTCGCAAGCTCAACGCGGACTACAAGGGCGCCGCCCAGCTCTCGCAGTGGAAGCACCGGGTCCGGGAGGGCTGGTCCGGCGTCCGCGTCGAGCACGTGGAGAGCAGCGGCGTCGGCGACGCTCCTGAGATCGGGACCCTGCTCTCGGTGCGCGCCTTCGTGTCGCTGGGTGACCTCTCGCCAGAGGACGTCGAGGTCCAGCTGGTGCACGGCGTGACCGACAGCGAGGACCAGCTGGTGTCCAGCCAGAGCGAGGCGCTCACCCTCGCCGAGAGCTACCAGGGTGGGCGGCACCGGTTCGACGGGTCGGTCACCCTGGCACGCAGCGGTGCCTTCGGCTACACGGTCCGGGTGGTGCCCCGCCACGACCTGCTCGCCAGTGCCGCCGAGCTCGGCGTCGTCGCGCTGCCAGCCTGACCGGACCCGCCTGACCGACCCGGTGGATCCGGTCTGGCGGGTCAGGTCTGGCGCAGCACCACGACGGACCGGGCGTCGAGGTCGAGCGCCTGCCCGACCTCGACAGGGCTGCCGACCGTGATGGCGGGGTCGGTGCTCAGCACGACCTCTCCGGTGCGCACCCACGCGTTCTCGGGGAGCAGCGCCGTGACGGGCTCCGCGCCGGCGTTGCACCAGGTCACGAAGGAGGCGTCCCGCTGCTGCTCCCCACGCCTGCCCGGGGAGCGCAACGGGTCGCCGGACACGAACATGCCGAGCACCTGCAGGGTGTCGTCGTACCAGTCGTGCTGGCGCATCTCCCGGCCCTCCGGGTGCAGCCACGCCAGGTCCTTCGGGCCACCGTCGATGGTCGGGGCGCCGACGAAGTGGTGCCGCTGCCGCAGGGCCGGGTGCTCGCGCCGCAGCCGCAGCGCCGCCTTCACCACCTCGTAGACGTCGAGCCAGGCGTCGTCGGGCCGCCAGTCGACCCAGGAGATCTCGTTGTCCTGGCAGTAGGCGTTGTTGTTGCCGCGCTGGGTGCGGCCGCGCTCGTCCCCCGCGGTGATCATCGGTGAACCCGAGGACAGGCACAGCGTGACCATCATGTTCATCGCCTGACGACGCCGCAGCCGCTGCACGGACTCGTCGTCGGTCTCTCCCTCGACCCCGTGGTTGCACGAGCGGTTGTCGGGGGACCCGTCGCGGTTGCCCTCGCCGTTGTCCTCGTTGTGCTTGTGCTCGTAGGAGACGGCGTCGCGGATCGTGAACCCGTCGTGGGCCGTGACGAAGTTGACCGACGTGTAGGGCGAGCGGCCGTCGTCCGCGTAGAGGTCCGAGGACCCCGCCATCCGGCTCGCCAGCTCGCGGACGCCGTGGGACGCGCCCCGCCAGAAGTCCCGCACGGTGTCCCGGTAGCGGTCGTTCCACTCCACCCACGGTGGGGGGAACGAGCCGACCTGGTAGCCGTCCATGGAGGCGTCCCACGGCTCGGCGATCAGCTTGACGTGCCGCAGCACCGGGTCCTGCCCGATGGTGGTGAGGAACGCCCCCGCCATGTCGACGTCGTGCCCGGTCCGCGCGAGCGCGGACGCGAGGTCGAACCGGAAGCCGTCGACGTGCATCTCGGTCACCCAGTAGCGCAGGGAGTCGAGGATCAGCCGCAGGGCGCCGGTGTTGGTCGTGTCGACGGTGTTGCCGCAGCCCGTGACGTCCCAGTAGGCGTCGCCCCCGGTGCCGGACCGCTTGTAGTAGCCGAAGTCGTCGAGTCCGCGGAAGCTGTAGCTCGGCCCGTCGGGACCGCCCTCGGCGGTGTGGTTGTAGACGACGTCGAGGATGACCTCGATGCCGGCGGTGTGGAAGTTGCGCACCATCTGCTTGAACTCGGTCACCTGCTGGCCCCGGTCGCCGGTCGAGGAGTACGCCGCGTGCGGGGCGAAGAAGCCGAGGGAGTTGTAGCCCCAGTAGTTGACCAGGCCGCGCTCGGCGACGGCGGGCTCCGTCGCGAACTGGTGCACCGGCAGCAGCTCCACCGCCGTCACCCCGAGGTCGTTGAGGTAGCGGGTGACGGTGTGGGAGCCCAGCCCCGCATAGGTCCCGCGCAGCTCCGGTGGGATCTCGTTGTGCAGGGCGGTGAAGCCCTTCACGTGGAGCTCGTAGATGACGGTGTCGCGCCACCGGGTGCGGAGCGGGAGGTCCTCACCCCAGTCGAAGTCGTCGTGCACGACGACCGAGCGGGGGACGGCGGGCGCCGAGTCGAGGGTGCTGCGCCGCGAGGGGTGGGCGGTGTCGTGGGGGAGTGTGGCCGGGCCGGGGGTCACCCCGCCGCTGACCGCGCGCGCGTAGGGGTCGAGGAGCAGCTTCTCGGGGTTGAAGCGGCGCCCGTGGGCGGGGTCCCAGGGACCGTCGGCCCGGTACCCGTAGCGCTGCCCCACCTGGACGCCGGGGATCGCCCCGTGCCAGACCCCGAGGGTGTGCTCCGTGAGGCGGTGCCGGACCTCCGCGCCGTCGTCGTCGAACAGGCAGACCCACATCGCCGTCGACTCCGGTGACCACACCGCGAAGTTGGTGGCCTCGGCGGCCCACGTCGCCCCGAGCAGCTGGTGGAAGCCGGGCCACACCGGGGCGGTCTCGTCACGATGGCGCCAGCGCCAGGTGTTGTGGCTCACCGACCCATTCAAGCCCATGGGGCTGCCGACACGCCGACGCGGCCTCGTAGGCTCGCGCCACCACCCGCACTCGACGGAGGAGTCACCAGCATGTCGGAGTTCGTGCGCCTCGAGGTCGCCGACGGAGTCGGCACGATCCGCCTCGACCGGCCGAAGATGAACGCGCTCAACGCGCAGGTCCAGGAGGAGATCCGGGCCGCGGCCACGGAGGCGGGCGACCGCGACGACGTGAAGGCCGTCGTCATCTGGGGCGGCGAGCGGGTCTTCGCCGCCGGCGCCGACATCAAGGAGATGGCCGACCTCTCCTACACCGACATGGTCGTCCGCTCCGGAAGGCTGCAGACGGCCTTCAGCGCGGTGGCGCGGATCCCGAAGCCCGTCGTCGCGGCGGTGAACGGCTATGCGCTGGGGGGTGGGTGCGAGCTCGCGCTGTGCGCCGACGTGCGGTTCGCGGCCGAGGACGCCGTCCTGGGGCAGCCGGAGATCCAGCTCGGGATCATCCCGGGTGCAGGTGGGACGCAGCGGCTCACGCGCCTGGTCGGCCCGAGCCGGGCCAAGGAGCTGATCTTCACCGGTCGCTTCGTCAAGGCGGACGAGGCGCTGGCCCTCGGGCTGGTCGACCGCGTGCTCCCGGCCGAGCAGGTCTACGAGGAGGCGCTGGCGTGGGCCGGGCAGTTCGCCGGTGCCGCGTCGTACGCGCTGCGCGCGGCGAAGGAGGCCGTCGACCGGGGGCTCGAGGTGGACCTCGACACCGGGTTGGAGATCGAGCGGCAGCAGTTCGCCGCCCTGTTCGCCACCGAGGACCGCACCGTCGGCATGCAGTCCTTCGTCGAGCACGGCCCGGGCAAGGCCCAGTTCCGGGGCCGCTGACGAGGACGGCGCCTCCGGCAATAGGATCCGCGCCATGGCCGAACGCAAGCTGAAGCCCGAGCAGTCGGCGGGCACCGTCACCAAGGCCCGCACCCGGGTGGCCCAGGCCGTCTGGTTGGTCTTCGTGGTCTGCGCGCTCTTCCTCGCGGTGGGCGCGCTGCTCGTCGCTCTCGACGCGAACGAGAAGAACGCGCTGGTCGACTTCGTCACCAGCGGCGCCGACGCGGTGGACCTCGGGATCTTCTCGCGCAGGAACGGCATCAAGGAGTTCGCCGGCAGCAACGCCGACGTCAAGAACGCCCTGGTCAACTGGGGCCTGGGGGCAGTGGCCTACCTCGTCGTCGGTCGGATCATCGACCGTGTGGTGCGTCCCTGAGCCCCGGACCCGGGCCCACGGCCGGTGTGAGCCACTCCACCGGCCGTGAGGTTCAAAGCCAGGTGACTCGCTAGTAACCTCGACCGCAACCCGAGAGCACAGGAGGGGCCTGACCGGCCGCAACCACCCATGAACATTGTCGTCTGTGTGAAGTACGTGCCCGATGCGACCGCCGACCGGCACTTCGAGCAGGACCTGACCGTGGACCGCGACGGCGTCGACGGCCTGCTGTCCGAGCTCGACGAGTACGCCGTCGAGCAGGCGCTCCAGATCAAGGAGAAGTCCGGCAACCCCGACGAGGTGAAGGTCACCGCGCTGACGGTCGCACCCGAGGGTGGTGTCGACGCGGTCCGCAAGGCCCTGCAGATGGGTGCTGACGAGGGCGTCCACGTCGTCGACGACGCCATCGCCGGGTCCGACGCGATCGCGACCTCGCTGGTGCTCGCCAAGGCCGTGGAGAAGATCGGTTCGGTGGACCTCGTCATGTGCGGCATGGCCTCGACCGACGGCGCCATGAGCGTCGTGCCGGCGATGCTGGCCGAGCGGCTCGACCTCCCGCAGGTGACGCTGGCCTCGGTCATCGAGACCCAGGGCGACCAGGTCCGGATCAAGCGTGACGGCGACACGGCCACCGAGGTCGTGGGCGCCACGATGCCGCTCGTGCTGTCGGTGACCGACCAGAGCGGCGAAGCGCGCTACCCCTCGTTCAAGGGCATCATGGCGGCCAAGAAGAAGCCGCTGGAGACCTGGGGCCTGGCCGACCTCGGCGTCGACGCCGGCGACGTGGGGCTCTCCGTCGCCTGGTCCGAGGTCGTCGAGACCACCGAGCGGCCGCCCCGTACCCAGGGCGAGATCGTCACCGACGAGGACGGCTCGGGCGCGGGCGCGCTGGCCGACTTCCTCGCGTCCAAGAAGTTCATCTGAGGAGGCTGCTGATGTCTGAAGTCCTGGTACTCGTCGACCACGCCGACGGCGAGGTCAAGAAGCCCACCTACGAGCTCCTCACGATCGCCCGCCGGCTGGGCGAGCCCTCCGCGGTCTTCATCGGAGCCGGCGACCAGGGCGCCGCGGCGGCCGACAAGGTCAAGGCCTACGGCGCCGAGAAGGTCTACGTCGTCGACGACGCCGACATCAAGGGCTACCTGGTGGCCCCCAAGGCCGAGGCCCTGCAGCAGCTGGTCGACAAGACCAGCCCCGCCGCGGTCCTGATCCCCTCAACGTTCGAGGGCAAGGAGATCGCGGCCCGGCTCGCGATCAAGATCGGTTCCGGCCTCATCACCGACGCCGTCGACGTGGCCGAGGACGGGACGACCACCCAGTCCGTCTTCGCCGGCAACTACACGGTGACCGCCAAGGTCACCACCGGGGTGCCGGTCATCACCGTCAAGCCCAACTCCGCCACCCCGGAGGAGGCCGCCGGCGCCGCCGCGGTCGAGGAGTTCGCGGCCACGGTGTCCGACAGCGCGAAGAAGGCGCAGATCGTGGCCTCGCAGCCCCGCAAGGCCTCCGGCCGACCCGAGCTGACCGAGGCGGCGATCGTGGTCGCCGGCGGGCGCGGCACCGGGGGCGACTTCGCGCCGGTCGAGAAGCTCGCAGACTCGCTGGGTGCGGCCGTGGGCGCCTCCCGCGCGGCCGTCGACAGCGGCTGGATCGCCCACTCCTTCCAGATCGGCCAGACCGGCAAGACCGTCTCGCCGCAGCTCTACATCGCCGGCGGCATCTCCGGGGCCATCCAGCACCGGGCCGGCATGCAGACCTCCAAGACGATCGTGGCCGTCAACAAGGACGAGGAGGCGCCGATCTTCGAGCTCGTCGACTTCGGCGTCGTCGGCGACCTGCACAGCGTCTTCCCGGCTGCGGCCGAGAAGGTGACCGAGCGCAAGGGCTGATCCCGGCCCCGACGTACGAGGCCCCCGCCACCCGGACCGGGTGACGGGGGCCTCGTCGTGTGGCGGCTACCAGCCGGAGTGCTCGTCGATGACGCCCACCCGGGGGACCCGCACGAAGCGCTTGCCCTTGCGCCCGGTGCCGATCCGCACCTTGCGCAGCGAGACGTTGTCGGTCTCGTCGGACTCGACGATGATCCCGTTGGGGTTGGCGACGACCTCGATGTAGTAGACCCCGTCCGGCAGGTTCTTGATCCCGAAGGCCTGGCCGGCGCGGTACTGGTGGTAGGTGTCTCCCGAGCCGTTGGACAGGACCTGCCGCAGCGAGAGCGCGTCGCGGCCGCCACAGGCGCTGCCCAGGTCGGTGTTGCCGGGCTGCCAGTCGGCGTCGGGGATCGTGTAGTCGACGGCATCGGTGTTGGCCAGGCAGAACGACGCCTTGCGGGAGCGGACCGCCAGGTTCATGTCGCTGTCCAGGAGGCGGTAGCCCGCGAAGTCCTCGAAGTGCCAGTGCTGGTGGTTGGCCCCGTGCCAGTGGAACCGGCCGATCTGCTCGTAGCCGGTCTGGTTGCCCTCACCGTCGAAGAAGTACTGGTAGGCCACCATGTGGTGGTCGTGCCCGTGACCGTCGGCAGGCCGGAAGCCGTCGACGACGAGCGGTCCGCCGCCGCCGTTCCACACGTTGGCGCCGAAGCGGAGCTGGGTCCCCTTGCGGTTCAGCCCGATGTGGAAGGCCGGCAACGACTTGAGGTTGGGTGCCGTGGCCGGCACCACGGTGCCGGCGCTCCTCGACTCCGGCTCGTGGGCGGCAGGTCGCGCGACCGGACCGCTACGGGCGGCGGGGCGCTCCGGCCGTGCCTGCCGGCCGTCCTTGGCGCGGCGGACCACCAGCCGGGTCGTGGAGGTCGCCTCCTCGGGCGCGATCCCGAAGAAGTCGACCCAGGCGGGGAGGATCGTGCCGGTGACGTCGTAGCGGCCCGGCTTGAGCCGCATCGACATGCTCCACTCGTTGAGCAGGGGGCTCGACCAGCCGGTCTGGATCCCCATCACCGAGCCCAGCGTGTAGGGGTTCCAGGGGCAGCCGTGGGGATAGGGCGACTCGGCCGGGGCGGAGGGGTGGACCCGCTGGACGTCGTAGCCGTTGAGGCACGCGGGGGCGTCGAAGCGTCGGATCACCTTGCCGTCCCGGTTGGCGACCGAGACCTGCGCGAAGGACGACAGCCCCGAGAACGTGGGCATCGCGTCGGCGGGGAGGGGCACGTCGCCACCGGAGGTCCGCCAGACGCTGGTGATCGGGTCGTCGTAGGACGGGCGGGTCGACCAGATGGCGACCGGCTCGTCGCCGGCGACCAGCCGCAGCCCGAAGTCGGTCCAGACCTGGCCGCGCCAGCTCTCGGTGACCATCCGCTCCGGGCCCTGCAGGCTGAGTGGGGACGACGGCAGCGGGGCCGGCTCGTCGCCGCTCGCGGCAGGCGTGGTGAGTGCCAGAGAGCCCGCTGCGACGGCAGCGGCGATCCCGGTGGCGAGGGTGCGACGAGACATGGGTTTCCTCTTTCGGACAGGGGGACCCGATGCCCCCGTGCACAGTGATGACGCACATCTTGTCCCATCGGTTGCCCGGACGCCGAGATTCGGGGTGGATGTCGGCCCGGGACTACGCTCGGGACATGGCAGCCACCGACGCCGGCAGCGGATTCCGGGCCGTGGCCGAGCGTGCCCGGGCCGCGGCACGGCGCCTGGCGCTCGCGACACGAGCGGAGAAGGACGCCGCCCTGCACGCGATGGCCGACGACCTCGCCGCCGGCGGCGACCGGGTCCTGGCCGCCAACGCCGCGGACCTCGAACGGGCCGAGGCGGGTGGCACGCCCGCCAACATCCTCGACCGGCTGCGCCTCTCGCCCGACCGGGTGGCGGCCATGGCCGAGGGCCTGCGCGACGTCGCCGCACTGCCCGACCCGGTCGGGGAGGTGGTGCGCGGGAGCGTGCTCGCCAACGGCCTGGAGCTGCGGCAGGTCCGGGTGCCCTTCGGTGTGGTCGGCATCGTCTACGAGGCTCGACCCAACGTCACGGCCGACGCGGCGGGGATCTGCCTCAAGTCCGGCAACGCCGTCCTGCTGCGGGGGTCCTCCAGCGCCCGGTCCTCCAACGCCGCGGTGGTCGAGCTGCTGCGTGGGGCCGCCGAGCGGACCGGGCTCGACCCCGACGTCGTGCAGCTGGTGCCCGGCGACACCCACGACAGCGTCAAGGAGCTGATGCGGGCCCGCGGCCTGGTGGACGTGCTGATCCCTCGCGGCGGCGCGGGACTGATCCGCTCGGTGGTGGAGGAGTCGACGGTGCCCGTCATCGAGACCGGCGTGGGCAACTGTCACGTCTACGTGGACGCCGGAGCCGACCTCGACCGGGCCCTGGCGATCGTCCTCAACGCCAAGACCCACCGCACGAGCGTGTGCAACGCTGCCGAGTCGCTGCTGGTCCACCAGGCGGTGGCTCAGCAGTTCCTCCCGCGGGTGGTCGAGGCGCTGCAGGGCGCCGGGGTCACCATCCACGGCGACGAGACGTTCGCGGCGTACGACGGCGTGGTGCCCGCCACCGACGACGACTGGGCCGCCGAGTACCTCTCGCTGGACATCTCGGCCCGGGTCGTGCCCGACCTGGCGGAGGCGATCGAGCACATCCATCGCCACTCCAGCCACCACTCCGACGCGATCGTGACCGAGGACCAGGGAGCCGCCCGGCACTTCGTGGCCGCCGTCGACTCCGCCGCCGTCCTGGTCAACGCCTCCACCCGGTTCACCGACGGTGCGGAGTTCGGCTTCGGGGCCGAGATCGGCATCAGCACCCAGAAGCTCCACGCCCGGGGGCCCATGGGGCTGCCCGAGATGACCTCGACCAAGTACGTGGTCACCGGAGCGGGCCACGTCCGGTGACGACCGATACCATGACGCCCATGTCGATGATCGTCACCATGGCCACCGAGTCCCACCACGAGGTCGACCACGCCCTCAGCTGGGGGATCGGCGTCGTCTCGCTCGTGATCCTGCTCGGTCTGCTCGGTGGGCTCGTCGCCTTCGGCGGAGGACGCGAGCACAGCTGAGCGACACGACCACGTCCACCACCCCGACCCGCCGGGTCGGGGTCATGGGTGGCACCTTCGACCCGATCCACCACGGCCACCTCGTCGCGGCGTCCGAGGTCCAGGCCTGGTTCGGCCTCGACGAGGTCGTCTTCGTCCCCACCGGCGACCCCTGGCAGAAGTCCGACCGCGACGTGTCCGCCGCCGAGGACCGCTACCTGATGGCGGTCATCGCGACGGCGGCCAACCCGCGGTTCCGGGTGTCGCGCGTCGACATCGACCGGGCGGGTCCGACCTACACCATCGACACGCTCCAGGACCTCCATCGCGAGCTCCCCGACACCGAGCTCTACTTCATCACCGGCGCCGACGCGCTCGCCGACATCTTCACCTGGCGCGACGCCGGCCGGCTCTTCGAGCTGGCGCACTTCGTGGGCTGCACCCGACCGGGCTACAGCATGGACCCGTCGATGCTTGCCGACATCCCCGACGACCGGGTCACCCTGGTCGAGATCCCGGCCCTGGCGATCTCGTCCACGGACTGCCGTGAGCGGGCAGCCAAGGGTGAGCCGGTCTGGTACCTCGTCCCCGACGGGGTCGTCCAGTACATCGCCAAGCACCACCTCTACACCGAGACCGGAGCAGCATGACCGCCACCGACCACGCCGTGGAGCTCGTCCACACCGCCGCCCGTGCGGCCGCCGACAAGCTCGCCACCGATCTCCTCGCCTACGACGTCAGCGACCAGCTCGCCATCACCGACGCCTTCCTCCTGGCCTCCGGCAGCAACGACCGCCAGGTGAAGGCGATCGTCGACGAGGTCGAGGACAAGCTGCGCGAGATCGGCGCCAAGCCGATCCGTCGGGAAGGGGAGCGCGACGGGCGCTGGGTGCTCATCGACTACGGCGAGATCGTGGTGCACGTGCAGCACGAGGAGGAGCGGCAGTTCTACGCCCTCGAGCGGCTGTGGCGTGACTGCCCCACCATCGAGCTGCCGGCCGACGTGGCCACCGGTGGCCGCTGACGCGAGGCGGCTGGTGCTGCTCCGGCACGGCCGCACCGCGTGGAACGCCGAGCACCGGGCGCAGGGCCACGCTGACGTCGAGCTCGACGACGTGGGCCACACGCAGGCCGCCACCGTGGCGCCGTACGTGGCGCGACTCGAGCCCGAAGCGCTCTGGAGCTCCGACCTCGCGCGGGCACGGCAGACCGCGGCGTACGTCGAGAAGGAGACCGGCCTCGTGGCACGGCTGGACCCACGGCTGCGTGAGTACGACGTGGGGGAGCGGACCGGCCTGACGGTCGCGGAGTTCGCCGCGGCCCACCCCGAGGAGCACGCCGCGTGGCTCGGGGGCAGCTACGACGCCGTCCGGGGCGCGGAGGGCACCGCGGACGTGCTGGCGCGGATCGTGCCGGCCTGCCGTGAGCTGGTGGCCACGGTCGCGCCTGGTGCCACCGCTGTCGCCGTCACCCATGGCGCCGCCCTCCGGGTGGCGACGGCTGCGCTGCTCGGCTGGCCCGTGGAGCACGGCCGTTCCCTGGGCGTCCTCGACAACTGCGCGATGGCGGTGCTCGACGTGCCCGCCGGTGGCGCTGCGCGCCTGCGCTCCTGGAACGTCGGGCCCGACCAGCCCTGACCCCGGCCCCTCGGCGACCCGGTCGGCCAACCCGATTTCGCGTGGCTCGGGATGGCCCGTTAGTATTCCTGCTCGTTGCCCGGAAGGGTGACGATCTGGGGCTGTGGCGCAGCTGGTAGCGCATCTGCATGGCATGCAGAGGGTCAGGGGTTCGAGTCCCCTCAGCTCCACCAGAGAGATCGAGGAAGAGTCATTCAGGGCCGCGCCGGCGCAGCTGGTAGCGGCTCTGTGGCATTTCGGAGCAGGAGCAGGAAACGACGGGGCCGGATCCCCCCGTGATCGACCCCGCCGTCGCCGCCAAGCGATTCCTGCTGGTCCGGCGACCTCCGTGGGTGATGACGACCCCGAGGCTCTGGCGATCCCCGACCGGAGGTCACCGGCGCCTTTCATGGAAGCCTGCCGGAGCGGCGCGCGCCTCCCCCGGAAGGGTGAGGCGCGGGCTGGGCGGTGGGGTCGCGTAATCTTGCCCGCCGTGACGATCCTCGCCTGGACCGCCGCAGGTCTCCTGCTCGTGCTCGCCGTCCTCGCCGCCGTCGCCACGCGAGTGACCCGGCTCGAACGCCCGGTCCGCAGTGCGCTCGTGGCCGCCGAGGCCCTGGTCGCGTTCATCGTGGTCGCCGACATCGGCCTGCTTCTCCGCGCCGACGCCGCGGACCGGCCCGAGAGCATGGTGACCCACGTCGGGTACGCCGTGGCCGCAGCCGGCCTCCTGCCTGCCCTGGTGTGGCGCGCTCCCGCCCAGGCCGAGGACGACCCGGACACCGACCAGGCGTCGCTGTGGGTCGTCGCGATCGCCCTCGTCGCGGTCGCGGTGTGCGTCCTGCGCCTGGTGCAGACCCGGTGAGGACCTCGACGGGCCGTCAGGTGCTCGTCGCCGTCTACGCGGTCTTCGCCCTGGCCGCCGGAGCCCGGTCCCTGGTCCAGATCACGACGTCCTTCGACGAGGCCCCACTCGCGTACGTGCTCTCGGCAGCCGCTGCGGCCGTCTACCTCGTGGCCGCCGTCGCCCTGCGACGTACGTCGGCGCGGGCCCACCGGGTGGCGGTGGCCGCGTGCGCGTTCGAGGCGTGCGGCGTGCTCGTGGTCGGCACGCTGTCGCTGGTCCGCGCGGACATGTTCCCCGACCAGACGGTGTGGTCGGGCTACGGCATCGGCTACGGGTTCGTGCCGTTGGTGCTGCCGTTCCTCGGGCTCGGGTGGCTGCGTCGCCACGCAGCGAACCCGCCCTGATCCCCGGGGTGGGCCGGCAGGGTCACGCGCACGGTCGTCCCGGCGCCCTCGGTCGAGTCGACGACCAGCCGGCCGTCGTGACGGTCGACGATCTCCTTGGCCGTGACGAGGGACGAGCGCACCTCGGGGGCGAACAGCGCGCGCAGGTCCTCCGCGGAGATGCCGATCCCGTTGTCGACGACGGTCAGCGCCACCCCCTCGGGCGCGGCCTGGGCCGTCACGGAGATGCGACCCCCGCTGGGGGTGTACTTGAGGGCGTTCCCGACCAGGACCAGGATCACCTGCTCGATGCGTTCGCGGTCTGCCTTGACCCGGCGCAGGTGCGGGGCCACCGACACGGTCAGGTCGAGCTCGCGCAGCCGCGCGACCGACTCCAGGGCGCTCTGGCTCTGCCGCACCAGCTCACCGAGGTCGAGATCGACCAGGTCGAGGGCCGCCAGCTCCGACGGGACCGCGGGGCCCTTGTCCGACGGCGGCCGGAGCAGGTCGTCGAGCAGGCTCGCGAGCCGCTCGGCGTTGCGACCGATGGTCCGGACCGCGCTCAGGGTCGTGGGGGAGAGGCGTCCGAGCTCGCCGTCCTCGAGCAGCTCGACGTAGCCCTGAATGCTCGCCAGCGGCGTCCGCAGGTCCTGCGACACGTTGGCGACGAGCCGGTTGCGGGCAAGGTCGCGCTCGTCGCGGGTCCGGCTCAGCTCCTCGAGGGTGGCTGACAGCTCCGCGACGAGCTCTTCCTTCGTCAGCTCCGAGACGTCGGTCCCAGTCCCGTTCATGACCTCCACGCTCTCGTCGTCGTCAGACGAGTCTAGGTTGAGGACCCCCCGCCGTCAGGAGAACGACGAGGTGGCGTGTCAGGCGATCGTGAGCCCGCCGTCCACCGGCACGACCTGGCCGGTGACGTAGCCGGAAGCGGGGGACGCGAGCCAGACCACGGTCGCCGCGAGCTCGGTGGGGTCGCCGTGCCGGCCGGCGGGGATCCGCGGCAGCTGCGACCGGAGGTAGTCCTCGGGGTACTGGTCGGTCATCTCGGAGGCGAAGAAGCCCGGAGCTATCGCATTGACCCGGATTCCCTTGCGTCCGGTCCACTGCTGCGCGAGATCGCGGGTCAGCCCGTTCAGACCCGCCTTGGAGGCGGCGTAGGCCGCCTGGGGGAGCCCGGCGGTGGTGAGCGCGAGGACGCTCGAGACGTTGACGATGCTCGAGCCCGGCCCCATCACCCGGCCACACGCCTGGGCCATCCAGTAGCAGCCGCTGAGGTTGACCTCGACGACGTTCCGGAACTGTTCCGGTGTCTCCCGGGTCGCCGGCACCGCGGTGCCGACGCCGGCGTTGTTGACCAGCACGTCGACCCGCCCGAAGGCGTCCGTCGCCGCATCGACCAGGGCCTGGCACTGCGCGGGGTCGGCAACGTCGGTGGCGACCGTGACGACGCGCCGACCGGCGGCCCGCACCAGCTGCGCGGTCTCCTCGAGCCGGTCGACCCGTCGCGCGCCCAGCACCAGGTCGGCGCCCGCCTCGGCCAGGGCCCGGGCGAAGGCGACCCCCAGTCCGCTGGACGCGCCGGTCACGACCGCCACCTTGCCGTCGAGCCGGAACAGGTCGAGGACGCCGCTCATGGGCCGACCCTAGTGGGCGGCCGCAGCCGTGCCCTGCCGGCGGCACCTCGGCTACCATGGGGCCATGCGCAGGTCGCTGCTTCTTGCCTAGCCGCGTCGGTCACGCACCACCCGACGCGGCTGCCCCTCGTGCGCGAGGGGCTTTTTCGTGCCCCGACCGACGAGCAGCGACGAGACGAGAGAGACGATGAGCGAGCAGACCGAGCAGACCGAGCGCGACGCGGCGTACGACGTCCACGCGGCCGAGACGAAGTGGCAGCGGGTGTGGCGGGAGATGCAGCCCTTCACCGCCGACGACGAGGTCGTCCTGAGCGGGGCGCGCGAGAAGCGCTACGCGCTGACGATGTTCCCCTACCCCAGCGGCGACCTGCACATGGGTCATGCCGAGGTCACCGCGCTGCACGACGTGGTCGCCCGCTACTGGCGCCAGCGGGGCTACGAGGTCATGAACCCGATGGGGTGGGACTCCTTCGGGCTGCCCGCGGAGAACGCCGCCATCAAGAACGACGAGCACCCGGCGACCTACACCTACGCCAACATCGACACCCAGCTGGAGTCCTTCCAGAACTACGGGATCAGCTTCGACTGGACCCGTCGCTTCAACACCAGCGACCCCAGCTACTACCGCTGGACCCAGTGGCTGTTCCTGAAGTTCCGGGAGCGTGGCCTGGCCTACCGCAAGAACAGCCCGGTCAACTGGTGCCCCCAGGACCAGACGGTGCTGGCCAACGAGCAGGTGGTCGACGGCCACTGCGAGCGCTGCGGGGCCGAGGTCACCAAGCGCGAGCTGACCCAGTGGTACTTCAGGATCACCGAGTACGCCCAGGAGCTGCACGACCAGCTGGACGTGCTGGCCCCGACCTGGCCCGAGCGCGTCATCACCGCCCAGCGGAACTGGATCGGTCGTTCCGAGGGCGCTCACGTGGAGTTCCCCATCGAGGGCACCGACGAGGTGCTGACCGTCTACACCACGCGTCCTGACACGGTCTTCGGTGCGACGTTCATGGTCGTCGCCGCCGACGCCGCCCTGGCCGACCGGCTGGTCACCGACGAGCAGCGGCCGGCGTTCGAGGCCTACCGCGAGGAGGTCCGCAAGGCCAGCGAGATCGAACGCCAGTCGACCGACCGGCCCAAGACCGGGGTCGACCTGGGGGTCACGGCGGTCAACCCGCTGACCGGGGAGTCGATCCCGGTGTGGGCCGCCGACTACGTGCTGGCCGACTACGGCACCGGGGCGATCATGGCGGTCCCCGGGCAGGACCAGCGCGACTGGGACTTCGCCACGAAGTTCGGGCTGCCGATCGTCCGGACCGTGCAGCCGCCGGAGGGCTGGGAGGGCGAGGCCTACGTCGGCGAGGGCCCGGCCATCAACTCGGCCAACGACGAGATCTCGCTGGACGGGCTGGAGGTCGAGGAGGCCAAGACCCGGATCATCGCGTGGCTGGAGGACAAGGGTCGCGGCACGGGAACGGTCAACTTCCGGCTGCGTGACTGGCTGCTGAGCCGGCAGCGCTACTGGGGCGTCCCGATCCCGATCATCCACTGCGACCGGTGCGGCGAGGTGCCGGTCCCCGAGGACGAGCTGCCGGTCGAGCTGCCCGAGCTGCGCGGCGCCGACCTGAAGCCGAAGGGGGTCTCGCCCCTGGCCGCCGCCGAGGACTGGGTGAGCGTCGACTGCCCCCAGTGTGGCGGCGCCGCTCGGCGTGACTCCGACACCATGGACACCTTTGTGGACTCGTCCTGGTACATGTTCCGGTTCTGCTCGCCGAACGACGACACGCAGGCCTTCGACCCCGCGCTGGTCAACGCCTGGATGCCGTGCGACATCTACGTCGGCGGCGTCGAGCACGCCGTGCTGCACCTGTTGTACGCGCGGTTCTTCACCAAGGCGCTGGCCGACATGGGGATGGTCGACTTCCGCGAGCCGTTCGCCGCGCAGCTGAACCAGGGCATCGTCATCAACCAGGGCAAGAAGATGAGCAAGTCGCTGGGCAACGGCGTCAGCCTGGGGGAGCAGCTGCGCGAGTACGGCGTCGACGCGGTGCGCCTGACGCTGGTCTTCGCGGGGCCGCCCGAGGACGACATCGACTGGGCCGACATGTCGCCGGCCGGTTCCCTGCGGTTCCTGCAGCGGGCGCGGCGGCTGGCCGGTGACGTCACCTCCGAGCCCGGCACGGACCCCGCCTCCGGGGACGACGAGCTGCGGCGCGTCACCCACCGGACGCTGCAGGAGGCGGCGGACCTGGTCGAGGGCTACCGGTTCAACGTCATGGTGGCCCGGGTCATGGAGCTGGTGAACGCCACCCGGAAGGCGATCGACTCGGGAGCCGGACCGGCCGACCCCGCCGTCCGGGAGGCCGCCGAGGCGGTGGCCATCGTGCTGAGCCTGGTGGCGCCGTACACGGCCGAGGAGATGTGGGAGCTGCTGGGCCACCGCCCGACGGTCGCCGACGCCGGCTGGCCGACGGTGGACGAGGCGCTGCTGGTGGAGGAGTCCGTGACCTGCGTCGTGCAGGTCAAGGGCAAGGTGCGCGCGCGACTGGAGGTCAGCCCCGACGTCACGGACGCCGACCTGGAGGCCGCGGCGCTGGCGGATCCTGCCGTGCAGCGGGCGATCGACGGGGCGCCGGTGCGCAAGGTGATCGTGCGCGCGCCCAAGCTGGTCAACGTCGTGGTGTGATCGTGGACCTGCGCTACCGGCTCGCGGCTGTGACGGGTGCCGGTGGCGGCCTCGGCCATGAGCTGGCGCTCGCCCTCGGTCGCGCGGGCGCGAGCGTGCTCGTCGTCGACCGCGACCCGGGCACGGCGGAGGCGACCGCCGCCGCCGTTCGCAGGTCTCGAGTCCCCGCGTGGCCGTTGCGGGCCGACGTGGGCGAGGACGCCGACTTGGTCGCCATCGCCGCGCGGGGACGGGACCTCGGCGGCCTTGACCTGCTCGTCAACAACGCGGGCGCGTGGACAGTGGGGGAGCAGTGGCCTGCCGCGCTGGCTACGGACTGGGGGCGAACCCTGGACGTCAACCTGAGAGCACCGATGCGGCTCACGCAGCTGTTCCTCGACGGCCTGGCTGGGAGGCGTGGCCGGGACGACGGCAGCCCAGCCGTCGTCAACATCTCCTCCAGCGCCGGCCTCGGAGCTGATGCCTACCGGTCACCCGAGTACGCCGCGGCCAAGGCAGGCCTGGTGCGCTTCACCACCTCGTTGTCTGATCCGGGCGCGACGGGCGGCGCGCGGGTCATGGCCGTCGTGCCCGGGTGGATCGGGCTCGACCGGGCACAGGCGGAATGGGCGGCGTTGCCCGCTGAGGAGCGCGAGCACCTGCCCGCACTCGTTCCTCCTGCGGCGGTGTGCCGCGAGGTGCTGCGACTGTTCTCCCACGGCTCGGCTGGCGAGGTGGTCGAGCTGCTGGGCGGATAGGGTCACGCCATGTCTCGGACCGTGGTCGTCACCGACTCCACGGCCTCGCTGCCCCCGGCCGAGGCCGAGGAGCGCGGCATCGTCGTGGTGCCCCTGCAGGTCGTGATCGGCGCGACGTCGTACGACGAGGGCGCCGACGGTGCCACCCCCGAGATGGTCGCCGAAGCGCTGCGTGACTACCGCCCGGTCAGCACCTCGCGGCCCTCGCCCGCGGTGATGCGCGAGGTCTACGAGCGTGCCGCCGCCGACGGCGCCACCGAGATCGTGTCGGTGCACCTCTCCGGTGACATGAGCGGCACCTTCGAGTCAGCGCAGCTCGCAGCTCGCGACACGTCCGTGCCGGTCCACGCCGTCGACAGCCGCCAGGTGGGGATCGCCACCGGGCTGGCGGTGCTGGCCGCCTCGGACGTCGTCCTCGGCGGTGGTTCGGCGGCCGAGGCCGCGGCGGCCGCCCGGGACCGCGCGGAGGGCACCACCTCGTTGTTCTACGTCGACACGCTCGACTACCTGCGACGCGGCGGCCGGATCGGCGCCGCCTCCGCCCTCCTCGGTGGGGCGCTCGCCGTCAAGCCGCTGCTGACCATCGAGGACGGGCGGGTCGCGACCCTGGAGAAGGTCCGCACCTCCGGTCGCGCGCTGGCACGGCTGGCCGAGCTCGCGGTCGAGGCGGCAGGAGACGGCCCCGTCGAGATCGGTGTCGCCCATCTCGCCAACCCCGATCGCGCCGACCACCTGGCCGACCAGCTCGGCACGCGGCTGGTCGACAACCTCGACGGACGGGCGGTCCGCTGCGGCGAGGTGGGGGCGGTGCTCGGGGCACACGTGGGCCCGGGGATGCTCGCGGTCTGCGTCGCCCGGCTCGGCTGAGGCGCGGGAGCGCACGTCACGGCCACCGGACGCCGCCTGCGCGTGCCGGTTCTCCACAGGCTTCCGTTCGGGGCTACCGCGGCCCGGTCCGGGTTCCTAGCGTCGGCGCCATGGCGAGCCGACCCACCCGTGCCGAGCACGACGCCGCGGTCTCCCGCCGGCTGGGTCAGCTCGCCGCCGAGCTGGCTGCCGCCGGCAGCGCGACCCCGTCGTCACCGGCACCTGCGGGGGTCCGGGACTCGCCACCGGAGGCGGCGCCGGTACCCGAACCGGCGCCGCTTCCGGTTCCCGGCCGCCACGCCTCCCGTCGGCCGCGACGCCACGCCGCGTGGCTGCCGGAGCCGCTCCGTGGACGGGTGGGCCTCGGACCGGGACCGGTGGCCGTGGTGGCGGTGCTGGTGGCGGTGGGACTGGCCGTGACCACCTGGTGGGTGGTGCGGTCGGGGGCGTCCGAGGTCGTCCCGGTGACCCCGACCTCCCCGGCCGACCCCGCGGCCACCAGCTCACCTCTCGTCAGCAGCCCCGCCGGCCCGGCCACCGCACCCGCGACCGCGTCGGACGCCGCCGCCACGGTGACCGTCGACGTCGCGGGCAAGGTGCACCGGCCCGGCATCGTCGTCCTCGACGCCGGAGCGCGGGTGGTCGACGCCCTGGAGGCGGCGGGAGGGGCCCGACGCGGTGTCGACCTCACCGGTCTCAACCTGGCCCGGGTGCTGGTCGACGGTGAGCAGATCCTGGTCGGGCTCCCGGTCCTCGCCCCGACCGCGGCGCTGCCCACCGGTCCGGGACCGCCCGCAGGGTCGCTCGTCAACATCAACACCGCCTCGCTCACCGAGCTGGAGACCTTGCCCGAGGTCGGCCCGGTCACCGCTCAGGCTATCGTCAGCTGGCGCGAGGAGAACGGCGGGTTCACCGCCACCGAGGAGCTGCTCGAGGTCGACGGCATCGGTGAGGCGACGCTGGAGGCGATGGCTCCCTTCGTGACGGTCTGACGAGGTGGAGCGGCCCGACCTGCGGATGCCGGCGCTCGCGCTCGCGGCCTGGCTCGGCGGCCTCGCGGCGGCCCTGGTGGGCGCGGTCGCCGTCCTGGTGCTGGTCCTCGGTGGCCTGGGGCTGGCCCGGCTACGGGGCAGTCGCACCCTGGCGGTGGCGGTCCTCGTGCTCGCAGCCGTGGGCGCGACCTCGTTGCTGCGTGCCGAGCAGGTCTCGGGCGACCCCGTGGCGCAGCTCGCGCGGGAGGGAGCCGTGGTGAGGGCCGAGGCGGTGCTGACGTCCGACCCGCGGCCGACGCGGTCGGGCTTCGGCGAGGGAGTGGTCGTCCGGGCGTCGGTGCGGAGCGTGACCGGCCGCGGGGCGACGTACCACCTGCGCTCGCCGGTGCTGCTGCTCGCCGACCCCGCCTGGTCGACGGCACCGCTCGGCGCTCGCGTCAGGTTCACCGCCCGGCTCGCGAGCCCCCGCTCCGGCGACCTCGCCGCCGTGGCCTCGACCGTCGGTCCACCGGACGTCGTGGCGGCCCCGGACGTCTGGTGGCGCGGCGCCGCGGTGGTCCGGTCCTCGCTGCGCGCGTCGGTCGAGGAGCGGCCCGCGGCACAGCGTGCCCTCGTCCCGGCGCTGGTGGTGGGCGACGACACCGGGCTCGACGAGGGACTGGCCGAGCAGTTCCGGGCCACCGGCCTCACCCACCTGCTGGCGGTCTCCGGCACCAACCTGACGCTGGTGGTCGGCTTCCTGCTGCTGGCCGGGCGCTGGTGCGGCGTGCGCGGCCGCGGCCACTACCTGGTCGGCGCGCTCGCGATCGTCGGGTTCGTGCTGATCGCCCGGACCGAGCCGAGCGTGGTCCGGGCTGCGGCGATGGGGACCGTCGCGCTGGTCGGCATGGGCGTCGACGGCCGCCGGCGCGGCCCGCGCGCCCTGGGTGTCGCCGTGGTGGGCCTGCTGCTGGTCGATCCCGAGCTCGCCGTCTCGGTGGGCTTCGCGCTGTCGGCGGTGGCCACGGCCGGCATCCTGCTCCTCGCTCCCGGCTTCCGCGACGCCCTCGCCCGCTGGCTGCCGCGGTGGCTGGCCGGCGCGATCGCGGTGCCGCTCGCCGCCCAGCTCGCCTGCACGCCGCTGGTCGCGGGCATCTCGGGCCAGGTCAGCCTCGTCGCGGTCGGGGCCAACCTGCTCGTCGCGCCGGTGATCGGGCCCGCCACCGTGCTGGGGCTGGCCGGCGGGCTCGTCGGCCTGGTGTGGGCGCCGGTCGGGCGGCTCCTCGGCACGCTGGCGAGCTGGTGCGTCGCCTGGCTGGTGCTCGTCGCAGAACGAGGCGCCGACCTGCCCACCGCGGCCGTGGGGTGGGGCACGGGCGTGCTCGCGATCGCCGGGCTCACCGTCCTGACCGTCGTCACCTCGCTGGCCCTGCCCCGCCTGCTGCGAGCTCCGGTCCCCGGGCTGTCCTCTGCCTGTCTGCTGGTGCTGCTGGTGGCCGTGCCGCTCCCGACCCCCGGGTGGCCGCCCAGGGGATGGGTGCTGGTCGCCTGTGACGTCGGGCAGGGCGACGCCCTCGCCGTCCGGGTCGGAGCCGGCGCGGCGGTGGTCGTCGACGCCGGACCCGATCCGGGTGCCGTCGACCGCTGCCTCGACCGGCTGCGGGTCGAGCAGGTGCCCCTGATGGTGCTCACCCACGACCACGCCGACCACGTCGACGGGGCGAGCGGGGTCGACGACGACCGCACGCTCGGGGAGGTCGAGACCAGCGACACCTCGCCCTACGGAGCGACGCGGGTCGTGGGCGAGGCGACCCTGCAGGTGCTGTGGCCCCCGCCCGATCTCGAGTCGGAGAACCCCAACGACACCAGCGTGGTGCTCCTGGTGGAGGTGCGCGGCGTCCGGCTCCTGCTCACCGGTGACCTCGAGCCTCCGGGTCAGGCGGTGCTCGCCCGGACCTGGCCGGACCTGGCCGTCGACGTCCTCAAGGTGCCCCACCACGGCAGCCGCTACCAGGACCTCGGCTGGCTGCTCGGGCTCGGCGCCCGGGTCGCCGTCGTCTCGGCGGGGGTCGACAACGACTACGGTCACCCCTCGCCCGACACGGTACGACCGCTGCAGGCCGCCGGACTCGAGCTGCTCCGCACCGACCTCCACGGCGACGTCGCGGTGACCGTCGAGGACGGCGAGCTGGGTGTCGCCACGGCCCGATAGGGTCCGGGCCATGGCCGGCCCGCGAGCAGCAGACGTCCTCGGCCGGGTCACCCTCGTGACCGGCAAGGAGGAGTTCCTGGGGGAGCGGTCCGTCGCCGAGGTGCGCGCGGCCGTGATGGCCCACGACGACGAGGCGGAGCTCTCCGAGACCCGCGGCGTCGACCTCGCTCCCGCGTCCCTGGGCGAGCTCGCCGCCCCGTCCCTCTTCTCCGCCACCCGCTGCGTGGTCGTCCGGGGCCTGGAGGACCTGCCCGAGGAGTCGGTCGAGGGGTTGCTGGCCTACGCCGCCTCGCCGGTCGACGAGGTGGCGCTGGTCCTCGTCCACGGTGGGGGCCAGAAGGGCTCGGGTGTCCTCACGAAGCTCCGCAAGCTCGGATCGGTCACGGAGGTGAAGTCGGCGGAGCTGAAGGCCTCCGAGTTCCCCGGCTTCGTGGCCGCCGAGGTGCGCGCCGCCGGCGGCCGGATCGAGCAGGAGGCGGCAGCGGCCCTGGTGCAGGCCGTGGGCCAGGACCTCCGCTCGCTCGCCGCGGCCGCCTCACAGCTGGTCGCCGACTTCCCCGACAGCACGCTCGGCGTCGACGAGGTCCGGAAGTACTTCGGGGGTCGGGCCGAGGCCAAGTCCTTCGCGGTCGCCGACGCGGCGTTCTGGGGACGGCGCGCCGCGGCGCTGGAGGAGCTGCGGTGGGCCCTCGACACCGGCACCCCACCCGTCCTGGTCACCTCGGCCTTCGCCGGCAGTGCCCGCAGCGTCGCCCGCTACCTCGCGGCGCCGCGCGGCATGCGCGACGGAGACCTGGCCCGCGAGCTCGGCGTACCCCCCTGGAAGGTGCGGACGGTGCGCGACCAGTCCCGCGCCTGGACGGAGAGTGGCATCGCCCGGGTGATCCGGGCGGTCGCCCAGGCCGACGCCGACATCAAGGGTGCCGCCAGCGACGCCTCCTACACCCTCGAGCGGCTCGTGCTGAGCGTGACCGGCTTCCGCGACCAGCGGTAGGGGCCGAAATGCAAGAGAACCCGCCACGAGGGCGGGTTCTCGCAGGAGCGGTGCGTCAGAGGGACGACGCGCGCTTCATGATGGCCGACTTGCGGTTGGCGGCCTGGTTCTTGTGGATGACACCCTTGGAGACCGCCTTGTCGAGCTTGCGAGCGGCCTCGCGGCTCGCCGCGACGGCGGTGTCCTTGTCTCCGGCGTCAGCGGCCTCGCGGAACTTGCGCACGGCGGTCTTCAGGCCGGTCTTGACGGCCTTGTTGCGCTCGTGACGCTTCTGGTTCTGCTTGTTCCGCTTGATCTGGGACTTGATGTTCGCCACTGATGAAGCCTTCGAGTCGGTGGATGAGGTGCTGATGCTGTGGTCGGCGCGGTCTGCCGCGCGCGACGTGCAAGGTTAGCAGCGCGCCGTCGGCGCACCCAAATCACGAGAGGGGCCGGTCGGCGACCCGCGTCAGGCCCAACCGCGCCGTTCGGCGAGCCATTCCCAGCACACCTCGCCCTGCCAGCGCTGGTGGTCGCGCAGGTAGGGGGAGGTCGAGGGCACCGGGTCGCCGGCGGACTTGAGGAAGTAGCCCGTCACCAGCGCCAGCACCGCGTCGACCGCCTCGGCGGGTACGTCGTGGAGCAGCGGTCGGGCGCGGATCACGGCGTCGACGTCGATCCCGTCACCACGCGGGCCGACGAGCAGCAGCAGCGAGTCGAGCCACGGGGCGCCGACCACAGGCCAGTTCCAGTCGCAGAAGAGGGTGCGGCCGTCGCGGGCCAGCAGCACGTTGTCGTCGCGCAGGTCGGTGTGGACGACGGTGTCCCCGCGGGTGACCTCGGCGAAGCCGGCCGCCAGGGCCGCAGCCTCCTCGCCGTGGGCAAGGTCGGGGCGCCGGGCCAGCACCGACTCCCAGTGGCCGACGAAGGAGGCCAGCTCCGCCTCGAAGGTCTCCAGCGCCAGGGCCTCCGGCGCCGGCGTCAGCACCTCGGCTGCGGCCTCCAGGGTGTCCAGGCAGCGGTCGAGGTCTCCGAGCTGCCACGGGCGAGCCGGCTGGTCGGCCTCGACGTGCTCGATCCCCAGCACGACCCAGTCGTCGTCCTCGACCCAGAGCAGGGCCGGAGCCGGCGCGGCCGCGGGGAGCGCGGCCAGCTTGCGGGCCTCCTCGCGGTAGGCGTCGGCGAAGACCGGCTGTGCCCGGGCCGAGGCTGCCTTGACGAAGTGACGACTGCCGTCCTCGCAGATGAGCACCGAGGCGAAGCCGGGGGTGAAACCACGGTTCTGGCTCTGGGCCTCGACGACGGGGGAGCCGCAGCGGCGCTCGATCATCGTGCGCAGCGGCGGGGGCAGGAATCGCCACTCCAGTCTCCGAGCGGTCTCGGACGTGAGCGGGGGAGCGAGCTGCATGCCGGCATCCTCACATCGCAGCGGCGGGATGGCGGGGCCGACGCCCCGGGAGGGGAGGGGCTGCGCGGAGGGCGGCGCGCCGAGCGAAGTCCGAGCAGGTGCCCCCACCCGCGCCCGGACGCAGGTGGACCTTCTCCGTTCTGTCACGGACCGGGAACCCCCCGGTGTCAACCGGTCCGTGTGACGCCACCCCCCGGCAGCCTTACCCCATCAACGCACCGGGGGGCCGAAGGTCACGGCCTCCGCCGGCAGTTCTGGTTCGCGACGTCCCCCGTGGAAGAATCGGCCTCCCGCCCGCATCCGCGACCGACGAAAGCAGTCCGTGCCCGCCCAGACGCAGCCGTTGCCCGGCACCACCGACCCGGCGATCATCCGGAACTTCTGCATCATCGCCCACATCGACCACGGCAAGTCGACCCTGGCCGACCGGATGCTGCAGCTGACCGGCGTCGTCGACGAGCGCTCGGCCCGGGCGCAGTACCTCGACCGGATGGACATCGAGCGCGAGCGCGGCATCACGATCAAGAGCCAGGCGGTGCGGATGCCGTGGACGGTCCCGGACGGGAACGCCGAGGGTGCCGAGCCGGGCACCTATGTGCTCAACATGATCGACACACCCGGCCACGTCGACTTCACCTACGAGGTGTCGCGCAGCCTGGCGGCGTGCGAGGCGGCGATCCTGCTCGTGGATGCGGCCCAGGGGATCGAGGCGCAGACGCTCGCCAACCTCTACCTGGCGCTGGGCGCCGACCTCCACATCATCCCGGTGCTCAACAAGATCGATCTGCCCTCGGCGGACCCGGAGAAGTACGCCGCCGAGCTCGCGCACATCATCGGGTGCGACCCCTCCGACGTGCTCCGGGTCAGCGCGAAGACCGGCGAGGGGGTCGAGGCCGTGCTCAACGAGATCGTCAAGCAGACCCCTCCGCCGGTCGGCGAGGCCGAGACCGCGGCCAGGGCACTGATCTTCGACTCCGTCTACGACACCTATCGCGGGGTCGTGACCTACGTGCGCGTCGTGGACGGCAGCCTGCGGCACCGCGACCGGATCAAGATGATGTCGACCGGCGCGACCCACGAGCTGCTCGAGATCGGTGTCATCAGCCCGGAGCCGGTGAAGGCCGACGAGATCGGGGTCGGCGAGGTCGGCTACCTGATCACGGGCGTGAAGGACGTGCGGCAGTCCCGGGTCGGCGACACGGTCACCACCCAGCACCATGGCGCGGAGCAGGCGCTGGGCGGCTACAAGCACCCCAACCCCATGGTGTTCGCGGGCCTCTACCCGATCGACGGGGACCAGTACCCCGACCTGCGGGAGGCGCTGGACAAGCTGCAGCTCAACGACGCCGCCCTGACCTACGAGCCGGAGACCTCGGGCGCGCTCGGGTTCGGGTTCCGCTGCGGCTTCCTGGGGCTGCTCCACATGGAGATCACCCGCGACCGGCTCGAGCGCGAGTTCGGGCTCGACCTGATCTCCACCGCGCCCAACGTCGTCTACGAGGTGACGATGGAGGACGGCACCGGTCACGAGGTCACCAACCCCAGCGAGTACCCCGAGGGCAAGATCGCCGAGGTGCGGGAGCCCGTCGTCCGCGCGACCATCCTGAGCCCGTCCGACTACATCGGCACGATCATGGAGCTCTGCCAGGACAAGCGCGGGTCTCTCCTGGGCATGGACTACCTGTCCCAGGACCGGGTGGAGATGCGCTACACGCTGCCGCTCGCCGAGATCGTCTTCGACTTTTTCGACCAGCTGAAGTCCCGCACCAAGGGCTACGCCTCGCTCGACTACGAGCCCACCGGCGACCAGTCCGCCGAGCTCGTGAAGGTCGACATCCTGCTCCAGGGCGAGCCCGTCGACGCCTTCTCCGCGATCGTCCACCGCGACGCGGCGTACTCCTACGGCGTGATGCTGGCCGGGAAGCTGAAGGACCTGATCCCGCGGCAGCAGTTCGAGGTCCCGATCCAGGCCGCGATCGGTTCGCGGGTGATCGCGCGCGAGACCATCCGCGCCATCCGCAAGGACGTGCTCGCCAAGTGCTACGGCGGTGACATCACCCGGAAGCGGAAGCTGCTGGAGAAGCAGAAGGAGGGCAAGAAGCGGATGAAGATGGTGGGCCGCGTCGAGGTGCCCCAGGAAGCCTTCATCGCCGCTCTGTCCACCACCCAGCCTGCCGAGAAGCCGGGCAAGAAGTAGCCGGTGGCGGACATCCCGCCTGCGCTGCAGGAGCGGCGGCTGCTCGGGGAGGACTGGATCTCCTGGCTCGATCGCTTGCCGAGGCTGCGCGACGAGCTGGTGGAGGAGTGGGAGCTCACCGTCGACGGACCCCCGATGCACGGGTTCTGCTCGCTGGTCGTCCCGGTTCGTGACCCCCGCGGGGTGCCGGCTGCGTTGAAGGTGAGCTTCGACGGCGACGACGAGAGCCTGCACGAGGGGTTGGCCCTCCAGCACTGGGCCGGCAACGGCACCGTCGGGCTGCTGCGCGCCGATCCCCGGCACCGGGCCCTGCTCCTGGAGCGGCTGCACCCCCAGGACCTCACGGAGAGCTGGGACCTCGAGGCGTGCGAGATCGTCGCCGGGTTCTACGAGCGGCTCCACCGACCCGCGCTGCCACAGCTGCGGCCGCTCACGGCGTACGTCGACCGGTGGCTCGACGACCTGGAGGCCCTCGGCCGTGAGATCCCCGTCCCGCGGCGGATGGTGGAGCAGGCGATCCACCTCGGTCGGGGACTGACGACGGATGACGCGAGCACCGGCGTGATGATCCACGGCGACCTGCACTACGAGAACGTGCTGGCCGGCGACCGGGAACCGTGGCTGGTCATCGACCCCAAGCCGATGAGCGGGGATGCCCACTGGGAGCCCGCGCCGATGCTGTGGAACCGGTGGGAGGAGCTGGCGGGCGACCTGCGCGACGGGATCAGGCGCCGATTCCACACCCTCGTCGACGCGGGCGGCCTGGACGAGCACCGGGCCCGGGACTGGGTCATCGTGCGCATGGTGATCGATGCCTCGTGGACGGTCCACGACGCCCGGCGTGCGGATCGCGCCATGACGAACCCGGAACGGGACCGGATCACGCAGTGCGTCGCGCTGGTGAAGGCCGTCCAGGACTGAGCGTTGTCGACGTGGTGGCACGTTCGCCTGGTGCGGATCGTGGTTGGCTGGGCTGGGCGCCGTCACCATCGTCACCCTGGCCGGGGGTGGGCGGATCGGGCGGCATCTCGCGCCTCCCCCAGCTGCTCGTCGTGCTGTCGGGGTCGGTCGAGGCCAGCCGGGCTGACGGCTCCCCATGGTGGTCGCGGCAGGTCAGGCTGTCGCGTGGGAGAGCGGTGAGGTGCACCAGACACGGTCGAGCACAGCCAGCGTCCTGCTGATCGTGGAAGGCGATCTCACGCTCGACTGAGCTCGGTCGTGCGGGAACGTGCCTGGGGCCCCGCCCTGTGGTGGGCGGGGTGTGGGGCGGGGTCAATCTCGGTGGGGTGGGTCGGGCTCGGGCCGGGCGTCGCCGGTGGGGTCGATGGCGGTGGTGCCGGTGTGGTCGCGGAGGTAGTGGTGGCCGTGGGGTGAGGTCCACCGGTAGGTGCCGGGTTCGGGGGTTTCGTAGTGCCAGTGGCCGTGGGTCTTGTGGCGGTGGTGGCGTCGGCACAGCGGGGCGATGCCGGTCGTGGAGGTCTCCGGGTGGTCGCGATAGGGAGTGGTGTGGTCGTGGTCGCAGCCGTGGTGGTCGGGGTGGAGGCGGCGGGCGGGCCGGGTGCAGTGGGGGAAGACGCAGGTGAGGTCGCGCAGGGTCACGCGCTCGGTGATGCGGTGGGGGATCTCGTACTGGTCGACGTGGACGTGCTGGTTGAGGTCGATGACGGGCTGGACCACCAGGTGGGTGTCGGGGTGGCCGCACCAGTCGCGGATCTGGGTGGCGGTGACCGGGGCGCGGGTGGTCTCACACCGCCCGATCCCGCCCCCGGTGCCGGTGAGGGCGTCGGTGCTGAGGTGGAGGTAGAGCACGGTCTTCCGGACCGGTGTGCGGGTGGGGGCCGGGGGTTTCGTGGCTCGCTGCGCTCGCACCTCAACCTCCGACCTCGAGCCCCCAGCCTCCGGCGGGGTGAGGTCGAGGGTGAGCTGGCGGCGGGCGAGCTCGCCGACCGCGAGGGCGCGGCGCTGGTCCAGGGTCGCCTCGGAGCCGAGGTCGGCCAGCTGGGTGGCCAGCCCACGCACGGCGTCGTCGAGGCTGATCGCGTCGGCCAGGTCGAGCTCGCCGGTGACGTAGGCGGTGCCGTCGAAGGAGACGTGGTTGCGGTCGACGGTGAAGTGCCGCCGGTCGAGGCCGTCGCGGCGGCGTTGTTCGGCCTGGTCGGGCATGAACCGGCCGATGGCCTCCTCGACCAGCCGGTCCAGGGCCGTGGGGCGGATCTTGTGGGCCACCGGGGCGACGTGTTGGTCGACGAACGTGGCGGCTTCGGGGGTGAGGTCGGCGCCGATGGTGGCGTCGGCGACCCGGCGGGCCTTCCAGGCCGGCAGGTCCCCGGCCACCACCCGTGCCCACAGGCGGGGGAGTCGGTAGCGGAGCTCGACGGCCTGGCCGAGGTAGTGCTTGCCGGCCTCGGTGGAGAGGCCGAGGGCGGCGGCGTACTCGGCGACGCTGAACTCTGCCACCAGGGGGGCGCCGGGGCCGGCGATCGGGATCACGCCTTCCAGGCCGGAGCGGAAGGTGTAGGTCTCGGCGTCCTCCACGCTCTCGGCGGGGTGGATGATCGCCCACTGCACCGCGAGCTGGAGCTTGCGGGCCTCGGCGCGGTCCGCGGCGGCGGTCTCGGCCCGCGCCGCCGCCAGCACCCCCGCAGCGTCATCCGGCAGGGTGCCGGGCTGCTCGGGTGCGGTGATCGCCATGAGTCCACCCAAGCACTCACCACTGACAGCAACCCCCGTGGTTGAGCGGTTCTCCACACCCCGGAGGGGGGTCTCGACAAGCTCGACCTCCGTGGGGTCGGGTTGGCGGAGGAGGGCCGGGGGTTTCGAGGCTCGCTGGCGCTCGCACCTCAACCACCGGCGGCGTCCCGCTCGCACCTCAACCACCGGCGGCTTCGAGACCAGGTGATCGAACGTGGAGGGGTGGGTCACCGTGCCCGGGGTGGGGTCCCGTGGTGGGATGGGCGGGTGGAGTTCGTGGTGCGGTCGGTGAACGTCGGTCAGCCGCGCCAGTGGGCGTGGGCGAAGATCGGACGGACCTCGATCGAGAAGCACACGGTTCCCGGCCCCGTGGAGGTGCACCGCCTCGGCCTCGCCGGTGACCAGGTGTCCGACACCCGGCACCACGGCGGCGTCGACCAGGCGGTCTACGCCTTCGCGCGCGAGGACCTCGACCTGTGGGGCCTCGAGCTCGACACCCACCTGCGTGACGGGTTGTTCGGCGAGAACCTCACGACCAGCGGGTACGACGTCAACGGCGCGGAGGTCGGCGAGCGGTGGCGGGTGGGCAGCGCGCTGCTCGAGGTCGCCTCGGTCCGGATCCCCTGCAACGACTTCAAGGGCTGGCTCGGCGAGTGCGGCCTCGACAGCGCCGGCTGGGTCAAGCGCTTCGCCGCGACGGGAAGGCCTGGTCCCTACCTCCGCGTCCTGGAGGACGGCGAGGTCTCCAGCGGTGACCGGGCCGAGGTCGTCGCGCGACCCGGTCACGGCGTCACGGTGTCGCTGATGTTCCGGGCCCTCACCACGGAGCCCGCCCTCCTGCCGCGGCTGCTCGAGGTGCCCGACCTCGTGACCGAGGCGCGACTCAGGGCAGAGCGCTACGTCGCGGGGTGAGTCGTCGGTGACGATCCCGCACCACTTCGTGGATGTGCTACCGCTGCGTAACAGGGTGTTCTAGGTTAATCGGAAACAGCACCCCGAGTGACGCCAGGAGTTCCCCGTGCCCCTTACCCACGACACCAGCTTCCTCGAGACGATGCCGGCGAACGTCGCGATCCAGTTCCACGACCGGGTCGAGCAGTCCGCGGACCTGGAGGCGTTCCGCTACCCCGTGGGCGAGTCCTGGGAGTCGGTGACCTGGCGGCAGGCCGGCGAGAAGGTCTCCGCGCTGGCGGCCGGACTGCTGTCGCTCGGCCTGGAGAACGAGCAGCGGGTCGGGATCGCCTCGGGCACGCGCTACGAGTGGATCCTCGCTGACCTCGCCATCATGTGCGCGGGCGGCGCCACCACGACGGTCTACCCGACCACCAACAGCGAGGACACCTCCTACATCCTCGGGGACGCGGAGTGCCGGGTGGTCTTCGCCGAGGACGACACCCAGGTCGCCAAGATCAAGGAGCACCGCAACGAGCTGCCCCACGTGTCGAAGGTCGTGACCTTCGAGGGCACCACCGACGGCGACTGGATCATCTCGATGGACGACCTGGCCGAGCTCGGATCGGCCTACCTCGCCGAGCACCCCGACGTGATCAAGGAGAAGGCCGCGTCGATCGCGCCGGACCAGCTCGCGACCCTCATCTACACCTCGGGGACCACCGGCCGCCCGAAGGGTGTCCGGCTCCAGCACAAGTCCTGGGTCTACGAGGGCGAGGCGATCAAGGCGCAGAACATCCTGCACGAGGACGACCTGCAGTTCCTGTGGCTGCCGATGGCGCACTCGTTCGGCAAGGTGCTGCTGTCGACCCAGATGGCGTGCGGCTTCGCGACCGCGATCGACGGTCGCGTGGAGAAGATCGTCGACAACCTCGGGGTGGTGAAGCCGACGTTCATGGGTGCGGCCCCCCGGATCTTCGAGAAGGCGCACGGACGGATCGTCACCATGACCGCCGCCGAGGGTGGGGCCAAGGAGAAGATCTTCAAGCAGGCGTTCAAGGTGGGGCTCGAGGTCGATCGCCTCAAGCGCGAGGGCAAGTCGATCCCGCTGCCGCTCAAGCTGCAGCACGGCCTGTTCGACAAGCTGGTCTTCAGCAAGGTGCGCGACCGCTTCGGCGGCCGGGTCCGCTTCTTCATCTCCGGCGCCGCGGCCCTCAACCGCGACATCGCGGAGTGGTTCCACGCCGCGGGGATCCTGATCCTGGAGGGCTACGGGCTCACCGAGACCTCCGCCGGCTCCTTCGTCAACCACCCCGAGGACTACCGCTTCGGCACCGTCGGCCCCGCCGTCCCCGGTACCCAGGTCAAGCTCGGCGACAACGACGAGATCATGGTCAAGGGCCCGGGCGTCATGGACGGCTACCACAACCGGCCCGAGGAGACGGCGGCGACGCTGACCGACGACGGGTGGCTGCGTACCGGCGACAAGGGCTCGCTCGACAGCGACGGCTACCTGACGATCACCGGCCGGATCAAGGAGCTGTTCAAGACCTCCGGCGGCAAGTACGTCGCGCCCCCGGCGATCGAGTCGAAGTTCAAGGCGATCTGTCCCTACGCCAGCCAGTTCATGGTCTTCGGTGACGAGCGGCAGTTCTGCGTCGCGCTGATCACGCTCGACCCGGACGCGATCGCCGGGTGGGCCGAGGAGAACGGTGTCAGCGGCGACTACGCGGCGATCGTGAAGTCCGACCAGTGCCGCGAGATGGTCGCGGGCTACGTCGAGGAGCTCAACAGCCGCCTCAACCGCTGGGAGACCATCAAGAAGTGGGAGCTGCTCGACCACGACCTGACGGTCGAGTCGGGCGAGCTGACGCCGTCGATGAAGGTCAAGCGCAACGTCGTGCAGGACAACCACAAGGAGCTCATCGACTCCTTCTACGCCTGAGCCCGGCCACCCCGGGCCGCCGATCCGGTGGCCCGGGGCCGGGCGTGGCACGATGGCGAGGTGCCCTCGGCCCTGCCCACGGGGGAGCCCGCCCCGGCCGACGGACGGCTCCCCGACAGCGCGCTCGACGAGCTCGGTCAGCGCCCGTTCGGGATCTACGTGCACGTCCCCTTCTGCACCGTGCGGTGCGGCTACTGCGACTTCAACACCTACACCGCCGAGGAGCTCGGCTCGGGCGTCAACCGCGGGTCGTACGCCGAGTGGGCGATCGCCGAGGTCCGCCAGGCCAGGCGGGTGCTCGGTGACACCGACCTGCCGGTGTCGACGGTCTTCCTCGGCGGTGGCACCCCGACGCTGCTGCCGCCCGCCGACCTCGGAGCGGTCCTGGCCGCGATCGGCGCCGAGTTCGGCTTCGCCGACGGCGTCGAGGCGACGACCGAGGCCAATCCGGACTCCGTGACCGCCTGGGACCTCGCGCAGCTGCGCGAGGTGGGACTGACCCGGATCTCCTTCGGCATGCAGTCCGCCGTGCCGCACGTGCTGGCGACGCTCGACCGCACGCACGACCCGCTCCGGGTGCCGGCCGCCGTGCGGTGGGCCCGAGAGGCGGGCTTCGACCAGGTCAGCCTCGACCTCATCTACGGCACGCCGGGGGAGTCCCTCGCCGACTGGAGCAGCTCGCTCGACGAGGCCCTGGCCTGCGAGCCCGACCACGTGTCGGCGTACGCCCTCATCGTGGAGGAGGGCACCGCCCTGGCCCGGCGGATCCGGCGCGGCGAGCTGCCGATGACCGACGACGACGACCTCGCCGACAAGTACCTGGTCGCCGACGAGCGGCTCACGGCAGCCGGTCTCGGGTGGTACGAGGTGTCCAACTGGGCGAGGGACGCGGTCGCCCGCTGCCGCCACAACGAGCTCTACTGGACCGGCGCCGACTGGTGGGGGATCGGCCCGGGGGCCCACTCCCACGTCGGTGGAGTGCGGTGGTGGAACGTCAAGCATCCCGCGGCGTACGCCGACCGGCTGGCCGCCGGAGCCAGCCCCGCACACGCCCGCGAGCTCCTGGACGGCGAGACCCGGCGCGTGGAGCGGGTGCTGCTGGAGACCCGGTTGCGAGCGGGACTGGACGTCGCCTTGCTCGACGACGGCGGGCGTGCTGCGGTCCCCGGGCTGACCTCACGGGGGCTGGTGGTCGCCGACGCCGACCGGCTGGTGCTGACGACGACCGGCCGGCTGCTGGCCGACGCGGTGGTGCGCGACCTGCTGCCCTGAGCCGGCTACTTCACCAGGCGCAGCGTCAGCGGGTAGCGGTAGTCCTCGCCGTTGGCGGCCCGGACCGTCGCCAGGATGATGAGCCCGAGGACGACCAGCGCCAGGACCACGGCGATCGGCACGATCACGAACGCCAGGATCCCGAAGGTGAGCACCACGAGGAGCACGGAGACGATCGTCCCGGCGATGGCGTAGATGAGCACGGAGATCTGGAAGTTGAGCGACTCGACCGCGTGCCGGCGCACGAAGGGGGACTCGCCCTTGATGAGCATCACCAGCAGCGGGGCGAGGAAGCCCAAGGCGATGTAGGCCGAGACGAGGGTGCCGATGTGGGACACCAGGGCCCAGTTCTTCGCCTCCTGGGTGACGGCGTCGCCGGGGCCGTGGGCCGGGTCGCCGTACGGCGGCTGCCCGTGGGGATCGCTCATGGTTCCAGCGTAACGAAGTCGATGAGCTCCTCGACGCGTCCGAGGAGCGCCGGCTCGAGGTCCTGGAAGCCGCGCACCCCGCCCAGGACGTGGCGCCAGGCCCGGGCGATGTCGGCCTGGTCCCGGTGGGGCCACCCCAGCCGCTGGCAGGTACCGCGCTTCCAGTCCTCGCGTTTCGGCACCGCCGGCCAGGCGCCGATGCCCAGCCGCTCCGGCTTCACCGCCTGCCAGATGTCGATGAACGGGTGACCCGTGATGAGCACGTGCGGCCCGATGTCGGACCGCGCGATCGCATCGGCGATCCGCTTCTCCTTCGACCCGGTGACGAGGTGGTCGACGAGGACGCCGACCCGACGTCCCGGGCCGGGGCGGAAGTCGCGCAGGTGCGCGGCCAGATCGTCGACGCCCCCGAGGTACTCGACGACGACGCCCTCCAGTCGGAGGTCGTCACCCCACACCTTCTCGACGAGCTCGGCGTCGTGGCGGCCCTCGACGTAGATCCGGCTCTGCCTGGCCACCCGCGCCTGGGCCCCGTGGACGGCGACCGAGCCGGAGGCGGTCCGGGTCGGCCGTGCCGGTGCCGGGTTGCGGGCGGGCGCGGTGAGGATGACGGGTCGCCCCTCGAGCAGGAACCCCGCTCCCAGGGGGAAGGTACGCCGCGAGCCGCGCCGGTCCTCGAGGGTGACGGTGTGCAGGTCGCGGTCAACGGCGACGATCTCGCCGCAGAAGTCGGTGGTGACCTCCTCGACCACCTCGCCCTTCTCCGCCGGTGCCTCGACGGCGCGACCGCGGGCGGGAGCGCGCCAGTCGGTGGCGAGGACGTCGGTGCCGTAGCGGTCGCGCGGGGAGGTCACCGCGACACGGTAGGTCAGTCGTCGGTCCCGCCCGCTGCGGACGCGCCGTCGTCGTGGGAGTCCGACCCGGTGTCGCCCGAGTCGCCCGCGTCGTCCGCCTCGTCCTCGGACTCCTCGGCGGTCTTGCCGCCCTCGAGGTCGAGCTCGTCCGGGTCGACGTCGTCCGCCAGCGGCTCGGCCAGGGGGTTGTCCTCCCCGGGCTGGAGGTCCTCGGGGAGGTCCTCGTCACGGATGCCGCCGGGCTCACTCTCGGATTCGCTCATGGCCGCAAACTAGCGGGTCGGCAGCGGACCGCGTCAGACCAGCGGCAGCCGTTTCTGGCTGCGTGGCAGCTGTTCGTAGCCGCGCGCCACGGCGTGCTCGAGCAGCGACGGATCCCACGGCCACGTGGCCTCGGTCAGTGCGTCGGCGAGCGGGACGCCGCGTCCGGCGAGGTCGCGGATGGTCTCGGCCACGACGCCCAGCTCGTCGTGCTGGCGCTCGACGAAGGCGCGGTCGACGAGGGCGCCGTGACCCGGCACCACGACGCTGGTGGGCTTCAGGAGTCCGATCACCAGGTCGAGGGTCAGCGGCCAGTCCATCGGGAAGGAGTCCGGACCCAGGGACGGCGGCGCCGACTCCTCGACGAGGTCACCCGCGAGGAGCACGTCGGCGTCGGGGACCTGCACCACCAGGTCGCCCGCCGTGTGTCCGCGTCCGGGATGGAGCAGCTCCACGACCCGGTCGCCGAGGTCGATGACCCGGACGGAGGAGAAGGTGTCGTCGGGCAGCACGACCTCCGTCGCGAGCACCTCGTCGCGGTGCGGGTCGTCGGACTCGGCATAGCGCCGCCGGACCCCCTCGGCGCCCGCGGCGAGCTCGGCGGCTGCCTCCTCGTGCGCGGTGACCGGCACCGCGCCGAACTCCTGGCGCAGCCGTCCGTTGCCGAAGGTGTGGTCGTGGTGCCAGTGCGTGTTGACGATCCCGATCACGGACCCGGCGGCCAGGCGGCGTACGTCGGCGGCGACCTCACCCGCCGCGGCGGCGGACCCGTGGGTGTCGACGACCAGCAGCCCCCGGTCACCCCCCACGACGGTCACGTTGAGGTCGAACCACTCGTGCCGCGCGACCCACACCCGGTCCGCGACCTCGTCGAAGTCAGCCACGCCCCCGACCCTAGTAGGCTTGGCACTCAGATCGAGCGAGTGCCAGAATCGTGGGCTGCCGGTCGAGAGCGTGAGGAGGTGTCGGCGTGCAGGACGATCGTCGTCTCGCCGTCCTCCGCGCGATCGTCGAGGACTACGTGGCCACCGAGGAGCCAGTCGGCTCGAAGGCACTGGTGGAGCGCCACCGGCTCGGTGTCTCCCCGGCGACGGTCCGCAACGACATGGCCGCGCTCGAGGAGGAGGGCTACATCACGCAGCCCCACACCAGCGCCGGCCGGGTGCCGACCGACAAGGGCTACCGGCTCTTCGTCGACCGGCTCACCGCGATCAAGCCGATGACCCCGGCCGAGCGCCGCGCGATCGCCACCATCCTCGACGGCGCGGTCGACCTCGACGACGTCGTCAACCGCTCGGTGCGGCTGCTCGCGCAGCTCACCCGGCAGGTCGCCGTCGTCCAGTACCCCACCCTGAGCCGCAGCACGGTCCGCCACGTCGAGCTCGTGGCCCTGGCCCCCACGCGGGTCCTGGCCGTGCTCATCCTCAGCACCGGGCGGGTCGAGCAGCGCATCGTCGAGGTGAGCGCCCCGCTCACCGACGACTCGCTCGCCGACCTGCGCAACGCCGTCAACCGGGCGGCCGCCGGCGCCGTGATCGCCGAGGCCGTCACCTCCCTCGGCCAGCTCGCGGTCGAGCAGCCGACGACCGCGTCCCTGGCCGAGGCGCTCGCCGAGGCCATGACCGACCACCGCTCCGACGAGCGGATCGTCGTCGGCGGCGCCGCCAACCTGGCCCGCTTCGGGACCAGCTTCGAGTCCGACGTCCGCCCGCTCCTCGAGGCGCTCGAGGAGCACGTCGTCCTGCTCAAGCTGCTCGGCGAGGTCACCGGCGACACCGTGACCGTCCGGATCGGTCACGAGGGCCCCTACCAGGAGCTGTCGACGACGTCGGTCGTCGCCACCGGCTACGGGCCCGGCGACGAGGCGCTCGCGACCCTCGGGATCGTGGGCCCCACCCGCATGGACTACCCCGGCACGATGGCCGCGGTCCGGGCCGTGGCCCGCTACGTGTCCCGGATCCTCGACGAGGCCTGAGGGCCACCACCTCCGACCAGAAGGAAGCAGTTCTTGAGCCAGGACCCCTACGACCTCCTGGGTGTCGACCGCGACGCCGACGGCGACGCCATCAAGAAGGCCTACCGCAAGCTCGCGCGCCAGTACCACCCCGACGTCAATCCCGACCCGGCGTCGCAGGAGCGCTTCAAGGAGATCTCGCGCGCCTACGAGGTGTTGTCGGACCCGCAGAAGCGGGCGGCGTACGACCGGGGCGGCGACCCCTTCGGCGGGGTCGGCGGCTTCGGCCAGGGCGCGGGCTTCTCCTTCACCGACATCATGGACGCCTTCTTCGGCGGCGGTGCGGGCCCGACCCAGGGTCGCGGGCCCCGGTCGCGGGTGCGTCGTGGGCAGGACGCGCTGATCCGGATCGAGGTCGACCTCGCGGAGGCGGCCTTCGGCGTGACCCGCGAGCTCAAGGTCGACACGGCCGTCGTCTGCGGCACCTGCCACGGCGAGGGGGCCGCTCCGGGCAGCAAGCCCGTGACCTGTGAGACGTGCCGGGGTGCCGGCGAGGTCGCCCACGTGCAGCGGTCCTTCCTCGGTGAGGTCCGCACGCTGCGGCCCTGCGCGGCCTGCCGCGGCTTCGGCACGGTCATCCCCGACCCCTGCCGGGAGTGCTCCGGCGACGGCCGGGTGCGCTCACGTCGCACCCTCACCGTCAAGATCCCCGCCGGGGTGGACACCGGCACCCGGGTGCAGCTCACCGAGCAGGGCGAGGTCGGCCCGGGCGGAGGCCCGCCCGGCGACCTCTACGTCGAAATCGGGGTGGCCCCGCACGAGACCTTCACCCGGCAGGGCGACGACCTGCACTGCACCGTCACGGTGCCGATGACCGCGGCTGCGCTCGGGACCACCCTGACGCTGCCGACGCTCGAGGCCGACCTGGTCGCCGACCCCGACGACACCGAGGTCGAGACGGAGTTCGAGCTCGAGGTGCGGGCCGGCACCCAGTCCGGCTCCGAGCAGGTGCTGCGCGGCCGCGGCGTCCCCGGGCTGCGCGGGGGGCGGGGCGACCTGGTGGTCCACCTGGTCGTGGAGACCCCGACCCGGCTCGACCCGCGCCAGGAGGAGCTGCTGCGCGAGCTGGCAGCGATCCGCGGCGAGGAGCAGCCGAGCGGGCAGGTGCGGCCCTCGCAGAAGTCGGTCTTCGGCCGGCTGCGCGACGCCTTCAACACCCACTGACGATGTCGCTGCCCGTGCACCTCGCGCCCCTGCCCGACGGGGTCGCAGCCGGGTCGGTGGTCGAGGTGACCGGCGACGAGGCCCACCACGCCGTCGCCGTGCGCCGGTTGCGCGTGGGGGAGCAGGTGGTGCTGACCGACGGCCGTGGCACCGCGGTGACCGGGGCGGTCGAGGAGGTCGGCAAGCGGGCGTTCTCGGTCCGGGTGGCCGACGTACGCCGGGAGCAGGCGCCCGAACCGGAGCTCGTGGTGGTCCAGGCGCTCCCCAAGGGTGACCGCGGCGAGCTCGCCGTCGAGGTGCTCACCGAGGTCGGCGTCGCCCGGATCGTGCCCTGGGCCGCGGCGCGCTGCGTGGCGGTCTGGAAGGGCGAGCGGGCCGAGAAGTCCCTGGGCCGGTGGCGGGCGACCGCGCGGGAGGCCGGCAAGCAGGCCCGTCGGGTGTGGTCGGCCGAGGTCGACCCGCTGGCCCGCACCCCCGAGGTGGTCTCGCTGGTGGAGGGCGCCGCAGCGGCGTACGTGCTGCACGAGGCGGCCACCGAGCCGCTGGCGGGGCGAGCGGTGCCCGAGCGGGGCCGGATCGTGCTGGTGGTCGGCCCGGAGGGCGGGCTGACCGACGAGGAGGTGGCGAGCCTCGCGGCCGCCGGGGCCCGTCCGGTGCGGTTGGGCACCGAGGTGCTGCGGACCTCGACGGCCGGGGTGGCCGCGGCGGCGGCGTTGCTCTCGCGGACCGCCCGCTGGGCCTGAGCCCACGACTCAGCCGACGCGGAACTTCTTGTCGTCGGTCATGGCGCCGACGCCCTCGGTGCCACCGGTGGGGTCGTCCGTGGTGACCCAGATCGTGTAGTCCCCGGGAGCGAGGTCGCTGACGTCCACCTCGACCTCGAACGGGAACAGCCGGTCGCCCATCCAGCCCGCCATGGTGGCGAAGCCCTCCTTGACGACCGCGTCACCGCGGCGCACCTCCCACCCGAGGTTGGCCTCGAAGCTGTTGCCGACGCCAGTCACCTCGAGCGTCCCGCCGTCGACCACCGCACCCTGCTCGGGGGTGGTGATGCTGACGTGGGAGAGCACCCGGAGCATCGAGCCCTGCGCGAGGGGCTCGGAGGTGGGTACGCCGAACACCTGGTCGATCGGGTTGTCGGTGGTGCGGAACTGCACCGGGGCCCGCTCCTGCACGGCCGCCTGCACGGTGTAGATGACCTGCTCGACGGCGGCGCGGGCCTCGGCCTGCGACATCCCCTCGGGGCGGTTGCGCGCCGTCGGGTCCACGACGACCGACACGACCTCGCCGTCGTAGGAGGCGGACCGGAGCTCTGCCTCCTGCCACGCGGTGCGGTAGTCGGGGTCCAGCGGGGTGCTCTGCAGCAGCGTGACGGCGGCCTCGAGCGGCTCGCCGGCCGCCCGCTGGAACTCGCGGTAGAGGCGCGGACCGGCGCGCTCGGTGTCGCCGATGTAGTAGACCGCGGCGGTCCGCTCCTCCGGGGCCGCGTCCTCCGACCCGGAGGGGTCGGCGACGGGTGAGTCGTCGGGCTCCTGCCCGGCCGGGGTCCGGTCGGCCGGGTCCTCGGCGACGGGCGTGGGGTCCTCGGCGCAGCCGGCCAGCAGCACGAGCAGGGCGGCGGCGACGGTGGTGCGCAGTGTCATGGCGGTCATGGTGGTGCCTTTCACTCGATGACGACGGTCCGGGTGTCGGAGTAGGCGCCGGGCCCCTCCGCACCTCCGGTCGGGTCGTCGGTCTGGACGGTCAGCGTGTAGGTGCCGGGGGTGAGTGAGGAGATGTCGATCTCCCCGGAGAACGGGAAGAGCCGGTCGCCCATCCAGCCCTCGGCCGTGAAGAAGCCGGGCTCGAGGGCCCGTCCGTCCGCGGACTCGACAGCCCAGAGGACGTTCGCCTCGAACGAGTTCGCCACTCCCTCGACCGGCAGGACGTCGCCGCTGACGGTGACGCCCTCGGCGGGCGTGGTCAGGTTGACCAGGGCCAGCGTCTCGAGCGCGGGTCCGGCGGTCACCG
The DNA here is from genome assembly GCF_019880385.1 of Nocardioides coralli. Lineage (NCBI taxonomy): Bacteria > Bacillati > Actinomycetota > Actinomycetes > Propionibacteriales > Nocardioidaceae > Nocardioides > Nocardioides coralli. Next base: position 1,271,200 of record NZ_CP082273.1, read on the forward strand.
GCTCCGACGTCGGTACGCCGAGCACCCGGTCGACCGGCTCGCCGTCGGCCACGAAGCGGACGGGGGCGCGGGCCTGCACGGCGCCCTGCAGCGTGCGGACGACCTGGTCCACGGCGAGCCGGGCCTCGGTCTCGTCGAGGCCCTCGGGGAGGTCACTCACCGCGGGGTCGACCTCGACGGTGATCTCGCCGTCGGCACCGCTGCCGTCGTAGGCCGCCGAGCGCAGCTGGTCGGCCCGCCACGCCGTGCGGTAGTCGGGGTCCTGGGGAACCGTCGACAGCAGCTCCACGGCTGCCGTGAGCGGGTCGCCGAGGCCCTGCCGGAACTCCCGGTAGAGGCGGACCCCGGTCGGGGTGTCGCCGAGGTAGTAGACGCCGACGGCGGTGCCTGCGGGGTCGGTGGGGTCGGGAGCGCCGGAGTCCTCGGTCGCCGACACCTCGCCGGAGGGCGATCCGGCCGGCCCGGGCTCCTCGCTCGTCAACCGGTCGCCGCTCACGAGGGCGATCGCCGTCACCACAGCAGCGGCGGCGACCATCGCGCCACCGGTGGCCAGCAGCCACGGACGCCGTGGCGTCGGCGCGGTGAGGGCCCGCAGCTCCTCGAACCGGTCGGTGGGCTCGACGTCGTCGACGGCCTCGGAGATCAGGCGGGAGAGCTCCCGGTCGATCCCGGGGTCGGACCAGCGGTCGTCGTGGGGGCTCATGGCCGGTCCTCCAGGTAGTCGGAGAGGCGTTCGCGCAGGGCCGCCGCCCCGCGGGACGCATGGCTCTTGACCGCGCCGCGGCTGATGCCGAGCGCGTCGGCGATCTCGGCCTCGGACAGCTCGGCGTAGTAGCGCAGGGCCATCACCTCGCGCTGCCGACCGGGGAGCGAGCGCAGGGCCGCCAGCACGGCCTCGCGACGATCGCGGACGAGGGCCGAGTCGTCGGCGCCCGGCACGGGGTCGGTGACCCCGCGCTGGGCGGCGGCGTGGCGGGCGACGACGGCCCGGTGTCGCAGGGCGGAGCGGGAGCGGTTGACGACCGTCTGGCGCAGGTAGGCGAGGCCACGGTCGGGGTCCCGCAGCCGCCGCCACCGGGAGTGCACGGCCACGAACGCGTCCTGCACGATCTCCTCGGCCAGGCCGACGTCATGCACCAGCAGCACCGCGAGCCGGACCAGCGACCGCCAGTGAGCGGCGTACAGCTGCTCCAGGGCGGTGTCGGCGTCCCACGCCGTCTCGCCGGTCACGGCCCGCCAGGGGGCTGGGTCTGCATGCGTCAGCACGCTAGTGGCACGCGCGAGCAGGCGGCGGGGTTGACACGGCGCGCTGGGCGATTCGCCGTACACGGGGAGGCTCGGCGGCCTACCGTTGGCCCACCACCACTCGGCTCCCGGAGACACCCGCCGGAGAGGAGAAGACGCATGCGGCAACGACGGCGGCTGCTCCTGCTGCCAGCGCTCGCGCTCCTCGGGGTCTTCTACGCCTTCTCGCTCGCCGAGGGGACGCGCCTCGACCTCGACGTCGCCCTGGTGTTCCCGACGGGCGTGCTGGGTGCCGGCATCCTGCTGGCCACCGGTGTCGCCCGTGACCGCGACTGGGGCGCCCTCGCCGTCGGTGCGCTGGTCCTCGGGGTCGGGCTGTGGGCCGACCAGGGGTGGGTCTGGGCCACGGGCCTCGCGCTCGCCGCCACGGGCGAGGCGTGGCTCCTCGCCCGGATCGCCTCGCGCGGGCGCGACGAGCCGGCGGGCCTGCGCTCCTTCCCGGAGGCGATCCTGGTCATGGGCGGCGTCCTGGCCGCCAACGTGTGGCGGCTCGCCGCCCTCGGTCTCTTCGTCGCCTTCTTCGGTGAGCCCCTGGACGCGCGACAGCTGTTCGTGGTCGCCGGCGCCGGGATCGCGGGAGCTCTCGCGGGGCTGCCGCCCTTCCTCAGGCTCGCCACGCGCCCCCGGGCGGCGTCGGTCCCCGAGGCCGTGGCCTACTGGATCGGCCTGCCGACGGCGGTGCTGCTGGTGTTCCTGCCCGGTGGCCGCCCGGAGCTGATGTTCGGGGTGATCACCCTGCTGGCCTGGCTGGCCTTCCGGAGCGCGATGTGGGAGACGGTCGTCCACAACGCCGTGGTCGCCACCGTCGCGATCTCCGCGACGGCCTACGGCTACGGCCCGATCCACGCGCTGGTCACCGACTCCGGGTTCAGCCCCGAGCGTGCCCTGACGGTCGGCTTCGGGTTCGTCACCGCGTGCGCGCTCTGCGCGCTGCCGCTGAGCGTGATGATGGCCGACCAGTACGCCGAGCAGCAGGCCTTCTCCGCCCAGCGCTCCATGCTCAACGACGTCCTGGAGTCGGCCGGCTCGACCGTCATCATCGCCACCGACCCGCAGGGCAGGATCACCCTGTTCAACACGGGCGCCAAGACCATCCTCGGCTACGACGAGGACGAGGTCGTCGGGAAGTCGCCGGCGGTCTTCCTCGATCCCCAGGAGCTGGCCAACTGGGCGCTCGCCCTCCGCACGGAGGCCGACTTCGGCCAGGTCTGCCGGGCCCTGATCTGGTCCGGGAAGTCCGAGCCGATGGACTGGACCTACCTGCGCAAGGACGGCGAGCGGCGACTGCTGTCGATGACGATCTCGCCGATCCAGACCGAGCACGGGACGATCACCGGCTACCTGTGTGCGGCGCGGGACGTCACCGAGCGCGTGCAGGCCGAGCAGGCGCTGCAGACGGCGCTGGCCCACGAGCAGGAGGCGGTCGAGCGGCTCAAGGCCGTCGACGGGGTCAAGGACCAGTTCGTCGCGACCGTGAGCCACGAGCTGCGGACCCCGATGGCGAGCATCATCGGCTACACCGAGATGCTGCAGGACGCCCTCGCCGACCACCCGAACGCCCGGGCGCTGCTCGACTTCCTCGACCGGATCGACCGCAACGGCAACCGGATGCTCGTGCTGATCCAGGACCTGCTGACCCTGTCGCGGGTCGAGTCGCACGACCTCGAGCTGGTCCCCGAGGTCGTCGACCTCCGCGACCTGGTCACCGGTGCCTACGACGACCTCCGCACCCGCCTCGGCGACCGTCGCCTCGACGTCTCGCTGCGGGTGCCACCCTCCCCGGTGACCACCGAGTGCGACCCGCGCATGATCGAGCAGGTCATCACCAACCTCATGAGCAACGCGGTCAAGTTCACCCCCGACGGCGGGCGGATCATGATCTCGCTCCGCTCCAACGGCACCACCAGCCGCTTCGTGGTGAGCGACAACGGTCTGGGCATCTCCGAGACCGACCAGGAGCGCCTGTTCAGCCGCTTCTTCCGGACCTTCGAGGCGGAGACACGCCAGATCCAGGGGTCTGGACTCGGCCTCACGATCGTGCAGGCGATCGTCGCGGTGCACGGCGGCTCGATCACCGTCGACAGCGCGGTCGGGCGCGGCTCCACCTTTGCCGTCGAGCTGCCGTGCCGGCTCGACGACGCGGCTCGCGAACCGGCATGGGAGCAGGGTGCTCCGCTCGTCTCCTAGGCTGGTGGCATGACCGGCGACGAGGACTGCGTCTTCTGCAAGATCGTGTCGGGGGAGATCCCCGGTGACGTCGTCCTCTCGACCGACGAGGTCGTCGCCTTCCGCGACCTCCAACCCGTGGCGCCCACCCACGTCCTGGTGGTGCCGCGGGCCCACGCTCCCGATGCCGCCGCCACCGCGGCTGACGACCCGGCCCTTCTGGGCGCACTGGTCTCGGCCGGCGCCGAGGTGGCCCGTCAGGAGGGGGTCAGCGACTACCGCCTCGTGCTCAACACCGGCGCCGAGGCGGGCCAGAGCGTCTTCCACACCCACTTGCACGTCCTCGGGGGTCGCGCCTTCAGCTGGCCGCCCGGGTGAGGATCGTGGGGACCCGCAGGCTGCTGGTGGCGACCGCGCTGGGTGCGCTGCTCCTGACCGGCTGCGCGGCCGAGGGGCCCGCGCCGCGGGCCTCCCAGGACGAGCCCACCCCGCCCGCGACCGCGGAGGCCGAGCCCCCCGAGGTCCACCACGCCGACATCCCGGAGGGTGACTCGCGCCCGCTGCGCGAGGGCGAGCGCCGGCTCACCCTCCGGATGCCTGCCGCCTACACCCCGAGCGCCCCCCACGGGGCGGGGTCCGACGACTACCGCTGCTTCCTGCTCGACCCCCGCCTGCGCCAGGACAGCTACCTGACCGGCACCCACGTCATCCCGGGCAACCGCGAGGTGGTCCACCACGTGATCCTGTTCCGGGTCCCGCCCGAGCAGGTCGAGCGGGCCCGGACGCGTGACGACCTCGACGACGGGCCGGGCTGGACCTGCTTCGGCGGCACCGGGGTCGACGACGTCACCGACGTCGACGACGCCGGCTGGCTGGGCGCGTGGGCACCGGGTGGTGAGGAGTCGGTGCACCGCCGCGGGCTCGGCGTACCGCTCGAGGCCGGCAGCCAGATCGTGATGCAGGTGCACTACAACCTGCTGGCCGGCGACGAACCCGACGCCTCGGCGACCCAGCTCCGGCTGGCACCGGGCGACGCGGACATCACCGGCCTGGGCACCATGCTCCTGCCCGGCCCCGTCGAGCTGCCCTGCCGGAAGGGCCACCGTGGCTCGCCGCTCTGTGACCGCGACGCGGCCCTCGCCGACGTCCAGGAGCGTTTCGGCCCCCGGGCGGGGGCGACCGCCAACCTGCTCCACCTCCTGTGCGGCTCGAAGCCGCGCCCCGGCAACACCCAGTCCTGCACCCGCACGCTGTCGGAGCCGATGACCGTCCACGGGGTGGCGGGCCACATGCACCTGCTCGGACGCAGCATCACCATCGAGACGAACGCCGGCACCGACCGGGCCCGGACCCTGCTCGACATCCCCGTCTGGGACTTCGACGACCAGGGTGCTCGTCCGACCGAGCCGGTGAGGCTCTCCGCCTTCGACCAGGTCACGGTCACCTGCCGTCACGTCCAGTGGCTGCGCGACCGGTTGCCGGCCTTCGAGGGGCAGGACGAGCGCTACGTGCTGTGGGGCGAGGGGACCACCGACGAGATGTGTCTCGGCATCCTGCAGGTCACCCGCCCGTGACGAGTGGGATCCACCCCGCCCGCGTGCGTAGCATGGAAGCCCCATGACTGACACCCAGAACACGCCCGGACGTGGCGCCACCAGCACCCACCACACCGTGGTCGTCCCCAACAGCATCGACATGGTCAGCCTGCTCGGGCCCGGCGACGAGCACCTCGCGCTGCTCGAGCGCGCCTTCGACGCCGAGGTCCACGTGCGCGGCAACCGCATCACGCTGCACGGCGAGCCCGGTGAGGTCGCCCTCGCCGAGCGGCTCCTCGACGAGCTCGTGACCATCATCCGCACCGGCCAGGGCCTCAGCACCGAGACGGTCGAGCGGGTGCTCGCGATGCTGCGCGCCGAGACCACCGAGCGGCCCGCCGACGTGCTCTCGCTCAACATCCTGTCCAACCGCGGGCGCTCCATCCGGCCCAAGACGCTCAACCAGAAGCGCTACGTCGACTCCATCGACAAGCACACGATCACCTTCGGCATCGGCCCGGCCGGCACCGGCAAGACCTACCTGGCGATGGCCAAGGCGGTGCAGGCGCTCCAGGGCAAGGACGTCAACCGGATCATCCTGACCCGCCCCGCGGTCGAGGCGGGGGAGCGGCTGGGCTTCCTGCCGGGCACGCTCAGCGAGAAGATCGACCCCTACCTGCGGCCGCTCTACGACGCCCTCCACGACATGATCGACCCCGACTCGATCCCCAAGCTGCTCGCGGCGGGGACGATCGAGGTGGCGCCGCTGGCCTACATGAGGGGCCGCACCCTCAACGACGCGTTCGTGATCCTCGACGAGGCCCAGAACACCACGCCCGAGCAGATGAAGATGTTCCTCACCCGGCTCGGCTTCGGCTCCAAGATCGTGGTCACCGGTGACGTGACCCAGATCGACCTCCCGGGCGGCACCCGCTCGGGGCTCCGCGTCGTCGAGGACATCCTCACCGGCGTGGAGGACGTGGTGTTCAACCGGCTGACCAGCCACGACGTCGTCCGCCACAAGCTCGTCGGCCGGATCGTCGCGGCCTACGACGAGTTCGACGCCCGCGGCGACGGCGCCCGGGGCGATGCGGGTCGGGACGGGCGCGGCCGGTGAGCATCGAGATCATCGACGAGTCCGGCCACGGTCTCGACGTACGCCGCCTCGCCGGTCTGTCGCGCTTCGTGATGGACCAGATGCGGGTCCACCCGCAGGCGGAGCTCTGCATCAAGGCCGTCGACGAGCCGACCATCGCCCAGCTCAACGGGCAGTGGATGGAGAAGGAGGGTCCCACCGACGTGCTGGCGTTCCCGATCGACGAGCTGCGGCCCGGGCTGGTCGACGCGGAGCCGGAGGAGGGCGTGCTCGGCGACCTGGTGCTCTGCCCGGCCGTGGCCGAGCGGCAGGGTGAGCAGGCCGGGCACGGCACCGAGGCCGAGATCGAGCTGCTGACCGTGCACGGGATCCTCCACCTGCTCGGCTACGACCACGCCGAGCCCGAGGAGCACCGCGAGATGTTCGGGCTCCAGGACCAGCTGCTCGCCGGCTGGCGCACCCGCGGCAGCGACCAGCGGTGACCGGCTCCGACCTGTGGCTGCTCGGCGCGGCCGCAGCCCTGGTGGTCCTCGCGGGCGTGTTCTCCGCCGCCGACGCCGCGCTGGCGTCGTACTCCCGCGCCCGCGCCGAGGAGCTCGCCGCCGAGGGACGGGCCGGTGCCCGCCGGCTCGTGGCGCTGCTCGACGACGCCACGCGTCACCTCAACACAGCACTGCTGCTCCGGCTGCTCTGCGAGATCTCGGCGACGGTCCTGGTCACCCAGCTCGTGCGGGACCTGTGGGACGGCGACTTCTGGAAGGCGGCCCTCTCGTCGATCGCGCTCATGCTGGTGGTGTCGTTCGTCGTGATCGGCGTCGGGCCACGCACCCTGGGCCGCCAGCACGCGGAACGGGTCGCCCTCTGGTCGGCCGCGCCCCTCGCCACCGCCACCCGGGTGCTGGGCCCCGTGTCACGGGTGCTGATCATGGTCGGCAACGCGCTGACTCCCGGGCAGGGCTTCCGGGAGGGACCGTTCGCGACCGAGACCGAGCTCCGCGAGCTCGTCGACCTCGCCGAGGCCTCGGCGGTCATCGAGTCCGGCGAGCGCAAGATGATCCACTCGGTCTTCGAGCTCGGCGACACCATCGCCCGCGAGGTGATGGTCCCGCGCAACGACATCGTCTACATCGAGCGCTACAAGAACCTGCGGCAGACCATGTCGCTGTTCCTGCGCAGCGGCTTCTCCCGGATCCCCGTGACCGGGGAGAACCTCGACGACATCCTGGGCTTCGCCTACCTCAAGGATCTCGTGCGCCGCGACTTCGAGGCGCCTGACGTCGAGTTCACCCAGCGCGTGGAGGAGGTGATGCGGCCGGCGATCTACGTGCCGGACTCCAAGCCCGTGGACGCGCTGCTGTCGGAGATGCAGTCGATGCGGCAGCACATCGCCGTCGTCGTCGACGAGTACGGCGGAACCGCAGGCCTGGTGACGATCGAGGACGTGCTCGAGGAGATCGTGGGCGAGATCACCGACGAGTACGACGAGGAGGAGATCGACGTCGAGGTGCTCGACGAGGGCGTGGCCGCCCGTGTCTCGTCCCGATACCCGGTCGACGACCTCGACGAGCTCTTCGGCTTCCAGGTCGACGAGGAGGACGTCGACAGCGTGGGCGGCCTGATGGCCAAGCACCTCGGGCGGGTGCCCATCCCCGGCTCCTCGGTCGAGGCCCACGGCCTGGTGTTCGAGGCCGAGGAGACGGCTGGTCGACGCAACAAGGTCGGCACCGTGCTGATCCGACGACTCGCGCCGGTGGTGCCGGAGGCGGGGGAGGGAGACCTCGATGAGTGACCTTTCCGCCGAGGACGCGAAGCTGGTGACGCTGGCCCGCGCCACCCGGACCCGGGCCGGGGCCGCGGAGGGCGCCGCGCTCCGGGACGCCGACGGTCGCACCTACGCCGGCGCGACGGTCGACCTGCCCTCGCTGCACGTCTCGGCGGTGGGGGCCTGCGTCGCCATGGCGGTGGCGGCTGGTGTCCGCGGCGTGGAGGCCGTGGTGGTGCTGACCGAGCAGGATGAGGTGCCACGGGCCGATCGGGCTGTGCTCGCCGAGCTCGGTGGCGCCGGGGTCACGGTGCACCGCGGCGAGCCCCGGGGCACGGTGCTGGAGTCCTTCCGGACCTGAGCCTCGGGTAAAGACTTCGACGGGTTGACGGATACCTTGACCGAAATCGACCGCGCTCGGTCACAATCTGTCCATGGACGTTGTCGAAGCTGCGATTCTCCGGGAGATCGACCCCGCTGAGCTGGGCGGTCGTATCCGTGCTGCGCGTGTTGCCAAGGGCTGGACCCAGACCGACCTGGCGGGCGATCTCGTCTCCGTCGGCTACGTGTCACGCCTCGAGTCCGGCCAGCGCCGGCCCAACGCCGAGGTGCTCTCCGGGCTGGCTGCCCGGCTCGGGCTGCCCGTCGACCAGCTGCTGCGCGGCGCCAGCGCGCGCGAGCACGACGAGATCCGGCTGGAGCTCGACCTGGCGGAGTTCGCGTTCGAGAACGGCGAGGCCATCGAGGCCGAGTCGCGCGCACGCCACGCCATCGACCGCGCGACGTCGGCGTCCCTCCACGACCTCGTGGAGCGCGGGCGCTTCCTGGTCGCCCGGACGCTGGAGCAGCAGGGCGCCATCGACGAGGCGATCCTGCAGCTCGAGCCGCTGGTCACCGCCCCCGAGGGCGGCATCCTCAAGATCCAGGCCGCCATCGCGCTGAGCCGCTGCTACCGCGAGTCCGGCGACCTCGGGCTGGCGATCGAGACCGGGGAGCGGGTGCTCGAGAAGCTGTCGGGGACGCCGCTCGACAGCGCCGACGAGTCCGTGCAGCTCGCCGTCACCCTGGCCGCCGCCTACTCGGAGCGGGGCGACGTGGGCCAGGCGGTGCGCACCTGCCGCCGGGCCATCGACAAGGCCGAGACGCTGCAGTCACCCAAGGCCCGGGCCTCCGCCTACTGGAACGCCTGCATCCTGGAGACCAAGCAGGGCCGGATCCGCGAGGCCGTCCCCCTCGCCGAGCGCGCGCTCGCCCTCCTGTCGGAGGGTCGCGACGGGCGCAACCTCGCCCGGCTGCGGACCGAGCTCGCCGACATGCAGCTGCGGCTCGACCCCCCCAACGTGGAGGCGGCCCACGAGCAGCTGGCCAAGGCGGCGGTGGAGCTCCACACCTCCAGCGGCGGCGCCATCGACTTCGCGCGTCACAGCCTCTCGCGTGCCCGGGCCCTGCTGCTCGAGGGAAAGTACGACGAGGCGCGCCAGCTCGCCGCGGAGATCAACGAGGCCGTCGGTTCACGTGCGCCCATGCTGGCCGCGGACGCTCTCGCGGTGGTGGGTCAGGCCTGGGGCGGAGGCGGCAACTTCGCCGAGGCCGGCAACGCCTACCGCCAGGCAGTGCTGGTGCTGACCGGCGTGGGATCCGACCGCGAGGCGGCCGAGCTGTGGTTCGAGCTGGCCGGCCTGCTCGAGGGAGTCGGCGACATGGAGTCCGCCCGCTCCGCCTACCGCAGCGCCGCTGCCTCCGCCGGACTGCGCAGCCGGCCGGTGGTGCGCCTCGACGTGGAGTCGCGGCAGGAGATCTGAGAGCGCGCGTCCTCCTTGCGGACGCACGAAGCGGGGCCGGAGGTCTTCCTCCGGCCCCGCTTGTGTGCTCAGGGGCTGCGTGGGTCGACAGCCCTGCAGCTGGTCAGCAGCACCAGTTGTTGGTCCTGGTGTTCGACGACTTGCCGGCCTCGGCGGTGGTGGCCACGCCGGCGGTGCCGAGGGTGGCCGCCAGGGTGGTGACGAGGGCGGCGATGACGAGCTTGACCTTGCGGTTCATGACGGTCTCCTGAGGGTGTGGGTGGGTTGTGGCCGACGGACACCCGAGACAGAGCTCCGTCTTCAGCGGCTGGTCAGCAGCACCGGTGGGTGTCCTTCTCGCGGATGGTCGTGTCCTGCCGGCGTCGGCCTGGCGACGCCGGCGCACCCGAGAGTGGCGGCGTGGCGAGGGCGCTCATCAGATGCCCTGCCTCCCAGCCATGCTAGGTCCGCTGCCGTGGTGCTCGTGGGAAAACTGGTGATTTCTGTTCCCCGTGAGGCGGCTCCGGCCGAGCCGTTGCCACCCGGGTCCTAGCAGCACCAGTTGTTGCCACGGGTGATGGAGGACTTGCCGGCCTCGGCGGTGGTGGCGATGCCGGCGGTGCCGAGGGTGGCCGCGAGGGTGGTGACGAGGGCGGCGATGACGAGCTTGGCCTGACGGGTCATGTCGATCTCCTGGTGCTGTGGTGGGTGTCGTGCGTGTGGTGAACCGGGCCCCGAGAGAGGACGAACCTGCGTGTCAGGTCAGCAGCACCAGTTGTTGCCACGGGTGATGGAGGACTTGCCGGCCTCGGCGGTGGTGGCGATGCCGGCGGTGCCGAGGGTGGCCGCGAGGGTGGTGACGAGGGCGGCGATGACGAGCTTGGCCTGACGAGTCATGTCGATCTCCTGGTGCTGGTGGTGGGTATGCGCCTGATGTGCTCAGGATGGGGACTCGGAGGCAAATTGGGAAGAGGGCACGCGCAGGATTTTCCCTGTCACAGGGGCGCCGACCGGCGTGATTCACGCTCAGAATCGAGGGTCGAGCCCGGCATAGACCATCTCCGGGAAGTGGGTGCGGAATCCGGGGCGGTGTGTAAACTGGGGTCACAGGCAGGTGGCAAATCCCCCTTTTGCCCACGCCGGCCTGATTGGCGGGAGTGCCACCCACCCCCGGAACCCCGCCGAGCAACGGTGCCGCCCAACAGGCACGGAGGCTCCCCGCACTCGGTACGGGGAGCCTCTCTCGTTCCCGGACTTCCACCCGTTCCGGCCGCCGCTTCGGAGTAGCGTGGTGCCCGTGACCCTGGTCGGTCCCCACCTCCACGACCTCGCGGTGTCGCGGCTGCGGCGCTCCTACGCCGCGCTGCCGCAGGGTGAGCAGGTACGACTCGCCAAGGGCACGACGAACCTGTTCCGGCAACGGCAAAATCTGGCCGGTGGTCTAGACGTGTCGGGCCTCCGCGGGGTCGTCTCCCTCGACATCGAGGCCGCGACGGTCGACGTCCAGGGCATGTGCACCTACGAGGACCTGGTCGCCGCGACCCTGCCCCACGGGCTGGTCCCGTGCGTCGTTCCGCAGCTGCGCACGATCACGGTCGGGGGTGCCGTCAGCGGGCTCGGGATCGAGTCCACGAGCTTTCGGCGCGGGCTGCCCCACGAGACGGTGCTCGAGATGGACGTGTTCACCGGGGCTGGTGAGGTGGTGACCACCCGTCCGGGCGAGGAGCTCTTCGACACCTTCCCCAACTC